>CAZDGR010000148.1:0-10114 GCA_964504845.1 uncultured Rhizobium sp. | reverse complement strand
GCGGAAGAGCTCGGCCGCCGGCGCCTCCTCGACGATGCGGCCCGCATACATGACCGCGACCCGGTCGCAGAACTCGGCGACGACGCCGAGGTCGTGGGTTATCAGCAGCACCGCCATGCCGAGCTCGACCCGGAGCCGGCCGATCAGGTCGAGGATCTGCGCCTGAACAGTCACGTCGAGTGCGGTGGTCGGCTCGTCGGCAATCAGCAGCTTCGGCCGGCAGGCGAGCGCGATCGCGATCATCACGCGCTGGCGCTGGCCGCCCGACATCTCGTGCGGGTAGCGGCCGAGCTGGTTGCGCGCCGACGGAATGCCGACGAGGTCGAGCAGCTTCGCGGTCTCGGCTCTGGCGGCGGACCCGCTCATGCCGCGATGGACGATCAGGCTCTCGCCGATCTGGTCGCCGATCGTGTAGACCGGGTTGAGCGACGTCATCGGCTCCTGGAAGATCATGCCGATGCGGTCGCCGCGGATCGCGCGCAAGCCGGCGGCGTCGAGCGCGGTCATGTCGATGCCATCGAACAGGATGCGCCCGCCGGCAATCTTTCCCGGCGGATCAGGCAGGAGGCGCATGATCGAGAGCGCGGTGACGCTCTTGCCGCAGCCGGACTCGCCGACCAGCCCCAGCGTCTCGCCGGGCGCGATCTGGAACGACACGTCTTCCAGCACGGGAATCCCCCGCATCGTGACGTCGAGCCGCTCGACGGAAAGTAGCGGTGCGTCAGCCATCGCTGCCCGAGGCGCGGGGGTCGAGGACGTGGCTCAGCCGGTCGCCGACCAGGTTGACCGACATGACGGCGAGGAACAGCGCCAAGCCCGGAAAGATCATGGTCCAAGGGGCGTAGCGCATGAACTCGCGGCCGGCGCTCAGCATCGCCCCCCACTCCGCCGTCGGCGGCTGGGCGCCGAGGCCGAGGAACGAGAGCGTCGCGGTCGACAGGATCGCCGAGCCCAGGTCGAGCGAGCCCAGCACGATCACGATCGGCAGCAGGTTCGGCAGCAGGTGGCGGCGCAGGATGCGGGTCTGGCTGGCGCCGACGGCACGCGCCGAGTCGACGAACTCGCGCCCGACCAGGGTCAGGGTCGCCGAGCGAATGACGCGCGCTATGCGGGGGATGCCGGAGATGCCGACCGCGAGCGCCGCGTTGAAGGCGCCGACGCCGAGCACGGCGACGATCAGGATCGCCAGCACGATCGCCGGGAATCCCAGCATCACGTCGAGGAGGCGAACGCCGATGCGGTCGGCACGTCCGCCGAGGAAGGCGATGACCATGCCGAGGAAGGTCCCGGCGATGAGGCTGATTGCGACCGTGAGCAGCCCGACGGCAAGCGACAGCCGCGCGCCGTGGAGGATGCGGCTGAAGATGTCGCGACCGAAAAGATCGCAACCGAACAGGTTCTGGAGCGACGGGGCGGCTAGGCGCGGGCAGACGCGCGTCGCGTTCGGATCGAAGGGCGAGAGCCAGGGAGCGAAGATCGCGCCGAGCACGAGAATGGCGAGGATGATGCTGCCGGCGACGGCGCCCGGCGTGCCGAGCGTGCGGGCGATCAGGCGGCGCGGCGGCAGGATCGCGGTCGCGGTCATGCGCGCCTCGAGCGGATCCGCGGATCGACGATGCCGTAGAGCAGCTCGAGCAGAAGGTTGATCACGATATAGGCGGTCGTCGTGTAGACGACGAGGCCCTGGACCAGCGGGATGTCCTTGGTCAGCACCGCGTCGATCAGCATCGAGCCGAGACCGGCGCGGGCGAAGACACGTTCGGTGACCACCGCGCCTCCGATCAGGACCGCGAACTGCAGGCCCAGCAACGTGATCGGCGGGATGATCGCGTTGCGCATCGCGTGCTTGGCGACGACGCGCACGATCGAGAGGCCTTTCGAGTGCGCGGTGCGGATGTAGTCCTGGGCCATGGTCTCGATCAGCGCGCTCCGGATCAGTCGTGCAAGGCCGCCCGCGAGGAAGAGACCGATGGTGATGCTGGGCAGGATCAGCGCGTCGATGCCGTCGCCTAGGATCGGGACCCACTCGAGCTGAAGACCGAAAACGTAGATCAGCAGCATGCCGATCCAGAAGCTCGGCAGCGACACGCCGACCAGTGCTGTCGACATCGTCGCGGTATCGATCCAGCCATGCGGCCTGAGGCCCGCGGCGATGCCGAGGCCGACGCCGAGCACGATGCCGACGAGGAGGCCGCCGAGCGCGAGCTCGAGCGACGGGCGCACGCGCGCGGCGATCATCTCGCTGACCGGCTGCTTCGAGGAATAGCCGTTGCCGAGGTCGCCGATCGCCATCTTCTTGAGGAAGGTCAGGTACTGGATGTAGACGGGCTGGTCGAGGCCGAGACGCCGGCGCTCGTTGTCGAGCACCTCGTCGCTGGCCGGCGTGCCGCCGAGCGCCAGCATCACGGGATCGCCGGGTATGAGCTGCAGCACGCCGAAGACGATGCTCCAGGTCAGGAACAGCGTCGGGACGATCCCGAGGATGCGCCGGAGGAACCAGGGCATCCGTGCAATCATGCGAAAGGCCTCGGATCCATGAAGCGACGGAGCACGTTCGTCGTCAGGCGGGCGCAGACGTTGCCGTAATTCTCGGGGGGCAGCGAACCGACATAGGTCATCGAGCCGACGCTGAACACGGCACCGCCGAAAGCAGTCTCGAAGAAGGTCATGTCGGCGCAGGACCACTCCTCGCGCGGCCGTGGGTGACGATGGATCAGCATGTCCTCGTTGACCCAGCCGTAGTCGTCGTGGATCACGACGCCCTTGGCGACGACCAGCGCATTCGGCGGCGTGCCGTATCTGGCATCGGCGCTGTCGAGCTCGAAGCCTGCAGCGCCGCCGCCCATGAAGCCGCTGTCGCCGAACGTGGCGCCCGGGGCCGCGGCGCTCTCGATGCCCTCCGTCATGAAGCGGACCCGCGGATTGCGGATGCCGTCGGTGAAGGCGTAGGGAAAGCCCAGGTGGCGGCCCTGCGTCGAGAACCCGATGCCGACCAGCTTGTGCGAGGCCTTGCCGACGCGGCGGAGAAGACCGCCGTAGCCGCCGCCGAACTGGTTGTAGCTCTCGCCGGGCTCGGTCGCCCAGACACGGATGCCGCCCTCGGCCCGGCGCACCTCGATCGCGTGCGGCGCATCCGCGCTCGGCTCCGCCCGCCAGTAAAACCCATTGCCGCCGAGATACATCAGCCGGCCGCCCTGGCCCAGGAACCGTTCGAACGCCCCGATCATCCGGAGCGAGTGATACTCGGGATGCTGCGCGCAGATCACGACGCGATAGGGCTCGAGCGCCGCCACGCCCTCCTCGTGCAGGTCATGGTCGGTGAGCACGTCATGCGCGATGCCGGCACGGTCGAGCCAGTCGACCACGTAGCTGTCGCAGTTGATGCGTCCGGTTCCCGATCCTTTCGGCGCGGGATCGTGGAGGCTCATCTGGCGCGGCCGCGTGTCGAGCTGCGGGCGCAGCATCGAGGTGATCGACACGCCCGATCCGTCGGCGTGATAGTTGTACGTGGAGAGGCCGAACTGCGTGTTGTACCCCGGCGTCTCCAGCAGCGCGCCCCAGGCGCGCGCGCGTGCCAGGATCTCGACGCTCCGTTCCGGCCGCCAGTAGCTCGAATAGACCTGGTAGCTGAAGGTCGGAACCAGGAAGGCGACCTCCGCCTTGGCCGCCCCCTTCGCCGGTCGCACGAAGAACGGGATGTAGTCCTCGCCGGCCTCGTTCCTGATAGGCGCGGCATAGAAGCCGCTCGGCCACTCCTTGGGCACGTCGAGCGCGAAGGCCTCCGGCCAGCCGCAATCGCCCATGTCGTCCCAGTGGAAGTGGATGGCGCCGTACTGCTCGGGCGCGCTCTTCCAGTCATGCACCGCGCCGGTCCAGTTGGAGCCGGCCATCGCTCTGGTCGGCAGGTTGACCAGCTGCCCGTGCGCGGCCTGCGGCCCGACATCGATGACGCGCTGGGTCGGGATGCCCTGGCTGAAATCCCACTCGCCGATCGTGACGTCGTTGAGCGTCGCGACCCTGGGCCGCTCGATCTTGCCGTTGTAGTGCGCGATGACGTCGCCGCCCTCGAGCGCGGCGGCGACGAGCACGCGCGCGGTGCCGGAAAGCGGCGGCAGCTCGGCTTTCGCCTCGCCGCGACCGCCGTCGACGAGGGTGCCGACGGGTTCGAGCGGCGTTTGCGTCACCGACAGGCGGCCGCCGGCGACGTCGACGATCGCCTCGATCGCGTACCAGCGCCGGCTGAGCATCGGCGCATCGACGGCGACCGTCTCCGCGCCGAGGCGGAGCTGCGCCCCGCCATGCGGACCGACTTCCAGACGGATCGCAGCCCCATCGACGTCGATGCTGACGAGGGCCTGCCGGCCTTTCCCGGGCAGGGTCGGCCAGACCCTCGCCGAGAGCTTGAGCCCGCCGCCATCGAGCGCGAGCGCCTCGATCCGCGCATGGCTGCCCGGGTGGGCAGCGTGAAAAAGGCCTTCGCGCTGACCGTCGAGCGGCGTCGGCATCACGATCTCGCGATAGCCGGGACCTTCGGGATTGGGATCGGCGCAGAGATGGCGCACGAAACGGAGCGCATAGGGCCGATCGCCGGCACTCGACACCATGAAGCGGATGCGCTCGCCCGCTCGCGCGCTCCAGCGATCGACATAGCCGGTCAGTTGATGAATGGCGCTTCCCCCCGTCGACGACAGACCCTGTCGCCGCGTCGTCTATGATGCCATAGTATCATTTGGAACTAACGGTATGGCAACTCGGTGGGAGATATCCATGCGGTTACGTCACGCTTCCTTGTCCGCTGCAGCGCTGCTGCTCACCACAAGCCTCGCCTCGGCGCAGACGCCGGGCCTTACGATCACCTGGGCCGAGGACGACGCCAATCCCCGCACCTGGGATCCGCGCGTCACCCAGTCCCGCCACGAGACGCAGCTGATCTACCAGGTGTTCGACCAGCTTGTCGGGTCGGACGAGAAAAACGCCTTGTTCCCCGGCCTGGCGACGAGCTGGTCGCTCTCGGCGGACGGGCTCGCGCTGACCATGAAGCTGCGCGAGGACGTGACCTTCCATGACGGCACCACGTTCAATGCCGAGGCGGTGAAGTTCACCTTCGACTCGATCCGCGAGCCGGCGCTCGGCAGCCGGGCGGCGATCGACATCCTCGGCCCCTATGCCGGCGCCGACATCGTCGGCCCGTACGAGGTCCGCATCCGCTACACCCGGCCCTATGCACCGGCGATCGCGGTGATGAGCGAGAGCGTGCTGTCACCGGTATCGCCGGCGGCGGTGAAGTCGCTGGGCGACGTCGGCTTCGCCGCGGCACCGGTCGGCACCGGGCCGTTCAAGTTCACGAACTGGGAGCGCGGCAAGCAGGTCGTCATGGACCGCTTCGATGCGTACAACTGGGCGCCGGCCTATTCCAAGCACAAGGGGCCGAGCAAGGTCGCGCGCGTCATTCACCGCTCGATCGCCGATGCCTCGACCCGCGTCGCCGCGCTCGAGCGCGGCGAAGCCGACGCCACCGACTTCACGCCGATCCTCGACGTCCGACGCCTTGGGCAGGATCGCCGCTACAAGACTATCATGACGCCGTCGTCGGGCCTCCCCTTCGGCGTGATGCTCAACTCCAGGCGCGGCGTGCTGCAGGACATTCGCGTGCGCCAGGCCTTCATGCATGGCTTCGACCGCAAGGCGCTGACCGACGACATGTATTTCGGCCTGATCGAGCCCGCCTATAGCTCGCTGTCGACGACGACGACGGGCTACTGGAAGGATGCGGAGAAGTACTACCCCTATGATCCGAAGAAGGCGGCGGCGCTTCTCGAGGAAGCCGGCTGGAAGATGGGCGCCGGTGGAATCCGCATGAAGGACGGGCAGCCGCTCGCCACCACCTGGCAGGTGCTGGCGGTGGTGCTGCCCGAGGTCGGCGTCGCAGCCCAGGCGGATCTCAAGAAGATCGGCTTCGACCTCAAGGTCGAGACCATCACCGCCCCGCGCTGGGACGAGCTCGTCTTCGCCAATCAGCACGAGATCAACCCGTTGCGCTGGATCGCGGCCGATCCGAGCCTGCTCGAGGTGATGTTCCACAGCCGCAACATACCCGAGCCCGGCCGCTTCCGCTTCAACCTGGGCAGCTATGTCGATCCGGCGCTCGACAAGCTGCTCGAGCAGGCGGGCGGCGAGATGGACCCGGCCAAGCGCACCCTGCTCTACGCCGACGTCCAGAAGAAGATCATGGACTACGCCGCGTGGTTCCCGATCCACAACCAGGTGAACCCGATCGCCTATCGCGCCAACCGCACGGGCTATCGTCTCGCGCGTGCGCAGTGGAACGTGAAGTTCTACGAGGTCGACGAGGTCAAGTAGTGGACCGTATCGAACCGGGTGCGGGCACAACGGCCCGCACCCGGGTGAGCCACGCGGATGGCGCCGCATTCGACACCGGCCTCCGCGCCTTCTTCGCCTATCGCGACCTCGGCGTCGCCGAGGCCAGCGCCGGCGGCGTCCGGGCGCATGTGATCCGCGCGGTACCGGGCAAGCATGCCGAGCCGCGCTGGCACCGCCATCACCTCGACTTCCAGATGGTCTTCGTCACCCGCGGATGGGTGCGCTTCGAGTATGAGGACATCGGCGAGGTGACGTTGAAGCCCGGCGACAGTGTCTACCAGCCGCCGAGGATCCGGCACCGCGAGCTCGCCCACTCCGACGACCTGGAGCTGGTCGAGATCACTGCTCCGGCCGATTTCGAGACCACGGACTAGGCCGTTCCCCACGCCGTCGTGATCGCCGGGAAGGCTGCCCGACAACCCCGCCCCTGCTATGTTTCGCCGTCCCCGCGGGGGCCCGGCTCCGAGACCGCTGGCGGGACGCGATGAAGTTGGCTTCACAATCGGCGAAAGCCGACCAAATGCGGAGGAGAGTGAGATGACCGACCAGTTTGAACGCGCCCCTGAGGCGCTGACCCAGGGCTGGATCGACCAGCGGGTGTACGATCTTTACGACGAGTACTGCCACGGCCGCATGGACCGCCGCACCTTCCTCGCCCGGTCCGCCGCGGTGACCGTCGGCGGGCTTGCGATGGCCCACGCGCTGCTGCCGAACTATGCCAAGGCGCAGACGATCTCCTTCACCGACGAGCGCATGAAGGCGCGCTATGTCAGCTATCCGTCGCCCGGCGGCACCTCGGGCCAGATGAAGGGCTACCTGGTGCAGCCGACCGGCAACGGTCCGTTCCCGGTCGTGCTGGTGGTGCACGAGAACCGCGGGCTCAATCCCTACATCGAGGACGTGGCGCGCCGGGCTGCCGTCGCCGGGTTCCTGGCGCTGGCGCCGGACGGTCTCTCGCCGGTCGGGGGCTATCCCGGCAACGACGACGAGGGCCGCGAGATGCAGTCGAAGCTCGAGCAGCCGAAGCTCCGAACCGACATGCTGAACAGCGCGATGTTCCTGAAGAAGCATGCGATGTCGAACGGCAAGCTTGGCGTCACCGGCTTCTGCTGGGGCGGCGGCACCACGAACTGGCTCGCAGCCACGCTCAAGGGCGACATGCAGGCCGGCGTCCCATACTACGGCGTCGCCGCGGCGGCCGACGTGGTGAAGGACATCAAGGCGCCGCTTCTGGTCCATCTCGCCGAGACCGACCCGAACGTCAACGGGACCTATCCGGCCTACGAGGCGGCACTCAAGGCTGCCGGCGCCTCGATCGAGATCCAGACCTACGCCGGCACCCAGCACGGCTTCCACAACAACTCGACGCCGCGCTACCAGGAAGCGGCGGCGAAGCTGTCGTGGGACCGCACGGTCGCCCACTTCAAGAAGCACCTCGCTTAAGCTCTGAGGCAGCGAGCCGCCGTCAGAACATCGGCGGCGGCTCGTTCCGCTTCTTGCGCTTCGGGCGCTCGTACATCACGTCCGGATAGTTCTTCAGCGGCCCAAGCGCGGCACCGGTGAAGATCCAGTCCTGCAGCTCCGAGTAATTCAGGTGATAGCGCGGCTCGCGGCCGGTGCGGGCGGTGAACAGCGCGCGCGGGATGTTGATCCATTTCGGCGCGCTCTTGCGCACATACCATACGGGCGTGCCGCATTTCGAGCAGAAGGCCCGCGTGCTGCCGGTCTCCTTGTCGAGATACTCCCTGACCGTGCGCTTTCCCTTCACGATCCGGAAGCGCTTCCGCCAGGTGCCGACATACGTGGCATAGGCGGCACCATGGGCGAGCCGGCTCGGCCGGCCGTGGTCGTGCCAGGCCCAGAACGCCGGATACTGGATGTCGATCTTGACCGCGCCGCAAAGACACGCTGCCGCGATGCGCTCAGCCTGCTCGTCGGCGGGCCGGCGCCTGGTCGTCATCGCCTGCCTATCGTGCCTAAGTCGAACGGCGTCGACTGATAGAGCTCGTTGATCCAGTTGCCGAACAGCAGATGCGCGTGGCTGCGCCAGCGGTTCTCCGGCGGCCGCCTGGGGTCGTCGCCGGGGAAGTAGTTGCGCGGCAGCTTGATCGGCGTGTTCGCCGCGACGTCACGGAAGTACTCGTCGCCGAGCGAGTTGGAGTCGTACTCGATGTGGTTGAACATGTGCAGCGAGCGGTGCTTCGGATCGTCGAGCAGGCAGAGCCCCGCCTCGTCCGACTCCATCAGGACGCTCATGCCGCTCGACGCCGGAATGTCCTCGCGGCGGACCTCGGTCCAGCGCGAAACCGGGATCGCGAAGTCGTCCGAGAACCCGCGGAGGTAGGGCGACGCCGGCGCCAGGTTGCGGTGGCGATAGACTCCGAAGGCCTTCTCCGCCAGAGGGTACTTCGGCATGCCGTAGAAGTGGTGGATCGCCGCCTGCGCGCCCCAGCAGATGTTGAAGCTCGAATAGACGTTGGTCTGGGTCCAGTCGAAGACGCGACGGAGCTCGTCCCAGTACGTCACCTGCTCGAACGGCATCTGCTCGACCGGGGCGCCGGTCGTGATGAAGCCGTCGAAGCGCTCCGAGCGGACGTCCTCGAAGGTCCGGTAGAACGAGATCATGTGCTCGTTCGGCGTGTTGCGCGCGACGTGGTTGGTCATCTTGACCAGGGTCAGCTCGACCTGAAGCGGCGTCGATCCCAGCAGACGCGCGATCTGCGTCTCGGTCTTGATCTTGTTGGGCATCAGGTTGAGCAGGCCGATGCGCATCGGACGGATGTCCTGGCGCACCGCGTCGGCCTCGCGCATCACCATCACACCCTCAGCGGTGAGGGTTGCACGCGCGGGCAGGTCGTTCGGGATCTTGATCGGCATCTAGGCGGTCTTGCGGTCGGGGGCCGCCAACATGATCGCAAATCCGCCCGGTGACAACGCCGTCTTGGTCCCGATCCCGCGACGGGCCAGCAGGCGGGTTGTCAATGGCGGCCGGGGAGGCTCCAATCCCCGTCCCAAAGGAGAGACCGCGCCATGGCCGACCTCAAGATCTCGCTGACCTGCGCCGATTATGTCCGCGTCCTGCCGCTTGCCTGCGGCATGATCGACACGCCGGGGATAGACCTCACCATGATCCTCGGCCGCTACGGCCGTTGGACCGACCGTGCCGAGGCGCTGCGTCGCGCGACCGGGGATGCGACGGTCACCGGCGGCGAAGGCTCGATGGCCCAGCATCTCTATCGCATCGACAAGGGCGACCGCTCGCATGTCGGGCTTCCGGTCTTCCCCTTGCGCAACTTCGGCGGCCGCGACTTCTACGTGAGGAAGGGCAGCCCGATCCGGAGCCTCAAGGACCTCGCCGGCAAGCGCGTCGGCACCTACAGCGTCACCGCCAGCGGCTCGATCTGGTACCGCCACTTCATGCGCTGGGGCGGGCTCGACCCGGCGTCGATCGACTGGCTGGTCGGCAACATCGACGATGGCGCCATCGAGCTCGACGTCGCTCTGGCGCTGGGAGGTATTGCGCACGGTGAAGCGCGCATCGAAGCGATCGCCCTCCCGCACCAGCGGCGGCAACCCCGACAGCAGCATCAGGTCCTGGGTGGTGCGGATGGAAGTCTGGCCGCTGCCGAACAGGCCGATGCCGGCATCGGCCACCGCGACGATGCGGAATGACGTCAGCGAATCGTTGAGCGGGATGTCGACGCTGGCGCGTCCCCTGGCATCGAGCGCAAGC
>CAZDGR010000147.1:0-10134 GCA_964504845.1 uncultured Rhizobium sp. | reverse complement strand
GAAGTGGGTCGTGTCGCGCTCGCTGAAGTCGGTCGGCCCCAACGCCACGCTCGTCCCGGGCGACGTGGAAGCGGCTATACGCGGCCTGAAGGCCAAGCTCGCCGGCGAGGTTACGGTTTCCGGACCCGACCTGGCGCGAAGCCTGACCGATCTCGGTCTCATCGACGAGTATCGGCTCTACTTCCACCCGGTCGTCCTCGGTCGCGGCGCGCGGTTCTTCGCCGGCCCCCGGCCCCGGCTCCGCCTCGTCGCCCACGACCGGATCGACGACGACGTGATCAGGCTGATCTACGTGCCTGCCTAGTCGAGCGGGAGGCTCAAGGTCACGCGGAATCCGCCCTCGGTCCGGTTCTCGGCGACGGCCGAGCCGTTGAGCGCGGTCAGGTTGCGGCGGACCACCCAGAGGCCGAGTCCGAAGCCGGCGCCGACCTCGGGCGGTCGGAACGACGACCCGCGCTCGAACAGGTGCGGCAGCCGATCGGGCGTCACGCCCGGCCCGTCATCCTCGACCACCAAGTTGGCGAGGTTCCTGTCGACGGTCAGCGCGACGCGGATCGTGCCGCCCTTCGGCGAGAAGGTCAGCGCGTTGTCGAGTACCTGGTCGAGGGCCGCGGCGAGCAGGTTGCCGCCGCGCGGCAGGATGACCCCGGCATCGGCGACGACGCCGATCGCGATGTTGCGGGCGGCGGCGTCCGGTGTGATGCGCTCGGCCGCGGCTTCCATGATGGTTGCGATGTCCGTCGGCTCCTCGGACGGATCGAGCAGGGCGGCGGCGCTGTCGTCCAGACGACGCGCCTGCTCGACCATGCCGTCGAGCCGATCAAGCGCCTCCTCCACGGCGGCCAGCGCGATCACGCCTCGGGCGTCGTTGGGATCGACGCGGCGCCGCAAGGGCTCGACTGCCTGGCGGATCGTGCCCAGCGGCGTCTTGAACGCATGCGCGGTCTCTTCGGCCGCGTCGCGGAGATGGGTCGCCGCCGCACGCAGCCGCTCGACCATGCGGTCGAAGGCGGTCGCCACCGGATCGAGCTCGGGCAGCGGATTGGCATCGGCAAAACGAGCGCGGGCGCGGCCCGAGGCGATGGTGCGGGCGGTGTGCGCGAACTGCCGGATCGCGCTGCGGAGATCGAAGACGATCAGCGCCACGATGATCGCGAAGGCGAGATAGAGGGCGGCGGCGATCTGCACCTCGCGCGATTGCCAGTAGGGCCGCCCTAGGCCGTTGCCGACCTCGGTTGCGACCACCAGCGCCCAGCATCCCCGCGGCGACTTGACCGGCACGATCGCGGTCGCGATCTCGGCCTGACCGTCGCCGCGGTCGCGACGGACCGCCAGCGGAAAGTCGCCGGCGCAGCTCTCGCCGAGCCGGTCCAGCACGCCGGTCTCCGCCAGCCGTGCCCGCACCAGCTCGGCCTCGGCCGGTGCGACTGCAGGCGCGGCGGCGACGAGAAGGAATCCCGCTTCCGCCGGCTGCGCCGGCTTGAACAGCAGACGGATCAGCAGGCTTTCCTGCTGAAACGGTGTCAGCTCCTCGCTCAGCCGAAAGTTCGGCGCGGTCTCGGCACGCGCCAGCCTGGGCGCGATCGCGCGGCCGACGGTGAGGCCTGTCGTCTGGATCGAGGTCAGCATCAGCTGCTGGCGCTGGTCGTCGGCGACCCGGAACACCTCGTAGAGGAGGACCGGAAGGGCGACGAACAGGATGCCGAGAAGGATGCCGCGGGCGGCGAAGGAATGGATCCAGCGCGCCATCTCAGCTCCGCCAGCGATAGCCGTAGCCGGGGTAGGCCTCGATCGCGTCGAAATCCTGGTCGATGTCGCGGAACTTCTGGCGGATGCGCCGGATCGCGGCACGCACGTTGGTGCGATAGCCGTCGGCGCCCGATCCCGCGACGAAGCCCTGGCCGCGCGCGGCGTCGTAGATCTCGCGGTAGCCCACGTCGCGGCCGGCACGCTCGGCCAGCAGCCGCACCATCCTGACCTCGGTCGGGGTAAGCGACACTGTCTTCCCGTGCCAGACGACGCGGGCGCCGTCGAAGGCGAGCGCGGTCGTCGCCTCCTGCACCGGTGCCGCCTTGGCGCCGGCAAGCGCGATCTTGAGACGCTGCACGACGATCGCTGCACTCTTCGCCTTGTCGACGAAGTCGACGGCGCCCAGCGTCAGACCGTGCTCCTCGAACACCGGCTCGGCATGGCCGGTGAGGAACACGACCGGCGCGTCGACGCCGGCCTCGCGCAACGCGCGCAGCAGCGCCGGCCCGTCGGTCTCCGGCATCCGCCAGTCGAGCACCCACGCATCGGCGCGATGACCTTCGGCAACCCAGGCGAGTGCCGGGGCGGCGCCGGGGAAGTCCTGTACCCGAAATCCGGCATCTTCCAGGTTCGCTGCGAGCAGACCGCGGAAGGTGGCATCGTCGTCGACCAGCACGATCATTTCTGTTCAGCCTCGTTTGGCGGCGGCGATGAGCCTTAGGCAACGGTCGCCGTCGCGGCTCGGCGTGGGACGGCCGTTGACGTCGTAGTGAAGCGCGAAGAAGCCGTTTCGTCCTGTGTCGAAATAAAGGTAGATCGCGACCTCGCATCCGGGCGCGCGGTAGCCGAGAACCTTGGCCGGTGCGACGTCGCGTTCGGAGGCGGGCGTACCGAAGCGGGCGACGATCTCGTCCTGGCGCATTCCTTCGATCTTCGGGAGTGCGTCGGGCGGAAGCGCCGCGGTAGCGGGAGGTGCGGGCTGCGGCGTGGCGGCGCGGGCCGGTGCGGTACCCTGAGATGCGGGCGCAGGCGCGCTCGGTTGCACCGCCGGGGCCGATGGCGCCGGTCCGCTGAGCGGTGGAAGCTTGTCGCAGGCCGCGACGAGGGCGACCGCCACCACGATCTTTGCAAGACGCGCTAAGGACATAGCCTCGACGTTATCGAAGGTGGACGGCCACGGGAAGGCGACGCACCAGTGACAACGCTGTGACCGGGTTTCCGGTTCCGGTGACCTCGCAACTACTTCCGCGCCCGGGTGCTAGTGCTCCTGGCAAGCCTCGCCTAGATGGGTGGGGCGGACAATGCTTGAGGAGTTGTCATGCGTATCCCCATGGTCCTCGTCCTGTCATTTCTGGCTCTCGGCGCCGCCGGGTGCTCCAACATGACCAACCAGCAGCAGCGGGCCCTGTCGGGCGGCGCCATCGGTGCGGCCGGCGGCGCCATCATCGGCTCGCTGACGGGCAGCTGGCTCACCGGCGCGGTGATCGGCGGCGCGGGCGGCGCGGCCGTCGGCGCTCTGAGCAGCGGCCGATAAGTTCTTTTCTCTCGCAAGGAGTTAGCCATGACACGCATACGCACGCTCATTGCGGCAGCCGTCGGCGTGATCTCGGTGGTTGCCGTCACCACGCCTGCGTCGGCGCAGACGGTCTACTACGACCGCTACGGGCGGCCGTACTACCGGTACTATGATCCGCCGCCGGCCTATTACGCGCCGCCGCCGGTATATTACTACCGGCCATACCGGCCTCGGGTTTACTACCCGCCGCCGCCCCGTCCGGGCTTCAGCTTCTACTTCTCCAGCTGACCCCGTCCTCCCGTCTCGTCGGATCGCCGTCCGCGGGCCGGGGTCGGTTGTGGGGATAGCCACCTCGCCAAGTGTGATGGCGTAGCGGGCGTCGTTGCCGGCCGAAAGGCCAGGCGACGGCGCCCGCACTTCGTCCGTCTAGAGCGTCGGCGGCTTGATCCCCGCTTCCTTGGCGGCGGCTGTCAGCAGCGCCGTCACGTCCTTCTGCCCGAGACCCTGCTGGGTACGCGCGCGGATCATCGCCTCGCGCGCGGCGCTGCCGACATGCGCCGGCGATCCAGCCTCCTTGGCCGCGCCGACGCCGATCGAGAGATCCTTGAAGGCGAGGTCGAGCGCGAAGCCGGGCTCGATGTCGCCTTTGAGCGCCTTGGTCGGCCAGTAGAGCTTCAGATGGTCGTTGCTCGAGAGCGACGAGGTCACCACCTCGAACAGCGCCTTGGTGTCGAGCCCGAGCTTGGCGCCCAAGGTGAAGACCTCGGCGTTGAGCTGGTTGAGGCACATCGCGAGATAGTTGTTCACGACCTTGGTCGCGATACCGGCGCCGGGGCCGCCGCAATGGACGATCTTGTTGCCCATCGCGTTCAGCAGCGGTGTGACACGCGCGAGGTCTTCCGCCGACGCTCCCACCATGAAAAGGCTCTCGCCCTTTTCGGCGTGCGCGGGGGAACGCCCGACGCCGGCGTCGACCCAGCCGATGCCCTTCTCCTTCAGTTTCTCGGCCATGCGCCGGCTCGCCGCCGGCGAGATCGTGCTCATGTCCATGTGCAGCATGCCTTTGCGGCCGCGCGCCAGCGTTCCGTCGGGACCGAGCACGACACCTTCGACGTCAGGCGTGTCGGGCACCATGGTGACGACGATGTCGGCATTGCCGATCGCCTCGCCGACGTTCTTCGCGCCCCTGGCGCCGAGCGCGGTGAGTTTCTCGATCGCCGCCGGCCTGGGGTCGAAGACGGTGACCTGGAATCCCTTGCGCGCGAGGTTGGCCGACATCGGCCCGCCCATGTTGCCGAGCCCGATGAAGCCGATCCGATCTGCCATGTGATGCGCCCCTGAAAAGAGAAGGGCCGGCGACAGGAAGCCGCCGGCCCCGTTGGTGACGGAGAGACTAGGTCAGGACTTGCTGATGTTCCAGAACACCAGCACCGAACCCTTCACCACGCCGGTCACGTTCTTCCGCCACACGAAAGGCGGGTCGAACTGGCCGAGGAGGGCAATCGGCTGCACTTCCTGCAGGCGCTTGTGCAGGGGGTCGAGCGCCGCCTTGCGGGCAGCGTCGTCCGGAGCCCGCAGGAATGCGTCGCGGAGCTTCTCGGCCTCGGCGTCGCAGGCCCAGCCGAACCAGTTGTTGCCGCCGCAGGCCATGTTGGTCGCGATGTTGGTCAGCGGCGAGTGCATCGTCGTGCCGGTGAACCAAGTGGTGAACATGTTCCAGCCGCCCGAGTCCGTCGCCGGCGAGTCCTTCTTCGGCATGCGGCTCACTACGGTGCCCCAGTCCGCGACCTGGAGCTCGACGTTGACGCCGGCTTCCTTGAGATTGGCCGCCGCCACCTGCGCCATCGCGCCGATCTGCGGCAGCTCGTTGGTGGTCATCAGGACCAGCTTCTCGCCCTTGTAGCCGGCTTCGGCGAAGAGCTGCTTGGCCTTCGCCAGGTCCTTCTTCTTGTACGGCTCCGAGCCTGCCTCGCTGCCCCACGGCCCGTCGCAGACGTAGAAGGAGTTGCAGGTCTTCCACCACTTCTGATCGCCGTAGGCGGCGGCCATGAAGTCGCGCTGGTCGAACAGATATGCCAGCGCCTGGCGCGCCCTCACGTCGTTGAACGGCGGCAGCAGCGAGTTGACGCGCATCCCGCCGTAGTTGCCGAAGGGCGGAAGTTTGTCGATCACCAGATCCCGGTTGTTGGCCAGCGGCGCGACCTGGTCGTTCGACGGCGAATCCCAGAGGTCGACCTCGCCCTTGGCGATCGCGGCCGCGACGGTGCCGGAATCGGGAATGATGTGCCATTCGACGCGGTCGACCTTGGCGATCTTGCCGCCGGTGAGACCGTCCACCGGCTCGGTGCGCGGGATGTAGTCGGGATTCTTCCTGAAGGCGACGAAGGCGCCCGGCTTCCATTCGTTGCGATTGAGGATGAAGGGACCGGAGCCGATGCCGGTCGCGATCGGCGTCGCCGCGTCGGTCTTGGCGTCGGCCTCGCGGAAGATCACAGGCATCTGGCCGCCGGCCGAGCCGATCGAGAACTCGACGAAGCCGTAGGGCTCCTTGAGCTTGAGCACGAAGGTGCGGTCGTCGACCACCGACCAGTCGGCGGTGAACGAGGCGAGCCGCTGGCCGATGACGTCGCGCTTGGTCCAGCGCTGGATCGAGGCGACGGCGTCCTTGGAGGTGACAGGCGTGCCGTCATGGAACTTGAGGCCCGGACGCAGCGAGAAGGTCCAGCTCAGCTTGTCGGCCGATACCGCCCAGTTCTCGACCATCTGCGGCTTGGCGCCGAGCTTGTAGTCCCACGCGAACAGCGTGTCCTGGACCATCAGCGCGAAGATCTTGGTTATCTGGATCGAAGAGAAATGGCTGTCGAGCACCTTCACGTCGGCCTGGGGAACGACGCGCAGCACGTTGTTCTGAGCCTCTGCAGGTGCCGTCGCTGCGAAGGCGAGCGCGGCACCGACGAGGGCCAATCCTAAATGCCTATTGCGATGCATGACGTGGCTCCACTGTCTAGTGTTGTTGGACCGTTGAGGCCGGCTCGCTTTCCGAACCGGAACAAGTGTCGCCGATACGAAACGGCATGTGCAAGGCGGGAACGTGACGAATACGAGGTGAAGCCGGTGCCCGGTCCGGCAACTCGCTGCCCCGCCGGGCGTTATTGAGTAAGTCTCCCAGGGTGTTACGCGGGCAAAGGGGGCAATGGGCGGGAGTGAGTCCGCTCGCGCGACACAAGACGGAAGATCCATGGACGGCATGGCCCCCACCCTCCCCGAGCTCATGCCCCGTCGCGATTGGGCTCTCTTCCTCGACATCGACGGGACGCTGCTCGATCTCGCCGAGACGCCGAGCGCGGTCGTCGTGCCCGAGGGCCTGCTGACGTCGCTGGTGCGGGCGGCCAAGGTGCTCGGCGGTGCGCTGGCGCTCGTCAGCGGCCGCGCCGTCGCCGACATCGACGCGCTGTTTCATCCTCTCCAGCTTCCCGCCGCCGGCATCCACGGTTTCGAGCTCAGGCCGAAAGCGGGTCCGCCGCGCCGCGTCGCCGCGCTGATGACGCAGGATCAGCGCGAGAAGCTGATCACCGCGGCGATCGGCTTGCAGGGCGTGATCGTCGAGGACAAGGCCGGTGCCGTCGCCTTCCACTATCGCCTGGCGCCCGACGTGCGCGAGGTTCTCGCCCGCCGTATCGAGGCGGTGCTCGAGGAGGACGACCTTAGGGAATTCGACATGCGCCCGGGCAAGATGATCTGGGAGGTCAGGCGCAACGGCATCGACAAGGGGAAGGCGGTCGAAGCCCTGATGGCCGATCCTCCTTTCCGGGGCCGCGTGCCGGTCTTCGTTGGCGACGACGAGACCGATCTCGACGGCTTCGCTGGCGCCAGGCGCCTGGGCGGGCTCGCGCTTCCGGTCCGCGACCTGACGCCGGGTCCGGGCTTCGAGGGACCGGCCGACGTCAGGGCCTGGCTCGCGAAGCTCCCGATGCATCTCGTCGAGACGGTGACGGCGTGAGCAACCTCGACCTTGCCGCCATCGGCAACTGCGCGGTCGCGGCTTTGATCGATTGCGACGGCCGAATCGTCTGGTGGTGCATGCCGAGGCTCGACGGCGACCCGGTGTTCTGCAACCTGCTCGCCGGCAATGCCGACTGGGGCTTCGCCGACGTCGATCTCGCCGACCGCGTCGAATGCAAGCGGAGCTACCTCCGCAACACAGCGATGCTGGAGACGCTCCTGACCGACAAGTCGGGAGCGCAGGTGCGCATCACCGACTTCGCGCCCAGGTTCCGCAACCACCGCCGGACCTTCCGCCCGATCATGCTGATCCGCCGCGTCGAGCCGGTCGCCGGCCGCGCGCGCATCCGCCTCCGCATCCGGCCGCGCTTCGACTATGGCGCGACCGAGCCGCGCCATACGCTCGGCAGCAACCACATCCGCTACATCGGCAACGACTCCTCGATGCGCGTGACCACCGATGCGCCGGTCTCCTACATCGAGAACGAGACGCTGTTCGTGCTCGACCAGCCGATCAACCTGATCTTCAGCCAGGACGAGAGCTTCGAGAGCCCGATCGCGCACGCCGCCCGCGACTTCGCCGAGCGCACCAACGAGTTCTGGCTCGAGTGGGTCCGCGACCTGGCGATCCCGTTCGAATGGCAGGACGCGGTGATCCGCGCCGCGATCACGCTCAAGCTCTGCGAGTACGAGGAGACCGGGGCGATCGTCGCGGCGCTGACCACCTCGCTTCCCGAGCACGCGAACAGCGGCCGCAACTGGGACTACCGGTTCTGCTGGCTGCGCGACACGTTCTTCGTCGTCCACGCGCTGAACCGCCTCGGCGCCACCAAGACGATGGAGGATTACCTGGGCTACATCGCCTCGGTGACCGTCTCGGAGCCGGCGATGCAGCTGAAGCCGGTGTACGGCATCGTGCCCGACCAGCCGCTGACCGAGCACATCGTCCCGGCGCTGGTGGGGTACCGCGGCATGGGCCCGGTCCGCGTCGGCAACCAGGCGGCGGAGCAGGTCCAGAACGACGTCTATGGCAGCGTGATCCTGGCCGGGGCGCAGATGTTCTTCGACACGCGGCTGCCGCGCGTGGGCGACGAGGCGCTGTTCAACCAGCTCGAGCAGCTCGGCGAGGTCGCGGCACGGGTCGCGCTCGAGCCCGACGCCGGAATCTGGGAATTCCGCGGACGTGCCCGCGTCCACACGCATTCGGCGGCTATGTGCTGGGCCGGCATCGCGCGTCTCGCCAAGATCGCGACTCATCTCGGCCTCAACGACCGGGCCTCGTACTGGAAAGGCGAGGCGGCGCGGATCCGGAAGGCGATCCTCGATCAGGCGTGGGACGAAAAGGCCAATACCTTCGTCGAGAGCTTCGGGGGAACCGACATCGACGCGAGCCTGCTGCTTCTGCAGGAGGTCGGCTTCCTCGCCGCCGACGACCCGCGCTTCACCGGCACGCTGGCGACGATCGAGCGGAAGCTCCGCAACGGCCGCCAGATCTTCCGCTATGACGCGCCGGACGATTTCGGCAAGCCGGCGACGTCCTTCACCGTCTGCACCTTCTGGTACATCGACGCGCTGGTCGCCGCCGGCCGCCGCGACGAGGCGCGGGCCTGGTTCGAGGAAACGCTCTCCTGGCGCAACCCGCTCGGCCTGCTTTCCGAGGATCTCGATCCCAATACCGGCGAGCAGTGGGGCAACTTCCCGCAGACCTACGCGATGGTCGGCTTGGTCAATTCTGCGATGCGGCTGTCGAAGACCTGGGAGGAAGCGTTTTGGCGCGTCTCGTGATCGTCTCCAACCGCGTCGCCATTCCGGGCGACCGCGCTCTGAAGGCCGGCGGCCTCGCGGTCGCGCTGAAGGAAGCGCTGGCACCGTCCGGAGGGCTCTGGTTCGGCTGGAGCGGCGACATCGTAGCGGCGCCGGCGGACGAGCCGACGCGCGCCAGCGACGGCCGCATGGACTACGCGACGCTCGACCTTTCGGCCGAGGAGCACGAGACCTACTACGCCGGCTTCTCGAACGCGACGTTGTGGCCGCTGTTCCATTACCGTCTCGGGCTGATCGACTTCCGCCGCGCCCAGCTCAAGGGCTACTTCGCGGTCAATGCCCGCTACGCCCGGGCACTCGCCGGCCTGATCCGGCCCGACGACACGATCTGGGTCCACGACTACCACTTCATTCCGCTCGCCGAGATGCTGCGACGGCTCGGCGTCAGGAACCCGATCGGCTTTTTCCTTCACATCCCATTCCCCGCGCCGGAGGTGCTGTCGGCACTTCCAGGATATGAGCAGCTGGCACGCGCACTTCTGGCCTACGACCTCGTCGGCTTCCAGACCGAGATCGATCGCCATGCCTTCGAGCGCTGCGTGATCGAGCACGGTCAAGGTAGCCTGGATTCTCGCGGCCGGCTGGTCTCGGGCGATCGCCGTGCCACCACCGGCGTGTTCCCGGTCGGCATCGACGTCGACGAGTTCGCCGCCTGGGCGAAGAAGGGGGAGACCGCGCGCGAGACTCGGCGGCTGACAGAAAGCCTGACCGGCCGCCAGCTGGTGATTGGCGTCGACCGTCTCGACTACTCGAAGGGCATTCCGAAGCGGCTGGAAGCGTTCGAATCCCTGCTCAGCACCTGGTCCGAGCATAGGCGGAAGGTGACCTTTCTTCAGGTGACGCCGATCTCGCGCGGCGAGGTCGCCCAGTACAGGTCGCTGCGCAAGGAGCTCGAGGCCCTGGCCGGGCGCATCAACGGCAAGTACGCCGAGTTCGACTGGAATCCGATCCGCTATCTCAACAAGCCGGTCGCGCGACCGACGCTCGCGGGATTCTATCGCCACGCCCGCGTCGGGCTGGTGACGCCGCTGCGCGACGGCATG
>CAZDGR010000146.1:0-10182 GCA_964504845.1 uncultured Rhizobium sp. | reverse complement strand
GCGCATCGGGCGCATGCCTCGATCGACGCGCTGGCGAAGCGCCGCCCGGCGGCGGCAGGACGGCTGATGCAGGCGGAGCTGGAGGCCTTGAGCAAAGGGCTGGAGAACCCGCAGCGGCCGCTGATGGCGATCGTCGGCGGCGCCAAGGTCTCGACCAAGCTCGACCTGCTCGGCAACCTCGTCGGCAAGGTCGACATGCTCGCGATCGGCGGCGGCATGGCCAATACCTTCCTCGTCGCGAAAGGCATCAAGATCGGCAAGTCGCTGGCCGAGCGCGACATGGCGGATACCGCGCGCGAGATCGTGAAGAAGGCCGAGGCCCGGAGATGCCGGATCGTGCTGCCCGTCGACGCGGTGGTCGCGGCCGAGCTCAAGGCGGGCGTGGCGAGCCGCACGGTCGCGATCGACGCGGTGCCGGACGACCAGATGATCCTCGATGTGGGCCCCAGGAGCGCAGCCGAGCTTGCGAAGCTGCTGGCCGAGTGCAAGACGCTCGTGTGGAACGGGCCGCTCGGCGCGTTCGAGACCAAGCCGTTCGATGCCGCCACGGTCCTGGTCGCGCGTGCCGCGGCCGACCTCACCACGGCCGGAAATCTCAACTCGGTCGGCGGCGGCGGCGACACGGTCGCGGCGCTGGCGGCGGCGGGCGTCGAGGAGAGGTTCAGCTACGTCTCGACCGCCGGCGGCGCCTTCCTCGAATGGCTCGAAGGCAAGACCTTGCCGGGGGTCGCGGCCTTGATGCAGGCTTGATCCGATGAAAGCGGCGCTCGCCGGACTGCTCTTCGCGAGTATCGCCTCCGCGACTCACGCGGAGGTCGGCGAGCGCATTCGCCTCATGCCGTCGGACATGCCGCCGCCCTATGCCACCCGCTCGGTGAGCAATGCGCCGCGCGTCGTCTCGCGGCCGCCGGACGCGATGCCGAAGGCGCCGCCCGGCTTCAAGGTGACGCTGTTCCGCGCCGGCCTCAGCCACCCGCGCCACCTGATCGCGGCAAGCAACGGCGACGTGCTTCTCGCCGAACCATCGGAGGATCAGATCACGATCCTCCGCGACAGCGACAATGACGGCCGCGCCGACGTCGTGCAGCCCTTCATCGAGGATCTCGATCGTCCGCACGGGCTCGCGATCCATGGCGGGTATCTCTATTTCGCCGACACCGTCCGCGTCTGGCGCGTGCCCTACCAGGCGGGCGACCTCAAGCCGCGCGGGCCCAAGGAGCCGGTGACGTCGGACGGCGCGATCGGCTCGGGCGGCGGTCACTGGACCCGCAACGTCGCCGTCTCGGCCGACGGCAGCCAGCTCTTCGTCTCGATCGGCTCGGCCGGCAACATCGGCGAGGAGCAGGCGCCGCGCGCGACGATCCAGTCCTTCCGCATCGACGGGCCCAGCGGCACCGCACGCGGCCAGGTGACGTTCGCGACCGGCCTTCGCAATCCCGTCGGCATCGCCTTCCTGCCGGGCAGCAATCGCCTCTTCACGGTGGTCAACGAGCGCGACGGGCTCGGCGACGATCTCGTGCCCGACTACCTGACCGAGGTGAAGCAGGGCGCCTTCTACGGCTGGCCCTATTCGTACATCGGCCAGAACCCGCAGCCGAGCTACGCCGATCGGCGGCCCGACCTGGTGCGCCAGGCGGTGGTGCCGGACGTGCTGTTCAAGTCGCACTCGGCGCCGATCGGCCTGATCTTCTATCAGGGCCGCCAGTTCCCGGCCGAGTATCGCGGCGATGCGTTCGTCACGCTGCGCGGATCGTGGAACTCGGGGAAGCCGCTCGGCTACCAGCTCGTCCGCGTGAAGTTCCGCGACGGCAGGCCCGAGGGCGGCTACGAGGTCTTCCTCGACGGCTTCCGCTCCGGCGGCACCGAGCGCGCCGAAGTCTGGGGCCGTCCCGCCGGCGTCGCCGAGATGCCGGACGGGAGCATCCTGGTCACTGACGACACCGGCAAGACGATCTGGCGCGTCAGCTACGGCGGTTAGGCGGCGCGCGCCCTCAGGATCGCGCGAACCCGCGCCTCGGCGCGGTCGTGGCAGGCCTTCGAGAAGCCGTCGAACAGCGCCTTCGAGACCGGATCGGCAAGGCTCGGATACTCGGCGTGCCACTGCACGCCCATCGCGAAGGCCGCGTCCTCGACCCTGACCGCCTCGATCAGCCCGTCGGGCGCGGTGGCCTCGACGACGAGGCCGGGCGCCAGGCGGTCGATGCCCTGGCCGTGCAGCGAGTTGACCTGCGCCTCGGTGGTGCCGAGCGCGCGGTTGAGGAAGCCGCCCGGCGTCAGCTTGACCGCGTGGGCATGGCCGTAGCGCTCGGGCCACGGCTTGTTCTTGTCGGAGCGATGGTCGTGCTTGCCGTCGACCTCGTGCACGTGCTGGTGCAGCGTGCCGCCGAGCGCCACGTTGATCTCCTGGATGCCGCGGCAGATGCCGAATACCGGCGTGCCCTCGTCGATGCAGGCGCGGATCAGCGGCAGCACGGTCGAGTCGCGCTGGCGATCGTGCGGCGTGTCGGCGCGGCTGGGCCCGCCGCCGTAGCGATGCGGCTCGACGTTGGAGACGCCGCCGGTGAGCAGAAGGCCGTCGAGGCGACGGGCGAGATCGGCCATGTCGATCTTCTCGACGCCGAGCGCCGGGATCAGGACCGGCAGCGCCCCGACCGCCTGGACGGCGGCGGTGACGTACTTCTCCGACACGACATGCTGCGGAAAACTGCCATCGAGCTTGACGCTGGCAGGGATGCCGATCAACGGCGTCATCGAGGATCCTCGACGCTGGAAGGGGGACACGCCAAAGTCGCACGCGCAGGGCTTCGCGGCAAGTCACGGATCTGCTAAAGCGGCGCTCTCGGATCCGTGAAGGTGCGATGTCCCATCAGATCGTCGCGATGTTCCCGACCCTTGTCTCGCTCGTCGCCTACGAGCGCGCTGCCGAGTTCAATCCTCGTGCGCGAGCGCGTCTGGAGGAGCTCGAGCGGCAGGGCACCGGCGCCGTCAAGGACGGCCAGTGGCAGAGCAGCCACGAGCTGCACAAGGACCCGGCCTTCAGGGAGCTCGCGGACTTCGTCCAGGCGGCGGTCGCGGCGCGCTTCGATGCCCTTCGTTACAAGCCGGCGAAGCTTGCGATCACCGGTTTCTGGGGCAACACCAACCGGCCGGGCTACCAGCACATGGCGCACGCGCACTCGAACAACTTCATCTCCGGCGTCTACTACGTGAGTGCGCCAGAGAGTGCCGGCGGCATCATCTTCCAGGACCCGCGCAAGCAGGCCCAGGTCCTGGTGCCGACCATCGCCGAGCTCACCGACATTAACTCGACGGCGATCCGCCTGCCGGCGGTAGAGGGGCAGATGATCCTGTTTCCGTCCTGGCTCGAGCACTTCACCGAGACCAACCGTTCGGGCTCGTCCAGGATCAGCATCGCCTTCAACCTGATGCTGACCGGCGGCTTCGGCTCGCCGGAGACCTTCGCCGGCGGCTTCGTCCAGCCTTGAGGGCTAGTTGCTGCCGCCGGTCGTGGGCGCACGATCCGGCGCCCTGAAGTCGAAGATCTTGTTGTCGATCGGGACGCCGAGCTTGGGGTCGAGCAGCGACACCCGCGTCTCGGTTCCCTGCGGGTCGAACACCACCCATTGGCGCAGCTGCATCGGCTTGTCGTCGAAGGTCAGCGTGACCCGGCCGGCATCCGCGTCGGCGGTGCTGGCGAGCGTGACCCGAAGCACGGTCGAGCCGCGCTCGAAGCGGGTCACGGTGACGTCGCCCGAGAGCCGGATATGCTCGCGCACCAGGACGCCGATCGGCGTCTGGTTGATGTTGACGTAGTTCGTCTGCTTGAGGTCGCGGTCGTAGACCGCCATCGAGCCGCCGGATCCCACGACCAGCAGGCTGGTCGGCGGCTCGTAGTCGATCCGGATCTTGCCCGGGCGCGCGATCGACACCGTCCCCTTGGACTGGCTGCCGTCGGCCGCGACCTGCAGGAAGGGCGATGAGAGGGTGCGGATGTCGTTCAGGTACTTCTCGATCCGCTGCAGGTCGGCACGGTCCTGGTCGGTGAGCTTGGCGGCCACCGCCGGCTTGGCCGTCGTCTGGGAGGGGGCGAAGGCGAGCGCCAAAGCCAGCGCCAGCCCGGCCCGAAGGATGAGGGACTTCACGGTCATGGCCCGATAGATCGCCGAAAAAGTGGCGAAATCAAGAGGGTGAGACCCAAGCCGGGACCGTGTCACAGATTTGCTCCGTCCGGCGGGCTTCAGAGCCGTTGAACCGGGCCGGGCGCCGGTGCATGATCGAAGCTCGGGCGGCGCCTCCAACAGGATGGGCGTAAAACACGAGCCCCGGCGCCAGAGCCCGTGCCTTCCAAGGGAGGAACGGCTCATGCACAAAAGCATCGTCCCCGACATCATCTCGGAAAAGCAGGTGCTGACCACGTTCGGCGCCGACGTCACCGTGCGCCAGGCGGCCAAGGTGATGGCCGAGCGCCACATCGGCGCCGTCCTGATCATGGGCAACGGCAAGCTCGAAGGCATCTTCACCGAGCGCGACGTGCTCAACCGGGTCGTCGCCCCCGGCAAGGACCCGGAAACGCTGAAGATCGGCGAGGTCATGACCAGGAATCCGGACACGGTCTCCCCGGATGCGAGCGCCCTCGACACGCTGATCCTGATGCAGAGCAAGGGCTACCGCCACCTGCCGGTCCTCGATGGCGGCGAGCTGGTCGGGATCGTGTCGGTCCGCGACCTCTTCAGCGCGGTCAAGCGCGAGCTGGAAGAGGACATCCAGGAGCGGGAAGCCTTCATCTTCGGCGCCACCGCCGCCTGAAGGGGAGCGTCCCGCGCCGGCCGGTTGACGGCCCCTGGGGAGGGGCTATGTTCCTTCGCAGTTGCGAAATCCTCCCCCGAGGCCGTCCATGCCGTTGTCCGCCCCGGCTCCCCGCGAGCCGCTCCATGTGCGTCGCGTCGAGTGCCGCGGCTTCAAGCGTGAAGACGGTCTCTGGGACATCGAAGGGCATCTGGTCGACACCAAGACCTACGCCTTTTCCAACCGCGACCGCGGTGAGATCAAGCCCGGCGTGCCGCTCCACGAGATGTGGATCCGCCTCACCATCGACGATCATCTGACCGTGCGCGCGGTCGAGGCGGTGACCGAGCATGGGCCGTTCAAGATCTGCGGCGACATCGCGCCGGCCTTCAAGAAGCTCGAAGGGCTCTCGATCGGCCCCGGCTGGAAGAAGAAGGTGAAGGAGCTCTTGGGCGGCACGCAGGGATGCACGCATATCGTCGAGCTTCTGGGCCCGGTCGCGACCACGGCGTTCCAAACCATGTACTCGCGCCGCGAGCGCGAGCGGCGCGCCGCCGAAGAGGGCGAGGCCAAGCCGATGAAGAAGCCGCGGCTGCTCGATTCCTGCCACGCGCTGGCGTCCGACAGCCCGGTCACCAAGGTCGAGTGGCCGGAGTTCTACACCGGCCGCTGATCGTCAGCCGTTGGGGGCAGGCCCACAGCCGGGCCACGGGAATCCGGGAAGCATCGTTTGAGAGGCGGCGGCGCCGATCCGCGCGGTCCGCTGGACCTCGAGGCAAAGCCCATAGCGGACCAGCGGCACCTGGCGCCCGCCCGGGGTCGTGATCGCCGCGGTGGTTCCGTCGTTGAAGCTGAGCGTCAGGGTCCCGATCGCGGCCGTATGCAGCGGCTGCCGATGATCGCCGGGCGGGGGCGGGCCGACCGCGGTCCTGGTCAGCGCACCCTCGAAATGCATCGACGTCGTCATCGGTCCCTGCGCCGCATACCAGACCGCGCGGCCGCGCTCGTCGTACATGGTGCCGAGCAGGAAGAGGATGTTGCCGCGGGTCTCGACGAAGAAGCCGCGCCCGCTCTCCATGCCGTTGAACCACCAGGCGCCGCGCTCGCGCGGCGCGGCACCGCCGCCGAAGCCCATGGCGACGTCGTAGCGCTCGATCCGGCTCCGGCCGCCGGGCCAGTCGAGCCAGCCCGCGGTCGCCGACTCGAAGGTGAAGCCGGCGACGCCGGGAGACCCCGCGAAGGCATTCGGCCGCCAGGCGCCGTCCAGGGTCTGTCCGTCGACGAAGGCCTGCAGCGCGCCGGTCCGGATCGCACCCGATCCTCTTGCCTCGACGACATACCAGGTCGGTGATCCGTCCTGGGCGTAGAGAAGCAGGCCGGCGAACAGCAGGTCGGGCTCGATCACCTCGATGACGACGGCGCGGCCTGGTTCCTCGGGCGTCCACCAGACGCCGCTCTCCGGCGTGACAGACGGTCCTTCGAGCACCTGCCAGGCAGCAGCGGGCGAAGCGGAAAGAAGACCCGCCAGGAGAGCGGCAGCGATCCGGCGAAGCATGCGCGAAAGGTGCGGCACCCGCTCTCCCTGGTCTCCCGATGCCTAGGGAAAACCGGCGGCCGTTTCCGGATGCGTGGCGTCGCGCTTTTCGGGTGGCTGTGGCCCGGCGGCGACGCGGTAGCGGGTGGCGCGCTATACGCCTTCGCCGGGCGCCTTCAGGCTCAGCGCCAGCGCATGCACCGGGCCCTTGAGCTCGTCCGCCAGCACCTCGTGCACGCGGCGCGAGCGGTCGACGCGGCCGACCCCGGCGAAGCTCGGCGAGACCATGGTCACACGGAAATGCGTCTCGCCTTCGGGCCGGGCGCCGGCGTGGCCGGCATGGCGGTGGGACTCGTCCTCGACGACGAGATGCTGCGGCTGGAACGCCGCCTCGAGCTTGGCTCTTATGGACTGGGCGACTTTCATGGGGCCACCTTGAAGCGGACGGGACGCATGCGCCGCTCCGCCGCATCTGTCAATCGGTTGCGCCTGTCATCGGCCACTCCCATAATTCCAGGTCGCAATGACCCGCGCCCGCCGCCATGCCCATGCGTTAGCCGAGCCGATCGACCCTCGGCTGCGCGCCTGCGACCAGCCGGGCTGCATCGGCGAGGGCATGTTCCGGGCGCCCAAGGCCCGCGACCGACTCAACGACTACTTCTGGTTCTGCCTCGAGCATGTGCGGGCCTACAACGCCGCCTGGGACTACTACGCCGGCATGAGCCCGGACGAGATCGAGCGCCAGGTCCGGAACGACACCGTCTGGCAGCGCCCGACCTGGCCGCTCGGCGGCAAGCGCCAGCGGACGTCCGAGGACATCGAGATCGAGGATCCGTTCGAGATCTTCGGCGAGGGACCGGCTCCCGGCTCCAGGCCGGGTGCCGATCCCCGGATGCGGGATCTCCCGCCCGAGGAGCGGGAAGCATTGGCGATTCTCGATTTGCCCCCGGAAGTAACGCTTGAAGAGATCAAGGCCCGGTACAAGATCCTGGTGAAGCGCCATCACCCGGACGCCAATGGCGGGGATCGCCAAGCCGAAGAACGGCTTAAGGCGATAAACCGGGCTTATTCGACGCTACGCAAGCGCCTTGCCGCTTGACGGCCGGGCGCGGGGAGCGTTTTCTACCCGGCCCTCCCCAGACGACCGGCCTTTCCACCCCCAGAGGACCCATGCCGAACGCTGCCGCCACCACGTCTCACGCGCCCAATACGCCTGACATCAAGGTGTCTGTGCGCCAGGTCTTCGGCATCGACACGGACATGCAGGTTCCGGCGTTCTCGACCCCGACCGAGCACGTGCCGAACCTGGACGAGGCCTACCGTTTCGACCGCGACACCACGCTCGCGATCCTGGCCGGCTTCGCCCATAACCGCCGCGTGATGATCCAGGGCTACCACGGCACCGGAAAGTCGACCCACATCGAGCAGGTCGCCTCCCGCCTCAACTGGCCCTGCATCCGCGTCAACCTCGACAGCCACATCAGCCGCATCGACCTGATCGGCAAGGACGCGATCGTGGTGAAGGACGGCAAGCAGGTGACCGCGTTCAAGGAAGGCATCCTTCCCTGGGCGCTGCAGAACCCGACCGCGCTCGTCTTCGACGAGTACGACGCCGGCCGCGCCGACGTGATGTTCGTGATCCAGCGCGTGCTCGAGGTCGAAGGCAAGCTGACCCTGCTCGACCAGAACCGCGTCATCCGCCCTCACCCGGCGTTCCGCCTGTTCTCGACGGCGAACACCGTCGGCCTCGGCGACACCACCGGCCTCTATCACGGCACGCAGCAGATCAACCAGGGTCAGATGGACCGCTGGTCGATCGTCGCCACGCTGAACTACCTGCCGCACGACGCGGAGGTGGAGATCGTGCTGGCGAAGGTGCCGGTGTGGAATACCGACGAGGGCAAGAAGACCGTCTCGGCGATGGTCGCTCTCGCCGATCTCACCCGCTCGGGCTTCGTCGCCGGCGACATCTCCACGGTCATGAGCCCGCGCACGGTGATGACCTGGGCCGAGAACGCCCGCATCTTCGGCGATATCGGGTTCGCCTTCCGTCTCACCTTCCTGAACAAGTGCGACGAGATGGAGCGGGCGACGGTCGCCGAGTACTACCAGCGCTGCTTCGGCTCCGAGCTTCCGGAGTCGGGCGTGAAGGCGAACCTCGTCTGAGAGCCAAGAGACGTCGATGAGCGCGCCGAACCGCAACGCCGACGAGGCGGCGGTCGAGACCTTCAAGCAGTCGACCGCCGCGACGCTTCGCGCGATGTCGCATCGCGACGACCTCGAGGTCGCCTTCGGCGCCGAGCCGCCGGGGCTCTCGGGCAATCGCGCCCGCGTGCCGCAGCCGACGCGCAACCTCACCTCGACCGAGGTTGCGCATGTCCGCGGCGAAGCGGACTCGATCGCGCTCAAGGTCCGTCACCACAACCGCCAGGTCCACGCCAAGCGCATGCCGCAGGGCCAGATGGCGCGCTCGATCTACGAGGCGGTCGAGCAGACCCGCTGCGAGTCGATCGGGTCGAACCGCATGGCCGGGGTTCAGGAGAACCTGACCGCGGCGCTCGAGCAGCGCTACCGCAAGAAGGGATTCGAGCGGATCACCGAGCGCTCGGATGCGACGCTGGTCGAGGTCGTGCGCCTGATGACACGCGAGGCGCTGACCGGCGTGCGTCCGCCGGCCTCCGCGCGTCACGTCGTCGATCTCTGGCGCCCGTTCATCGAATCCCGCTGCGGCGCCGACTTCCGCGAGATGACGCGCTCGGTCGAGGACCAGGAGAAGTTCCAGCACTGGGTCCGCCAGCTGATCCAGGACCTCGACCTCGAGTCCGCAGAGGAGGCCGAGCTCGAGGACGATCCGAACGAGGAGGAGGGCGGCGAGGACTCCGACGCCCAGGATCCGAACTCGGAAGCGGGCCAGCGCGGCGCCTCCGACTCGGACGCCTCGCAGACCATGGCGCCGGACATGCAGCCGTCCGAGGACGGCGAGGATGGCGCCGAAGAGGCCGACGGCGAGATGCAGCCCGGCATGGGCGACGAGCAGCCGGGCAATCCCGGCATGCCGCAGATGCACGGCCGCAACGCGCCGAGCGACCTCGAGCTCTACAAGCCGTTCGTTTCCGAGTTCGACGAGATCGTGGTCGCCGACGGGCTCTGCGATCCCGACGAGCTGTCGCGGCTTCGCCAGCTCCTCGACCAGCAGCTCTCGCACCTGCAGGGCGTGATCGGCAAGCTCGCCAACCGCCTGCAGCGCCGCCTGATGGCGAAGCAGAACCGCTCCTGGCAGTTCGATCTGGAGGAAGGCTTGCTGGACGCCGGCCGTCTGGCGCGCGTCGTCGTCAACCCGACGCACGCGCTTTCATACAAGGTCGAGCTCGACACCGAGTTCCGCGACACCGTGGTCACGTTGCTGATCGACAACTCGGGATCCATGCGCGGCCGGCCGATCACGATCGCGGCGATGAGCGCCGACATCCTGGCGCGCACGCTCGAGCGCTGCGGCGTCAAGGTCGAAATCCTGGGCTTCACCACCCGCGCCTGGAAGGGCGGCCAGTCGCGCGAGCGCTGGATCGCCTCGGGCAAGCCCGCCAATCCGGGCCGCCTCAACGATCTCCGCCACATCATCTACAAGGCCGCCGACGCGCCCTGGCGGCGCGCGCGCAAGAGCCTGGGCCTCATGCTGCGCGAAGGCATCCTGAAGGAGAACATCGACGGCGAGGCGCTGCTCTGGGCGCACAACCGCCTGATGCAGCGGACCGAGCAGCGCCGCATCCTGATGGTGATCTCCGACGGCGCGCCGGTCGACGACTCGACGCTCTCCGTCAATCCCGGCAACTACCTGGAACGGCACCTCCGCGAGGTGCTCCAGG
>CAZDGR010000145.1:0-10242 GCA_964504845.1 uncultured Rhizobium sp. | reverse complement strand
CCTGATCGCGCTGACCCATGCCTGCCGCGTGCTGCTGGTCGTGATGGCGATCCCCTTCTACTTCCGCTTCTTCGGGGGATACACGCCACCCGTCTCGATGCTGCCGGCGATCGGCGGCGGCGAGGTGTCTCTCGACGACGCCGGGATCCTGGTCGTCTGCGGGGTCGTCGGCACGGTCGTGGCTCGTCTCCTCCGTCTGCCTGCCTATGCAATGCTGGGGCCGATGATCCTGAGCGCCGTGGCCCACATGACCGGCTTCTCGGAAGCCAAGCCGCCCGCCCTGCTGGTCGCTGTCGCGCAGGTGGTCCTGGGATGCGCGGTCGGCGCCCGCTTCGCCGGCACCTCGGTCCGGCTGGTTCGCGACGCGATGCTCATGTCGGTCGGCGCCACCGTCGCCCTGATGGCGGTGACGGTCGCCTTCAGCCTGACGCTCAGCCGCGTCTCGGGCCTAGGGGCCGACGACGTGCTGCTCGCTTTCTCACCCGGGGGCCTCGCCGAGATGAGCCTGGTCGCGATCGCGCTGCACTCGGATGCCGCCTTCGTCGCGACCCACCACATCGCCCGCATCCTGATCGTCATCGTCTGCGCACCGCTGGTATTCAAGTTGGCGCGACGAGAGCCTCCGCCCCCCTGATCCAGTCGCGGCGGCTTCGCCACGGTCTGACCGGCTCGCCGAAGGTGCGGCGCCCCGCCGCACCTGCCGGGGGAATTTGCTTACCTCCCACGTAATCGACCCTCGGCCTCGGCGCCCCCATCCTGCTGGCCATGCACCACCAGGTGCACCATCTGATGGAGCCGAACATGACGATCACGCCCACCCTGTTCCTTCGCCGCGCCCTCCTCGCCGACGCGGTCGCCAGCGCCGGCACCGGCGTCCTGATGGCTTTCGGCGCAGGCTTTCTCACCAACGTGCTGGGCCTGCCGGAAATGCTGCTTCGCGAAGCCGGAATCTTCCTTTTGCCCTACGCGGCTTTCGTCGGCTGGATGGGTACCCGCGCCCGCCTCCCGGAGGGGCTGGTCTGGCTGGTGATCGTCGGCAATGCGCTCTGGACCGTCGCCAGCATCGCCCTCTTCGTCTGGACCCAGCCGACGGCACTCGGATACGCCTTCGTCCTGGGGCAGGCGGTGGTGGTCGGAATCTTCGCCGAGCTTCAGTACATGGGTCTCAAGCGGCCACTCGAGGCGACGGCCTGAACCGACGGCCTGAGCTGGCCGGGGCGGAGCGCCGAGGCTTCGCCCCACCGGGCTTTCCTGGCAAACTGCCTGGATGGCGCGCAAAGAGCTTAACCTCGATCAGATCCTCCGGCAGGCGTTACAGGCAAACCAGCGGGGAGATCTGAAGGAAGCCGAGCGCTGCTGCCTGGCCATCCTCAAGATCAATCGCACCCACTTCGATGCTCTCCACCTCCTCGGCGTCGTCTCCGGCCGCAGCGGTCGCTTCGACGAGGCCGCACGCCTGATCGGCGAGGCGATCAAGGTCAATGGCCGCTCGGTGGCGGCGCATTCCGACCGCGGCATCGCTTTCATGCGGATGGGCCGAGCTCAGGACGCGCTCGACAGCTACGACCGGGCGCTGGCGATCAAGCCTGACCACCCGGACGCACTCTACAATCGCGGCACCGCGCTGCTCGCTCTCGGACGCTTCGAGGAAGCCGTCGCCGCCTACGACAAGATTCTGGCGAGCCAGCCTGGCGCAGTGCCGGCACTGGTCAACCGCGGCACGGCGCTCCGCGAGCTCAGGCGTTCCGAGGATGCTCTGGCGAGCTACGACCTGGCTCTCGCCCGTCAGCCGAATCACGTCAACGCGCTCAACAACCGCGGCAACGTGCTGGCGGAGCTGAAGCGTCACGAAGAAGCGCTGGCGAGCTACGAGAAGGCGCTCAAGATCAAGGCCGACGACGCCAAGGCACTGGCCAATCGCGGCAACGTGCTGAAAGAGCTGCAGCGCTACGCCGAGGCGATGAAGAGCTACGACCAGTCGCTGGCGATCGAGCCGAACGATCCGGAGACGCTCTGCAACCGCGGCGTGGCGCTGATGGACGCGCGCCAATACGAGCTGGCGGCCGCGGACTTCGAGGCGAGCCGGCGGATCGACCCGGATCGCGCCTACCTGCTAGGGCAGCTCAACCACTGCCTTCGGCATTGCTGCGACTGGCGGGCCAGCACGAAGGTGACGGCGGAGATCACCCGGGAGATCCGGGCCGGGAGACGTGCAGACTTCCCGTTCTCCTTCCTGTCGGTCTCCGGCGACACCGCCGACCAGCGGCGCTGTGCCGAGACCTATGTCCGCGACAAGTACCCGGCAAGCGCGCCGACGCCGGTTCGAGAGGGCGGCGAGCGGATCCGCATCGCCTATATGTCCTCGGACTATCGCGACCACCCGATCGCCTATCTGACCGCCGGCCTGTTCGAGCATCACGATCGTGCGCGCTTCGAGACCTTCGGGATCGCGCTCGGGCCAGACGAGCCGAGCGAGATGCGGGCGCGGATCAGGTCCGGCTTCGAGACTTTCATAGAGGCCGGGGGCAAGAGCGATGCCGAGGTCGCCCGGCTGATCGGCGAGGTCGGAGCCGACATCGTCGTCGACTTGAACGGGCATACCGACGGTGCCCGCACCGCGATCCTGGCGATGCGCCCGGCGCCGATCCAGGTCAGCTACATCGGGCTTGCCGGCACGATGGGGGCGCCATTCATCGACTACGTGATCGCCGACCCGATCCTGGTCGCGCCGAGCGACGAGCGCTACTACACCGAGAAAGTCGTGCGCCTTCCCGAGATGTATCTCGTCAACGACGACAAGCGGACGATCTCCGAGTCGACGCCGACACGCGCCGAGATGGGACTTCCCGAAACCGGCTTCGTCTTCTGCTCGTTCAACAACGCCTACAAGATCACGCCGGAGGTCTTCGCCGTCTGGATGCGCCTTCTCGACAGGATCGAAGGCAGCGTGCTGTGGCTGCTGTCGACCAACGAGTCTGGCGTCCGCAATCTCAGGCGGGAGGCGGAGGCAGCCGGCATCGATCCGTCGCGTCTGGTCTTCGCATCGCGCGCCCGGCCGGCCGATCACCTGGCGCGTCATCGCCTCGCCGACCTGTTCCTCGACACGCTTCCCTACAATGCGCACACGACCGCCTGCGACGCCCTTTGGACGGGGCTTCCTCTGGTCACCTGCAAAGGCACCAGCTTCGCCGGCCGCGTCGCCGCCAGCCTGCTGACCGCGATCGGTCTGCCCGAGCTGATCACGCAATCGCTTGCGGAATACGAGGCGCTTGCCCTCAAGCTCGCGACCCACGGGACCGACCTTGCCGCGGCGAAAGAGAAGCTGGCGCGCAACCGCCTGGCTCACCCGCTGTTCGATACGGCACGCGCGACGCGCCATCTCGAAAGCGCCTTCTCGACGATGGTCGAGCGCTACCGCCGCGGCGAAGCCCCCGCCGGCTTCGACGTGAAACCGATCTGAGGATCCGATGACCTCGATCGACAGTCGCCCGACCCTTGCCGCACCCGACGACGACCCGTACGTCTGGCTCGAGGACGTCGACGGCGCCAAGGCGACAGCCTGGGCCGATGCCGAGAGCGCCCGCACGATGGCGCGCTTTGGCGATTCTGCCTTCGCCACCGACCGCGATACCCTGGCCGCGATCCTCGATCGACCCGACAACATTCCCTACATCAGCCGCCGCGGCGACCGCGTCTTCAATTTCTGGAAGGACGCGAACAACCCTCGCGGCCTCTGGCGAATGACCGATCTCGCGAGTTTCCGCACGCCGAGCCCGCGCTGGGATGTTCTGCTCGACCTCGACGAGCTGGCGGCGAAGGAAGGCGAGGACTGGATCTGGAAGGGCGCGCCGACCCTTCCCGGCAGCCATGACCGCGCGCTCGTCGGCCTTTCGCGGGGCGGCGGCGACGCATCGGTCGGCCGCGAGTTCGACCTGAGGACACGCGCGTTCGTCCGCGGCGGCTTCGAGATGCCGGAAACTAAGGCCAACGTCGCCTGGCTAGACCGCGACACCGTCCTCCTCGCCGCCGCGCTCGGCGACGGCATGGCGACCAAGTCCGGGTATGCGCGCACTGTCCGGCTCTGGCAGCGCGGCGTCGATCCCCTGGCAGCACCGGTGATCTTCGAGACCACGGCGGAGCACATGTCGGTCGCTTGCGGCGTAGAGCACTACGCCGGGTTCGAGCGGGTGATCTTCGTCGACAGGTCCGGGTTCTTCGACACGATCGTCTGGATCGGCGATCGCAACGGCCCGAAGCAGCGGATCGACCTGCCGACGGACGCCCTGCACGACTGGCATCGCGGCTGGCTCGCGGTCAAGCCGCGGACGGCCTGGACCGTCGGCGGCAGGACCTACGCGCCCGACACCGTGGTCGGGATCTCGTTCGCCGCCTTCCTCTCGGGCGACCGCAGCTTCGCCGTCCTGTTCGAGCCTGGGGAGCGCCGGAGCCTTCAGGGATTCTTCTGGTCGGGCGGCATGCTCGTGCTGTCGATCCTGGACAACCTGAAGCCGGTCTTCGAGATCCTATCGCCGTCGGACGGCTGGTCGCGCAAGACCCTTTCCGGCATGCCGGAGATCGGCGTCGCCTCGGTCTGGTCGCTCGACATCGAGGAGGAGGAATCCACCGGCGACCTGCTCGCCGCAACCCAGACGCCGACGACGCCGGCGACCCTGTACCTCGTGGAACGAGGCAAGGCACCTGAAATCCTGAAGAAGGCGCCGGAGACCTTCGATGCCTCCGGCCTGGTGGTGACACGCCACGAGGCGGTGTCGGTCGACGGCGCGCGCATTCCCTATACGCAGGTGGGTCCGGCGAAGGAGACCGGCGACGCGCCGGTGCACGTGACCGGGTACGGCGGCTTCAACATCTCTCAGCTGCCCTACTACAGCGCCTCGATCGGCAAGCTCTGGCTCGAGCGCGGCGGCACCTCGGTCACCGCCAATATCCGCGGCGGCGGCGAGTTCGGCACGCCCTGGCACAAGGCCGGCATGCGTGAAGGCAAGCGCCTCTCGCATGACGACTTCGCCGCGGTCGCCGTCGACCTCGTCCGACGCGGCGTCACGCGCCCTGGCCGCATCGCCGCCGAGGGCGGGTCCAATGGCGGCATCCTGATCACCAACATGCTGACCAGATATCCGGAGCGCTTCGGCGCGCTCTTCTGCACGATCCCGCTGATCGACATGCGCCGCTACTCGAAGCTGCTCGCCGGCGCGTCTTGGATCGCCGAGTACGGCGATCCCGACGAGTCCGAGGATTGGAGGTTCCTCAGCGCCATGTCGGCCTATCATGTGGCCGAGCCGGGCAGGCCCTATCCGCCGATCCTGATCGCGACCACTCGGCGCGACGATCGCGTCCATCCCGGGCACGCGCGCAAGATGACCGCCAAGCTGAAGTCGATGGGCTATCGGGCCTGGTTTTATGAGCTTGCCGCGGGCGGGCACGGCTATGGCAAGGACAACAAGGAACGGGCGGCGTTCACCGCTCTCGGCTACGCTTTCCTTCGCGACGCGATCGGCTGGAAGGCCTAAACGAGCAATTAGATCCCGCCAGCGCTTGCCGGCCGCCGTCCGCGACGCCAATCTAGGTACCGAGAACAGAACGGCCGGACGAAAGAGCCGGTCGAAAACAACCGGAGGGAATGCCGTGATCAAGATCTTTGCCGCAGCGATTGCCTTGGGCGTCGCTGTCTCATCGGTCGCCGCCGCGCAGACCGGCAAGGTGACCGTGGTCACCTCCTTCGCCAAGGACGTCACCGATCCCTTCAAGAAGGCGTTCGAGAGGGCCTACCCGGGCGCGACGCTCGAGGTGCATAACCGCAATACCAATGCGGCGGTGAAGTTCATCGAGGAGACCAAGGCCAACAACCAGATCGACCTGATGTGGGCCTCGGCGCCGGATGCCTTCGAGGTGCTGAAGGGCAAGAGTCTTCTGCAGAAATATCAGCCGAAGGCGGCCGGTATCCCGGACAAGGTCGGCTCCTACCCGATCAACGATCCCGGCGGCACCTATCTCGGTTTTGCCGCATCGGGCTACGGCATCATGTGGAACGACCGCTACATGAAGGCGAACAAGATTCCGGAGCCGGCCGAGTGGCAGGATCTGGCGAAGGCGGTCTACTTCGATCACGTGTCGATCGCATCGCCGGCGCGCTCCGGCACCACGCATCTGACGGTCGAGACGATCCTCCAGGGCGAGGGCTGGGAAAAGGGCTGGCGCACGATCAAGGAGCTTGCCGGCAACTTCCGCCAGATCACCGACCGGTCATTCGACGTGCCCGAGCAGGTCAACTCCGGACAGGTCGGCGTCGGCATCGTCATCGACTTCTTTGCCTTCTCGGCCCAGGCATCGGGCTTCCCGGTCAAGTTCGCCTATCCGTCGGTGACGACCGTGGTGCCGGCCAACATCGGCATCGTCGCCAATGCGCCGAACAAGGCCGGGGCCGAGGCCTTCGTCGAGTTCCTGCTGTCGCCGGCCGGCCAGGAGGTCCTGCTCGATCCCGGCATCCGACGCCTGCCGATCAACCCTGCCGTCTATGCCAAGGCACCGGCCGACTATCCCAATCCGTTCAAGGATCCGCGCTTCCAGAAGATGATCACCTTCAGCGCCGAGACCTCGGAGTCGCGGACGGCGGTGGTCGACACGCTGTTCGATCAGCTGATCTCGTTCCAGCTGGCGGCGCTCAAGGAGGTGACCAAGACGCTGCACGAGGTCGACGCGGCGCTGGCCAAGAAGGACAACGCCCAGGCCCGCACGCTTGCCAAGGAAGCGCGCGACCTGGTGGCGGCGATGCCGCTGACGGCACAGCAGGCCTCGTCGAAGGAAATCACCGGTGCCTTCACCGGGGCCAAGGAGAAGGGCGCGCGTCAGGCCGAGCTAGAGCAGCAGTGGGCCGCTTTCGCCAAGGAGCGCTATGCCCAGGCCAAGTCCAAGGCCTCGGACGCGCTGAAACTCGCGCGCTGAGCCAGGTTCTCGTCATCGCGGCGGGAGCGGCATGACGCTCGCCCTCGCCGCCCGCCGAGCCGCTCCGGCAGCGACCCGCGGCCAGCGAGCGCTTGCCGTCGCCATAGGCCTTTTCCTGTTCGCCTTCCTCGTGCTGCCGACGGCGACGGTGGTCTTCGTCGCCTTCACCGAGAAGGGCACCGGGCAGTTCACGCTCGTCAACTTCGCCGACTTCTTCCGGACCGACCTCTTCGTCCGCTCCTTCTGGAATTCGGTCTATGTCTCGGCGATGTCGGTCGTCTGGGCGTCGGCGCTGGCGCTGCCGCTGGCGATCCTGACCACGCGCTTTGCGTTCCGCGGCGCCGTCCTGATTCAGACCCTCGGCTTCGTGCCACTGGTGATGCCGCCCTTCGTCGGTGCGGTGGCGATGCAGCTCCTGTTCGGGCGCAACGGCTCGGTCAACCTGCTTCTCGACGACTCCTTCGGCTTCAAGATCCCGTTCATGGAAGGGTTGAACGGCGTCATCTTCGTCCAGTCGCTGCACTACTTCCCGTTCATCCTGGTCAATCTTTCGGCCAGCCTCCGCAACATCGACCGGGCGATGGAGGAGGCGGCGCAGAATCTCGGCTCCTCCGGCTTCCGGCTGATCCGTCGCATCGTCATCCCTCTGGCAATGCCCGGCTTCGTCGCCGGCGCCTCGCTCGTCTTCGTCAAGGTCTTCGACGATCTGGCGACGCCGCTCCTGCTCAACGTCAAGGAGATGCTGGCGCCGCAGGCCTATCTTCGGGTCAGCTCGATCGGCATCGCCGATCCGATGGGCTACGTGATTTCCGTGGTGCTGATCGTCGTCTCCGTCGCCGCCATGTGGATCTCCGCGCTCGCGCTCAAGGGCAAGGACTACGCGACCGTCCAGCGTGGCGGCGGCGGCCTCGCCCGGCGCCCCCTCACCGGCTGGCAGAGCCTCGTCGGATACATCGTCGTGATCGCGATCCTGCTCCTGGTGCTTTCCCCGCACATCGCGCTGTTCCTGCTGTCGATCGCGACCATCTGGTCGTTCAGCCCGCTCCCCGATGCCTATACGCTCGCGCACTACAACCGTGTCTTCGCCGAGAGCTCGCTCTACATCAAGAATACGCTGGTCTACGCGTCGATCGCCGGTCTGATCGACGTGATCGTCGGCACGGCCATCGCCTATCTGGTGCTGCGCACGAAGCTGGCCGGCCGCCACTGGCTCGACTGGGCGGCGATGGCGGCGCTCGCCGTGCCGGGCGTCGTCCTCGGCATCGGCTATCTCAGAACCTTCTACGGCATCACGCTGCCGGACGGGACGCCGCTCGCGGCCCTCTGGATCACCATCGTGCTGGCATTGGCGATCCGCCGGCTTCCCTATGCGCTGCGCGCCTGCACCGCAGCCCTTCAGCAGATTTCCGTCACCCTCGAGGAGGCCGCCGAGAACCTGGGCGCCACCAAGGCCCGGACCGTCCGACGCATCGTCGTGCCGCTGATGACAGGCGGGCTTCTCGCCGGGTTCGTCACCAGCTTCTCGACGGCGGCGGTCGAGCTGTCGGCGACCCTGATGCTGGTCCAGTCCAACTCCGACGCGCCGCTGGCCTACGGGCTCTACGTTTTCATGCAGTCGTCGAACGGCCGCGGACCCGGTGCTGCGCTTGGCATCATCGCGGTGCTGCTGGTGACGATCTGCACCCTCGCCTCGCACTATGTCGTCGAACGTCGCCACAGAGAAAGCGGAAGCCGATGACTGCGGTCGCCGTCGAGATCCGCGGCGTCAATCTCTCCTACGGCACCACCCGCGTGCTGAAGGACGTGCATCTCGATATCCGGCCGGGCGAGCTGTTCGCCTTCCTCGGCCCATCGGGCTGCGGGAAGACGACGCTGCTTCGCCTGATTGCCGGCTTCAACGTCGCCGACAGCGGCGAGGTCCTGATCGACAACCGCGACGTGGCGTCGCTCCCGCCGTGGAAGCGCGACGTCGGCATGGTGTTCCAGTCCTACGCCCTCTGGCCGCACCTGACCGTCCGTCGCAACGTCGCCTTCGGCCTCGAGGAACGCCGCCTGCCCAAGGCCGAGATCGACCGGCGCGTCACCGCTGCGCTCGACCTGGTCGGGCTCGGCCACCTCGCCGACCGGCGGCCCTCCCAGCTTTCGGGCGGCCAGCAGCAGCGCGTCGCCGTCGCCCGCACCGTCGTGGTCGAACCGAAGGTCCTGCTGCTCGACGAGCCGCTGTCCAACCTCGACGCCAAGATGCGGGCCGATGTCAGGCGCGAGCTTCGCGAGCTGCAGCGGCGGCTCGGCATCACGACGATATTCGTCACCCACGACCAGGAGGAGGCAAATACGATTTCCGACCGCATCGCGGTCATGAGCGACGGTGCGGTCCAGCAGGTCGGAACGCCAATGGAGCTCTACGAGCGGCCGGCGAACCTGTTCGTCGCAGGCTTTCTCGGTACCGCGAACATCCTGGACGGACAGGTGGCGGGCACTGGCCCGGATCGGGTCTTCGAGATCGCACCCGGCCTCCATCTGCCGATCTCGCCGGATGCCGAGGTTCCGCCAGGCGCCAAGCTGGTCTTCCGTCCGCAGGCTGCGGGGCTCGGCCAGATCAGGCCCGGCCAGGCGACGCTTCCGGCGACGATCCTCGATCGCGAGTTCCTCGGCGCCACCATCCGCTACGGCGTCCGCGTCGGCGAAGCCCGGCTTGCCGTCGATGTCCCGTTCCGCGCCGGCGAGGCGATCGCGGAGCCGGGGGCCGAGACGAACCTCGGGCTCTCTCCCGGCGCCGCTCTCTGGCTGAGGGCCTAGTTGGACAGGAACTCGTTGGTGTAGAAGGCCGTCGCCGGCTGATTGGTCTCGACCTCGCGGTACTTCTTCATCAGGTCGAGCGTCAGCTGCCAGTCCGCATCCTCGGCAAGCCCGATGCGCTTGCCCTTGGGGATGCCGGCGACCGTCACCAGGTTGGACTCCTCGACCGTCTTGATCAGCGTCTCCATCGGCAGGTCCTTGTTCATGCGGTTGACCGCCGCTGCCGCCTCCCTAGGTTCGGCGATCATCGCCTCGTAGGACTTTTGGCTGGCACGCACGAACCGCTTCACCAGGTCCGGCTTGGCCTTGATGGTGTCGTTGTGGGCGATCACCGTCATGCCGATGGTGTTGACGCCGTAGTCGGCAAAGGCGAGCACGACCGAGTCGACGCCCTTGGCCTTGAACAGGGTCGGGAACTCGGTGATGCCGCCGAGCACCGCGTCGACCTGCTTGTCGAGGAACGAGGTGGTCTTCGCCGTCGCG
>CAZDGR010000144.1:0-10279 GCA_964504845.1 uncultured Rhizobium sp. | reverse complement strand
CGTCCTCGCAAAGTCGGTGAACTTTCGGCACCGGAATCGGCGTCGGCGCCAGCGCCTTCATGACCCGGTACTCGCGCTCTACCGCATGAGCGGACTTGAGCAGCGTGCCGGGAGGCTTGCGGCGCAGAACGTACCGCCCGGAGGCGGCCTCGATGAGGAAGGTCGGGTTCGACTGCCCGCTCGTGAACTTCCGGGCCGTTGCCGGCCCGTGAAAACCAGGGAGGTTGGCTTCGAGGTAAGGAACCAGTCGATCGACGTTGACGAGACTGGCGCCTGGCATCAGGCCTTCGCTCCGTAGCGCCCGATCACCTGCTTGCCGAGCGCAGCAAGGTGCACGGCATCGGGGCCGTCGGCGATCCGGATGGTGCGCGCATACTTCCATGCATCGACCAGGAACGTGTCCTGGCTGACACCCATCGCGCCGTGGATCTGGATCGCACGGTCGATCACGGTCTGCGCCATCATCGGCGCCACGATCTTGATCATCGCGATCAGGTCGCGCGCGGCCTTGTTTCCCTCCTGGTCCATCTTCTCGGCGGCAGCCAGCGTCAGGAGGCGCGCCTGCTCGACCTCGCAGGCCGAGCGCGCGATCTCCTCACGGACCGGGCCGTGATCGGCGAGCTTGCGGCCGAAGGCGACGCGCTGCTCCGCGCGCGCACACATAAGCTCGAGCGCGCGCTGCGCGCAGCCGATCAGCCGCATGCAGTGGTGGATGCGTCCGGGGCCGAGGCGGCCTTGCGCGATTTCGAAGCCGCGTCCCTCGCCGAGCAGCATGTTCTCTGCCGGCACCTTGACGTTCTCGAAGATGATCTCAGCATGACCGTGCGGAGCATCGTCGCTGCCGAACACATGCATCGGGCGGATGATCTTGATGCCCGGCGTCGAGCGCGGCACCAGGATCATCGACTGCTGCTGGTGCCTGGGCGCATTCGGATCGGTCTTGCCCATGACGATGAAGATTTCGCAGCGCGGATCCATCGCGCCGCTGGCATACCACTTGCGGCCGTTGATGACGTATCCGCTGTTGCCTTCGCGTTCGATCGAGCAGCGGACATTGGTCGCGTCCGATGAGGCGACGTCGGGTTCGGTCATGCAGAAGGCCGAGCGGATCTTTCCGTCGAGCAGCGGTTCAAGCCACTCCTTCTTCTGCGCCGGTGTGCCATAGCGGACCAGCACCTCCATGTTGCCGGTGTCGGGCGCGCTGCAGTTGAAGGCCTCGGCTCCGATCAGCGAACGGCCCATGATCTCGCAGAGCGGCGCGTATTCGCTGTTGGTGAGGCCGGCGCCAAGCTCGGACTCCGGAAGGAACAGGTTCCAGAGCCCCTGCTTCTTGGCCTTGGTCTTGAGTTCGTCCATCACCGGCGGGACCGTCCAGCGATCGGCGGCCGTGGCGATGTGCTCCTTGTAGGGCGCTTCCGCGTTGTAGACGTGCGCGTCCATGAAGGTGGAGACTTTTTCCGCCAGGTCCTTGGCGCGGGCGGAGACGGGAAGGGACATGGTAAAAAATCCTGAATCGTGAAGGCGCTGGCGCGCGCCGATTGTCCATGCGGACCGGAGCCCCGGCAAGCGATACCAGGATCCAAACGCCGCTTGGCTCAGCCCTTACTCAACCTTTATCTTATTCGGCGGGTGGTTGTTCTGGGGGAGTTTCGCTATGCGGTTACGTGTATTGGCGCTCGTGGCGGCGTTCGGCCTGTCCTTGGCGGGAGAGACCCGCGCCCTCGACATCCAGACACCCATGGTCACGAGCTACACGACCTTCAAGGCGCAGGGCGCCACGGGCACCGCGGCGGTCGACGGCGTATCGATGCGGTCCGCTGCCCGAAACACAATTTATCATTGCCGCTTCACCGCTGCGGAGTCGGGCTACGGCTTCTCCTGGGTCAGCTCGTCGAACGTCATCTCCTTCTCAGGCAAGCCGATCGTCGAGGGCTCGAATACCTGGACCTCCCAAATCCGAGAGGTGACCAGCGGCAGCACGCGCTATCTCGGCGGCAACGGATTGCCTAATCACTACACCGGCACTTTCCCGGTCTCCTCCTCGTCCGAGGCCGGCCAAGCGATCTATCACCCCAACCCGTCGTCGATGGCGGTCAGCCGCCGTTACGCCGAGCTGCCGGCCGATCCGGTCTACTCGTCGACCCCGACCTGCGTTTCCGGCGAGGTGGGTTTCCTGTTCACCGGCGGCATGCTGTTCGACGCGCTGGACGCCGACGGCCGCGACGCGGTTGCGAACGAGATCCAGGACCTGTGCGAAGGCCATCCCGAGACGACCGGCACCTACCACTACCACCATTTGACAAACTGCTTCACCGACTCCACTTCGGGCCATTCGGTGCAGGTCGGCTGGGCGCTCGACGGCTTCGGCATCTACGGGCCCAAAGGGGAGGCCGGTACCACGATCACCAACGCCGAGCTCGACGAGTGCCACGGCCATCAGCACAGCGTCACGCAGGCCGACGGGCAGGTGAAGGACATCTATCACTATCACGGAAATCGCGAGTTCCCGTACACGGTCGGCTGCTTCCGCGGCTCGCGCTCAGTGGTCGGCCGCAACACCTACGCGCTGACGACGCCGTCGAACGGTCTCTGGTACACCACCACGGCTTCCGGCCGCGGCTATGCGATCGAGACCAATGCCTCGAAACTGTTCATCGGCATCTATACCTACGGCACGGGTGGCGACGACGTCTGGTACGTGATCTCCTGCATGCTTGGATCGACGACCTGCAGCGGCACGCTGGAGCAGTTCTCCAATGGTACGACATTGGCCAATATCGGCGTCGCCAATACTTCGCCGACCAGCACGACCTCGCCCGGCACTTTCTCGGTGACGTTCAGCTCGTCGAGCGCGGCGACGGTGACGATCACGCCGACCAGCGGCAGCGCGACCAGCTACGCCCTCGTCCGCTACCCGCTCAGCGGCTCGACGGTGGGCTCGACCCAGAGCTGGGCGCCGGAGACCGGCTGGTGGTGGTCGCCCGACTACAGCGGCACCGGCTGGCTGATCGAAAGCCAGAACACGACGACCAGCGGCGGCACCACGACCTCGAACTTCTTCACGGTCGGCTACGCCTATGGCAGCACCGGGACCACAGGACAGGCCAATTGGTACGTCGGCACCGGCAACCTGACGCGCCAGTCGAGCTCGACCTCGACCTGGAGCGGCGACCTGTTCGAGTACGGCAGCGGACCGACACTGACCGGCTCGAGCGGGACCGCGGCCGTGACTGCGAACCGCGGCACGACGACGATGACGTTCAGCTCGACCACCACCGGCACGATCACGCTGCCGAACGGCCGACAGATTTCGATCCAGCGCTACTCCTACTAGTCTCGATCCGGCTCGACGCCTTTCTCAGAGGAACGCGCCGAGCCGGACGAGCGTCTCTTCCGGCGCTTCCTCGGCGAGATAGTGCCCGCTGGCGACAGGGCCGCCGATGACCGGGCCGTCGGCATAGCGGCGCCACAGATCGATCGGCTTGTACCACTGGCCGATCCTGCCTTTGGACCCCCACAGCACGAGCAGCGGACAGCGGATACGTCGGCTCGCTTCCCGGCTCTCGCGATCGTGGACCAGGTCGATGCCGGCGGCCGCGCGGTAGTCCTCGCAGATCGACGTCACGGTGCCCGGCTCGCGCAGAGCAGCGAGGTAGTCCGCCCGCGCCTCGGGGTGGAAGAAGCTCTTGTCCTTGGGCTCGCGGCCGGTCTGTGAGTCGAACCAGTCCTCGACGTCGCGCAGGATCATGCGCTCCGGCCTGTCGTGCGGTTGGGCCAGGAAGAACCAGTGATGGTACCCCATCGCAAACGACATCTCGGTGCGCTCGAAGTGCTCGATCGTGGGCACGATGTCCATGACGCAGAGTTTTTCGACCGCGTCCGGATGATCGAGCGCGATACGATGCGCAACCCGCGCGCCGCGGTCGTGGCTGACGATGCCGTAGCGCCGGTAGCCGAGGCCGTCCATCAACAGGACGAGATCCATCGCCATCTCGCGCTTGGCGTAGTGGCGGCTGTCGGGCGTCGCGGGCGGCGAGGAGGAGAAACCGTATCCGCGGATGTCAGGGCAGACGACGGTAAAGCGCCGGGCCAGCGCCGCCGCCACCTTGTGCCACATCGCATGGGTCTGCGGATTGCCGTGCAGCAGCAGAAGCGGCGGCCCGCTACCGCCGCGGCGAAGCCGGATGCGCTGGCCGTTAGCCTCGACCGTCTCGAGCGTGAAGCCGTCGAAGAACATTTAGATCGCCTCCCCGGAGGCGATCCTAGATCAGCCGGCGAGGCGGCGGGCGATCAGATGGTCGAGGGAGAGCGCGCCCGCGCCGCGCGCGAGAAGCGGCAGGAGGAAGGCCAGCCACTGAAGATGGGTCGGCCAGGCCGCGGGATAGACGAAGAGCTGGATCACGGCGGTCAGGCCGAGCAATGCCAGGGCTGCGGGGCGGGTCGCGAGGCCGAGCAGAAGTGCTGCGGCGGCGCCGAGCTCGACCGTCGTCGCCAGGTATGCCGCCAGCTCCGGCGGCAGCACGGGCACCTGGTATTCCTCGCGGAACAGCAGAATCGTGCTCTCCCAGCTGTCGAGCTTGGCCATGCCGGCCCGCCAGAAGACGGCAAAGCCGGCAAGCCGCATCGGCAGCGCGAGCACGGTCCAGGGCAGCGCGTTCAGCGCGATGAGCGTTGCGCGGACGGATTGGCCCAGGCGGCCATGCGGAGCGGAAGCGACGACCGGGCTCATGAGATCCTCTTCGATCCGACCGGATCGGCAAAAACGACACGAATGAAAGGGGCGGACAGCAGCTCGACGGCGGCCTCGTTCGAGTCGGGGACGGCCGACATGGCGATGTCGTCGCCGGCAAGAAGAGCGGCGGCGAGGCGCCATGCCGGTTCCGAGAGCGGTGAGATGCGGATGCCGTCGGTACTGCGGTGGATGGCGAGCCATTCCGGGCCCGCATTCCAGTCGATGCCGGCGAGCGCGTCCTCGTCGTCGGCATCAAGCGCTTGCCACAGGGCCTGGATGGAGGTCGTGGTCGCGAGCAGCCGGAGCGAGGCGGACAGGATCACGGTCGCGACGCCGTCGTCGACCGGCAGCGAGATGCGCCGTTCCTGGATCGTCGGCGAATAGCCGGCCTGGTCGACCGCCCATTCGAGCCGGGCAAGATCGGGCAGGTACGCGAGGTCCGCGAGGCTTGGCAGGGACTCGAGGAAGGCTGGGAAGCCACCGCCGTACCGCGCGAGGACCGGATCGGCTGGCGGGTGCTCGCGGGCGAAGGCGAGCGCAGTCTGCTCGAAGAACGCGGAGCCGACCACCTTCTCGGTGATCAGGTAGCTTAGCCGGAGCGCCTCGCAAAGCGCGCTGAGCGCCGTGTTGCGATAGATCGCGAGCCGCAAGGCGGCCGATACGGTGTCGCCGTCGATCGCCGATATCGCCGCCGCGTCGTCTTTCGCCAGGATCGCCCGCGTGACATCCGCCTGCAGTGTCGCGAGGTCAGGCGACACGGCGGTCTCCGGTCGCGGCGACGTCGAGGAAGCGCTGTGCCTTAGCCGCTTCGGCCTGGAGCACCGAGAGGGCGGGGATGGCCGTGTCCCATTCGATAAGGGTCGGGACAGGTCCGGCGCGATGGATGAAGCGGCTGTAGAGGTCCCAGACCTCCGGCGACACGGCCGAACCGTGATCGTCGATCCTGACCTCGCTGCCGTCGCCGAGGTGCTTTCGGGCGTGGCCGGCGAGATGGACTTCGGCGACCGCATCGATGGGAATCTCGAACAGCGCCGCCAGCGGGTCTTCGTCGAGATTCCTGGCGCTGACCAGAAGGTTGTTGAGATCGTAGATCAGGCGGCAGCCGGTTCGTTCGACCAGCGCGGTCAGGAACTCGGCCTCGGACAGGGTCGAATGTCGAAAGCTCAGATAGCGGGAAGGATTCTCGATCAGCAGCTGACGGCCAAGTGCCGTTTGCGCGCGATCGATATTGGCGGCGACGACTGCTAGCGCTTCCTCGGTATAGGGAAGCGGCAGGAGATCGGGCAGATAAGCGCCGCTGGCGACGCTCCACGAAAGATGATCGGAAACGAGCCCGGGCTCGATCCGGTCGACCGTCTCCCTGAGTCTCGCGAGATGATCGCGCTCGATGCCCGTGGCACTCCCCAGGGAGAGCCCGACGCCGTGAAGCGAGACGGGCAGTTCACGACGGATGGAGACGAGTTGGTCGAGCGCCGTGCCGCCCGCCATGTAGTTCTCCGGATGGACCTCGACCCAGGCGAGCCGGCGCGGGTCAGCCGCCACTTCCCGGTGATGCGGGAAGCGGAGGCCGACGCCGGCGGCGGCCGGGATGCGATCGGTGGACATGACGGAGAGCTTCTGAGCGGGCGGCGCGAACGCGGACTCACATCGCCTTCGTGCTGCTGCCGGCAATCTTGGCGCAGAGGCCGGCCGGCAGATAGACGTAGGCGGCCTTGTCCATGTCCTTGGTCGCCTGTCCGGCGCAGGAATTGGCACCGGCGGCGCAGTCGTTCTTGCCGGCCTTGGCGATGCCGTAGCACTTCTCCGAGCCGGCCGGCTGCACGGCCGGAGCGGCCTGGGCCGCGGCGACCGAGATCACGGCGACCGCGAGCGCGCCGAGCAGGGTCGAGCCGGCAGCGGTCTTGAGCGAAGGCTTCTGCATATGACGAACTCCTCTTATGCTTCGATGGGCGGGATACACTGGCACCTGCCGGCGTCCCATGCCCCTCGGTTCGCCGAATGTCGGCGGAGGTTACAGGGGGCGATCGCGGTCACGCGTGCGTGAAACCGGGAAAGGAGCGAATGGCGTCAGGCGCGGGTCCAGGGCGGGAAAGCGACGAGCCGCGCTGGTCGAGGCTGATGGCTTCGGCCCAGGATGGCGGCCAGGCTGACTACGCGCGTCTTCTGAGAGAGATCGTGCCGATGGTTCGGGCAGTAGTGGCGCATCACCATCGCGCGCCGGACCGCATCGACGACGTGGTCCAGGACGTTCTGCTGACGCTGCATCGGATCCGCCACACCTACGACCCGGCGCGGCCGTTCATGCCGTGGCTGGTCGCGGTCGCCCGGCGCCGGTCGATCGACGCGATCCGCCGCCGAACCCGGACCGAGGCGATGGAGGTCCGGGATGATACTTCTTATGAAACCTTTGCCGACCCCTTGGCGAATAGGGAGCTGGAGGGGCGCGAGGCGGCCGATGCGTTGGCCGGGGCGCTGGCGGCCCTCCCTCGCGGCCAGCGGGAGGCGCTGGAGCTGGTGAAGCTGAAGGAGATGTCGCTGGCGGAGGCCTCGGCGGCAAGCGGCCAGTCGGTCGGGGGTCTCAAGGTCAACGTGCACCGGGCGATCAAGGCGCTCCGGGCCAAGCTGAAGGGCGGATAGGATGTCCGAGCCTCTGGACGACTTGATCGAGAAGCTGGCAGCCGATGGCCGCCGGGTGAGGCGACTGGCGCCGCCGATGACGCGGGCGATGCTCTGGCTCGGTGCTGTCCTGCTGATTTCGGCTTTGGCGGTCTGGAGCTTTGCCGACCTGCCCCTGTTCATGTCACGGATCGACGACGCCAAGCTCAGGATGGAGCTGGCGGGCACCGGCCTGGCCGGCATCGCCGCCATCGTCGCCGCCTTCCATCTGAGCCTTCCCGATCGTTCGGCCACCTGGGCCTGGCTGCCGGTGCCGCCGCTGGTGCTATGGATTGTCTCCAGCGGCTACAGCTGCTGGCAGAACTGGATTCGCTTCGGCCCCGAGGGCTGGACCCTGGGCGAGAGCGCGGACTGCTTCCGCTTATTGCTCGGCGTCAGCCTGCCGCTCGGCGCGGCGCTGCTGCTCGTTCTCTCGCGTGCGCACCCCTTGAACCCGACTTCCGTCGCGATCGCAGGCGGTCTTGGGGTCGCCGCGATCGCCGCTGTTCTGCTGCAGTTCTTCCATCCGTTCGACGTGACCTTCATGGATCTCGGCGTCCACGCGGTCGCGGTCGGGCTGGTGATCCTGGCGGCGCGGATGTCGAGCGGCCTTCTCGGCCAGCCCGAGGATCAGGCGTCGCGGGGATAGATGATGATCGAAAGGTACTGGCTCGGGAGCCGGGTCAGGCTTGACGGCCCGTGGGGAGCGCCGGCATCGAAGAAGAGCGCGTCGCCCGGGCCGAGGTCGTAGACCTTGTCCCCATGGCGGTAGGCGACCGCGCCGGACAGCATGTAGATGAACTCGACGCCGGCATGCCGGAAGTTGGCGTAGGGCTCGGCTTCCTTCGACAGCGTGATCAGGTAGGGTTCGACCACGACCTCGCCGCGGAGCGAGTGGCCGAGAAGCTGGTACTGGTGTCCGGCCTTGGTGCCTCGCCGGTCGATGGTGACGCCCTGACCCCTCGGCACATAGGAGCAGTCGCGCGCCTCCTCGAGCTCGGCGAACAGGCTCGAGATCGGGACGTTGCAGGCGTCCGCCAGCGACTGCAGCGTCGTCAGCGACGGCGAGGTGGCGCCATTCTCGATCTTCGACAGCATGCCGACCGAAAGCCCCGCCTGGCCGGCGAGTTCGGCGACGGTCATGTCGAGCCGCTTGCGCAGCGCGCGCACACGGATTCCGACCGCCTCTTCGACCGTCCGCCTGCCGTCGGTCGAGGGGGCGTTGGAGCCGGTCGCGAGATCGTCGCGCTTCGATGTCGCTTTGTGGGCAGGCATCAGCAGTCGAGCGTCGTCCGCCGTTCCCATTCGGTCAGGTGCCGGGCGTAGTCGTTCCAGTCGGCGTGGCGCAGCTTGAGGTACGAGCCCAGGAACGCCTCGCCAAGGCCCGCCTTCAGGACTGCCGACTTCTCGAGGTTGCGGAGCGCGTCGAGCAGGTTGAGCGGAAGCCGCTTGGCGCCCTTCACCGTGTGGCCGTCGGTGTACATGTTGATGTCAAGCCGCTTGCCGGGATCGCGCTTGCTGGCGATGCCGTCGAGGCCGGCGACCAGGACCGAGGCCTGCAGCAGGTACGGGTTGGCGGCACCATCCGGCAGACGCAGCTCGAAGCGGTTCGGCTCCGGGATGCGGATCATGTGGGTACGATTGTTGCCGGCGTAGGTCACGGTGTTCGGCGACCACGTGGCGCCCGAAGCGGTCACCGGTGCGTTGATGCGCTTGTAGGAGTTCACGGTCGGGTTGGTCAGCGCGCAGAGCGCTTCGGCGTTGTGAACGATGCCGCCGATGAACTGGTAGGCGAGGGGGGAGAGGCCGAGCTCGCCCTTCGGATCCTCGAACAGATTCTTCTTGCCCTTCCACAGCGACACATGCGCGTGGCAGCCGCTGCCCGTGAGGTTGATGAACGGCTTCGGCATGAAGGTAGCGCGGAGCCCGTGCTTCTCCGCGATCGTCCGGACCATGTACTTGAAGAAAGCGTGACGGTCGGCGGTGATCAGCGCGTGGTCGTACTCCCAGTTCATCTCGAACTGGCCGTTCCCGTCCTCGTGGTCGTTCTGATAGGGCTTCCAGCCAAGCTGCAGCATCGCATCGCAGATCTCGGTGACCACGTCGTAGCGGCGCGTCAGCGCCGACTGATCGTAGCAGGGCTTGGCCTGGTGGTCGGCGGGATCGGAGATCTGGGTGCCGTCGGGCGTGATCAGGAAGTACTCGCACTCGACCCCGGTCTTCATCTCGAAACCCTTGGCGGCAGCGTCGGCAATCACGCGTTTCAGAAGATTGCGCGGTGCCTGCTCGACCGACTTGCCGTCCATGACGAGGTCTGAGGCGAGCCAGCCGACCTCCGGCTTCCAGGGGAGCTGGATCAGGCTGTCGGGGTCGGGGACGGCGAAGAGGTCGGGATCGGCCGGCGTCATGTCGAGCCAGGTGGCGAATCCTGCGAATCCCGCACCCGACTTCTGCATCGCCGCGATCGCCGCCGCTGGCACCAGCTTCGCCCGCTGGGTGCCGAAGAGGTCGGTGTAGGAGATCATGAAGTACTTGATCCCCCGGTCCTTCGCCGCCTTCGCCAGATCCGCCGCCATGAAAGTCCCCCTGTTCGTCTTTGCTTAGAACGAGCCTCCGCCGGGAATCCAGCTTGTGCCGGCAAGCGGCACCCGCGCCATTGCCGCCGCCTCGATGGTCAGCGCCACCAGATCCTCGGGCTCGAGATTGTGCACATGGCTCTTGCCGCAGGCGCGCGCGATCGTCTGCGCCTCCAGCGTCATCACCGCGAGGTAGTTGGCGAGGCGCCGTCCGGCCTTGACCGGGTCGAGGCGCGACATCAGGTCCTGGTCCTGCGTGGTGATGCCGGCGGGATCGCGGCCTTCGTGCCAGTCGTCGTAACAGCCCGCAGTCGTG
>CAZDGR010000143.1:0-10287 GCA_964504845.1 uncultured Rhizobium sp. | reverse complement strand
CCGCCGCCGCACGCTCAAGCGCACGGCGCGCGAGCGCATGCCGACGCTCCGCGAGGTGATCGCCCTCATCCGCAAGAGCCATCGCGACCTCCGCCTCGAGATCAAGACCGACGGCCGGAAGCGCCGCTATCCGGAGATCGAGCGCAAGGTCGCGGCCGAGCTCCGGCGCGCGCGCTTCCTGAAGCGCACCGTCGTGACTTCGTTCGACTGGACCCAGCTCCGCCTGTTCCGGCGGCACGCGCGCCCGAAGGGCTTCGTGGCCCTGGTGCGCGACACCTGGTTCAAGTCCCAGGGATTGCCGGGGCTGATCGCCTCGCTCGGCCGGATCGGCCTTGGCGAGGCGTCGATCCCGTCCGCGTTCGTCACCCGCGAGATGGTCAAGTCGGCGCACGAAAAGGGCCTTCGCCTCGGCGCCTACCGCGTCCGCAACGAGGCGGATCACCTGCGCGTCCTGACCGCCCAGGTTCCTGTCTTCACCACCGACCGGCCGGACATCGCGCTGCGCCGCCGGAAGGAGATGTACGGGGCCTAGGCCATCGCGTCGCGCACGGCGACCGCCTGAGCCGGATCGTTGACGATGACGCCGTCCGCGCCATCCTCGTAGAGCCGGCGCAACGCCGCCGCGCCGATGTTTCCCGTGCTGCCGGCGCTGCGGCCGCCAACCGTGATCCAGGCCTTGTGGCCGCCGTTCTTCGCGGCAGCGATGCCGGCACGGGTCGCCTCCGCCTCCCACAACCGGCCGACGCTGCCGCCGGCCGCATAGAACGCCGGCAGCTCCGAGGGATGACGGAGGAGTCCCAGCACTGTCGCATCGGGACAGAGCCGCTTGACCACGGGCGCAAGCGGCAGCGCGCGCACGCCGGCATAGACCGCCTCGCCCATCGACAGGCCGTTCACGACCTTGAAGACCGGGGCCAGCTCCGCCTCCGCCGCCAGCTTGAGGTCGAGCACGACCTTGCAGCGGCCGCGCATCGCGGCGAGCACGGTGACGAGGACCAGAACGCCTTCCCGCTCGAGCTCCGCCGCGTCGAGATCGGCGACCTGGGCATCGCGGCGGCGAAGCCGCTTCAGGTCGACGTCGTGGGCGCAGACCGGCACGCTGTCGCGCGAGAGCCGCACATCGGTTTCGATCGCATCCGCGCCGGCCTCGGCCGCGGCCTCGAAGGCCTCCAGCGAGTTCTCGGGATGACCGGTCGAGAAACCGCGATGGGCGATGACGAGAGCGGCCATCGTCAGCCGAGCGTGAAGGCGTCGTGCACGGCAGACTGGACGCTGCCGCCGAGGACCCCGCCGGCGACGTAGATCCAGCCGTTGATCGCGGTCGCGCCGACCGCCGGGCGCGGGGTCAGCATCGGCGCGTGCTGCTGCCCGGTGTCCGTCGCCGGGTCGCAGCCGTCCATCTGGCGCAACGCCTTCCGATCGCCCGAGACGCTGATGATGCCGCCCTCGCCGACCATCGCCCAATAGCGGCCGCGATAGATCACGAAACCGTGGCCCGAGCACGCCGGGGAGCGCCTTCCGCTGGGCGGGTCCTTTAGCGCCGGACTGTCAAAAACGGGTTGTGCCTCCAGGTCCGGCGTCAGATGGCGCGGGATCCCGCCCTGCAGGCGGGAATAGGGCTGGGCAGCCGGCGGCGTCGGGTGCCATCCCCGGTGCTGGGCGACCGCCGCGGGCGCCACAGCCCCGGCGGCAAAGCCTCCGGCGAGGAAAGGCCCTGCGATGCATCCGCCGTCTCCCGAAAATGAGCAGTCGAGCATCAGGAAACGACCCTAGGCCGACCCGTGCTCCGGCCACAAGACCGGCTTCACAGATCCGCGCCGGCCGGCTAATGTTTCATATCGGAAAAGTTAACGGGGTGGGGTTCGCCGTGCATCTCCGGTCCTTGTTGTTAGCGCTACCCTTGGCAGGCGCCTTGACGGCGAACGCCGGTGCGCAGTCGGTGCTGAAGATCGTGCCGCAGGCGGACTTGAAGAACCTCGACCCGGTGTGGACGACGGCGACGGAGACCTCGTCGCACGGCTACATGATCTACGACGTGCTGTTCGCGCTCGACAAGTCGCTGCTGCCGAAGCCGCAAATGGTCGAGTCCTGGTCGAAGTCGGCCGACGGCATGACCTGGAAGTTCAAGCTCCGCTCCGGCCTCGTCTTCCACGACGGAACGCCGGTCGAGGCCAAGGATGCGGTCCAGTCGCTCAAGCGCTGGGCGGTGCGGATGGTCTCGGGCATGACGCTGATGCAGCACGTCTCGGACGTGGCGGTGACCAGCCCGCTCGAGTTCGAGATCAAGCTCAAGAGCACCTTCGCCCCGGTCCTCGAGCAGCTTTCCAATCCGGCCGTGCCGCTCTTCGTCATGCGCGAGGAGGAAGCCAAGGTCGACCCGTTCAAGCAGGTCGAGAAGTACATCGGCTCCGGCCCCTTCACCTTCGACAAGGCCGACTGGGTTCCGGGCAGCAAGGTCGTCTACAAGAAGAGTGCCTCCTACAAGCCCCGCGCCGAGGCACCGGACGGCCTCGCCGGCGGCAAGATCGCCAAGGTCGACCGGGTCGAGTGGACCTGGATTCCCGATCCGAACATCGCCGCGTCCGCGCTGATCGCGGGCGAGGTCGACGCGGTCGCGGTGCCGGCGAACGACCTGGTGCCGAAGCTGAAGGCCGCGAAGAACGTCACCGTGAAGACGCTGGACCAGCTTGGTGCGCACGCGATCGTGCGGGTCAACCACCTGATCCCGCCGTTCAACAACCCGAAGATCCGCGAGGCGATGCTCTGGAACATCGACCAGAAGGACTACCTGTCCGCGATGGTCGGCAATCCGGAGATCGAGAAGCAGTGCTGGGCGATCTTCGTCTGCGGCACGCCGCTGGAATCCTCGGCCGGCCTCGGCGCCTGGTCGAAGGGCCCCGACATCGCCAAGGCGAAGGCGCTGCTGGCCGAAGCCGGCTACAAGGGCGAGCGGGTCGTGCTGATGGATCCGACCGACCAGCCGCTGATCCACGCAGCGACCCTGGTGACCGCCCAGAACCTGAAGGCGATCGGCATGAACGTCGAGCTCCAGGCGACCGACTGGTCGACGCTCGCCGCCCGCCGGCCGATCAAGGACCACCCGGACCAGAACCGCGGCGGCTGGCACATCTTCCACACCACCGGCCCGGGCCTGGCGCAGGCCAATCCGCTCGGGAACTCGGTGGTGCCGACGCCGTGCGACGGCAAGAACTACGCCGGCTGGCCCTGCGACGACGCGCTCGAGAAGGCGCGCCTCGATTTCATCGCCGCCGACACGCTGGAAAAGCAGAAGGCCGTGGTCGACCGGGTGCAGACGCATTTCTACCGCGTGCTGCCCTACATCATCCTCGGCCAGTTCATGGCGCCGGTCGCCTATTCGAACAACCTCTCGGGCGTGCTGGAAGCGCCGCGCCTGGTCATGTGGAACGTCGAGAAGAAATCGTGACCGTCAAGCGGCCGAGGCGGAGCGTGATCTACCGCCTCGGCGACGACTCTTCGTCGTATGCGACCGCCAAGGACCTGGCGGTCGACGTGCTGCTGTTCGACCTCGAGGACTCCGTCTCCCCCGCCGACAAGGACTCCGCCCGGAAGCGGATGGGCGCTGCCTTCGCTGCCGGGAACTTTAACGGTCAAGAACGGCTGATCCGCATCAACGGGCTGGATACGCCTTACGGGGCCGAGGACCTGGCGTTCGCGGCAAAGGCGCCGATCGAGGGGATCATGATCGCCAAGGCCGAGACCGGCCGGCAGATGCGCGACGTCTGCGACGCGCTCGGCGGCATGGGCGCCCCCTCCTCGCTTCGCCTCTGGGCGATGATCGAGACGCCGAAAGGCATCCTGAATGCGGCCGAGATCGCGACGGCCACGCCCAGGATGGAAGCGATCGCGATCGGCCTCGGCGACCTTTCCCGCGGCCTGGGCGGCTTCCGCAAGCCAGCGCCCTATCGCTTCCCGATGCTGACCGCGCTCTCGACCGTGGCGATGGTCGCGAAGGCGCACGGGCTCACCGCGATCGACTCGTCGTTCCGCGACGCCCGCGATCCGGAAGGCTTCCGCGCCGCCTGCCTCGAAGGCCGCGAGCTCGGATACGACGGCAAGGCGGTCGGCAGCCAGGCATTCGCCAGGATCGCGGACGAATGCTTCGGGCCGACGAAGGCCGAGATCGACTGGTCGAGGCGCGTGCTGGCGGCGGTCGCCGCGGCGCCTGAGGGCATCCAGGTCGTGGTCGACGGGCAGCTGATCGAGCCGGGCTACCTCGACGTCGCGCGCCAGATCGCCGAGATGGCGACCTGGCCGAGGCTCGCCGCGTGATGCAGCTAGCGCAGCGCCGCGCGGACGGAGTCTTCGACGACCTGCAGGGTCTGGTCGATCACCGCGTCGTCATGCGCCGCCGACAGGAACCAGGCGCCGCGCTCGAGCGAGCGCACGCCGCGCTCGACCATCGCCGCAGTCAGCTTCACGTAGCGCGCCTTGTCGGCCTTGAGGCTGTCGCGGTAGTCGGTGATCGGATCCGACGTGCCGAGCGCCACGTGGAAGATGCCGGCGAAGCCCTGGACCCGGTTCGGCACCTGGTGGTCGCGGAGGATCGTGCCGATGCCGTCCATCAGCCGCTTCCCCTGCTTCTCGATCTTCCTGTAGACGTCGCCCTTCTGCAGCTCCTTGAGGACGGCGACGGTCGCGGCCATGTTGACCGGGTGGCCGTTGTAGGTGCCGCCGTGGACGACCTTGCCGGGGACCATCATGTCCATCAGGTCGGCGCGGCCGGCGATGGCGGCGACCGGGAAGCCGTTGGCGATCGCCTTGCCGAAGGTGCAGAGGTCGGGCGTCACGCCGAGGACCTTCTGCGCGCCGCCGGCGGAGACGCGGAAGCCGGTGATGACCTCGTCGAAGATCAGGACCGTGCCGGTCTCGGTGCAGGCCTGGCGGACGCCTTCGAGGTATCCGTCTTTCGGGCGGATCGCGCTGGTGTTGCACATCGCCGGTTCCATGATGACCGCGGCGACGTCGCGCCTGGCGAGACGCTCCTTGAGCTTCTCGAGGTTGTTCCAGGGGAGCACGTTGACGTTCTTGGCGGCGAGCGGGTCCATGCCCGGGCTGCCGGGAACGAGGTTCGGCGCATCGGCGGGACCGCCCGCCTCGGCCGTCGGACCGACGCTGAGCAGCACGTTGTCGAGCCAGCCGTGATAGTGGCCCTCGAACTTCACGATGATGTTGCGCCCGGTGGAAGCGCGCGCGAGCCGGAAGGCCGCCTGCACGACCTCGGTGCCGGACCCTGCGAAGCGCACGCGCTCGGCGCACGGCACGAGCTTCTGCACGAGCTCGCCGGCCTCGAACTCGGCCTCGACCTGGCTCGCGAAGATGATGCCCTTGTCGAGCTGGCGCTTGGCCGCCTCGATCACCGCCGGCGGATTGTGGCCGAGGATGATCGGCCCCATCGCGCAGTAGTAGTCGACGTGCCGGTTGCCATCGACGTCGATGAGGTAGGCGCCTTCGCCGCGGTCGATGACCAGCGGGGTCGGAGAGACGCCGGCCCGGAAGTTCGAGTTGGTGCCACCGCCGAGGACCTTCGCGCCCCGCGCCATGGCCGCCTTGGATTTCTCGAACTTGTTGAGGGCCATAGCCTAAACCTCGCTTTTTCTGGGGTGCCGGCGACTGTCCGTGAGCTTGCGTTTCATGTCAAGGATCTGCTATTTCGCTTTGCGAAATCACTGGAGGGAAAATGCGCGACGACTACCTGGTGAAACCCGTGCTCAAGGCGATGCAGGTGCTCGACTGCATCTGTTCGTCTGACCAGGCGCTGTCCCTGCAGCATGTGTCGGTCGAGGTCGGCCTGCCGAAGACGACCGTGTTCCGCTATCTGCGCACGCTCGTGCAGTCGGGCCTGCTCTCCTACGATCCCGAGCGCGACGTCTACGGCGTCGGCCTGAAGATCATCACCTGGGGCCGCTCCAACGCGCGTCTTCGCAATCTGCGCGACGTCTGCATCCCGCACATGCGGGCGCTGCGCGAGCGATTCGGCGAGACGGTGAACCTCGGCGTCCTCGACGGCGCCGAGATCGTCTACATCGAGATCGCCGAGAGCCAGCACGCGCTCCGCATGCAGGCGCGCGTCGGCGGCCGCGATCCCGCCTACACCACCGCGATCGGCAAGGCGATCCTCTCGCAGATGGTCGAGGACGAGCGTCTGCGCCACATCCCGCCGAAGCTCCGTGCCCGCACCGGCCGTACGCTGCGTTCGCTGGCCCAGCTGGCGCTCGAGCTCGATCGCGCCCGCACCCAGGGCTTCGCCGAGGACAACGGCGAGAACGAGGAAGGCTCGGTCTGCGTCGGCGTGCCGATCGTCGATCCGACCGGCGCGCCGCTCGCCGGCATGTCGATCTCGGCGCCGTCGGCGCGCCTGGATGCCGGCCGCAAGGCGCAGTTCGCCTCCACGCTGCGCCGCGTCGCCGGCGAGATCGGCAACGCGATCGACGCGCCTCGCCCGAAGATGATGACGCAGCTCCGCCGCCAGGCGTGAAACGATCAAGCAGGGCCGGCGACCAGAGCGACTATCACCAGCAGGTGTAGCCGCCATCCACCACCACCACGCTGCCCGTCATGAGGCTCGCGGCGTCAGAGGCAAGGAACAGCACGACCGAGGCGATCTCGTCGACGCGGCCCATGCGTCCCATCGGCGTGCCGCCGATCCATGCAGCGTGCATCTCCGGCTGCTCGTAGACGAAGGCGTTCAACGGCGTGTCGATGTAGGTTGGCGCGACGGCGTTCACGCGCACTCCACGGGAGCCCCATTCGGCGGCGAGCGACTTGGTGAGGTGATGCACCGCCGCCTTGGAAGCGTTGTAGTAGCTTTGCGGCTGCGGCCGGTTGACGATGAAGCCCGACATGGAGCCGACATTGACGATGGCCCCGCGGCCGGCTTTCAGCATGTGGCGGCCGAAGGCGCGGCAACACCAGAAGACGCCGTTCAGATTTACGTCGAGCACGTTGCGCCAGTGCTCGTCGGTGACGTCCTCAGCCGGCGTGCCGCTGCGGGCGATACCGGCGTTGCAGACGAGGATGTCGATCGGCACCCCCTCGGATGCGAGGCCGTCTGCGGTCGCCGAGACGTCGGCCGGATTCGTGACATCGACCAGCCTCGACCTGACGACATGCCCGCGATCGCGCAATAACCTGAGTCCTTGCTCAGCGGTCACGTCGTCGCTGTCGAGGATCACGACATCGGCGCCGGCTTCCGCGAGCGCCAGGGCGCAGGCAAGCCCGATGCCGCGCCCGCCGCCGGTGACAGCGGCGCGTCGGCCGGCAACGCGGAATCGATCCAGATAAGGTCGGCTTTGCTGATCCAAGTTGGCCATCCATCTTCATCTGACGTCGAGTACGTCCATTTTGGAGGCGCAGTGACGCCTAAAAAACGGTCGAGGCAACCCTCGATTTCCGGTATCGTCGCAGAACGATCCTTCGTGAAGGAAGCGGATCATGGCCGAAGTCGGCAGCAAGGCACCGGATTTCACCCTGAAGGCCCATGACGGGAAGACGGTCTCGTCGGCCGAGCTTCGCGGCTCGAAATGGCTCGTGATATCCGCCTACCCGCTTGCCTTCACAGGCGGCTGAACCAACCAAACCTCGGCTTTCAACCGTGCGTTGAAGCAATTCGAAGAGCGGGGGGCTCAGCTCCTCGGGTTGTCCTGCGATTCCGTTCCGGCGCTCAAGACCTGGGCGCAGAGCCTGGGCGGCATCGGCTATCCGCTTCTGTCCGACTTTCATCCGCATGGAAAGTTCAGCCAGGATCTCGGCATCTTCAATGCCGAGGGCGGCTACCCGGCGCGCTCGATCACGATCGTCGATCCTGAGGGTGTCGTGCGCGCCTTCCACACCTATCCGCCGGGCACCCTGCCGCAGCCCGACGTCGTGCTGGCCGAGCTCGCCAAGCTGCAGGGCTGACGACGGGCGTCAGCCCTTCCGGCCTTCCCTGAGCGCCGCGCCGAAGGCATTGAACAAGGTCCGGTTGACCGGATTGGTCTGAGGGTCGTACTCGGCGTGCCACTGGACGCCGAGCGCGAAGGCCGGCGCCTCGGCGATGCGGATCGCCTCGAAGGTGCCGTCCTCCGCGACGCCCTCGATCACGATCCGCTTGCCGGGCTCCAGGATCCCCTGCCCGTGCAGCGAGTTCACGCGGATCGTCTCGCAGCCGAGAAGCGTGGCGAAGGTGCCGCCGGATACCAGCTTCACCTCGTGGCGATCGGCGAACACGACCTCGGGATCCGGATGGATCTCGCCGTTCTCGAGCCTCGGCATGCGGTGGTTCATCCGGCCCGGCAGCTCGCGGATCTCGGGATGGAGCGAGCCGCCGAAGGCGACGTTGAACTCCTGGAAGCCGCGGCAGATGCCGAAGACCGGCACGCCGCGCTCGACGCAGGCGCGCGTCAGCTCGAGCGCCACCGCGTCGCGGTCCTGGTCGTAGGGCTCGTGCTTCGGATGCGGCTCGACGCCGAAGCAGGTCGGATGGACGTTGGCCCTGGCACCGGTCAGAAGGATGCCGTCGACCGCATCCAGCAGCGCGCCGATATCGGTGACGTCGGGCAGGCTCGCGAACATCAGCGGCAGCGCGTCGGCCACCTCCGCGATTGCCCGGAGATTGCGCTGGCCCACGACCTGGACATTGAACCGCTCGTTGACGACTTGCGCGTTTCCGATCACGCCGACGACTGGTTTCGTCATGCCGCGCCCGCCATCACTGCCGCCCCTCCCCAGTCTAGCCTACACCGCCAGCTTGCGCCCGCGGAGATACTGGTTCGGCACCGAGACCTCGGCACCGAGCGCGTCGGCGGCGCGCCAGGCCCACATCGGGTCGTTGAGCAGCGCGCGCCCGATCGCGATCGCGTCGGCATGGCCTTCGGCGAGGATCGCTTCCGCGTGCTCGGGTTTGGTGATCAGGCCGACCGCGATGGTGGGCAGGCCCGCCGCCTTCCTGATCGCGCTAGCGAACGGCACCTGGTATCCGGGCTTGAGGTCGATCTTCTGCTTCGGCGAGGAGCCGCCGCCGGAGACATCGATGATGTCGACGCCGCGGGCATTGAGCTCATGCGAGAAGGCGATCGCGTCGTCGAGCGTCCATCCCTCGTCGCCCATGTAGTCGGTCGCCGAGAGGCGCATCGCCAGCACGCGGTCGCGCGGCCACACCGCCCTCACCGCCTCGACCACGCGGAGCGGGAAACGCATCCGGTTCTCGCGGCCGCCGCCATAGGCGTCGTTCCGCTTGTTGGAGATCGGCGACAGGAACTCGTGCATCAGGTAGCCGTGTGCGCCATGCAGCTCGCAGACGTCGAAGCCGGCACGGGCCGAGCGAACGGCGGCGGTCACGAATTCCTGGACGATCCGGTCCATCCCGGCCTCGTCGAGCGCCTTCGGCACCTGCCAGCCTTCGTCGAAGGCGACGGCGCTGGGGCCGACCGAGACCCAGCCCTCCGACTTGTCGGCCGGCTTCACGCCTTTCCACGGCGGCGACATCGACGCCTTTCGTCCGGCATGGGCGAGCTGGATGCCGACGGCGGCGGAGCCGGTCGTCTTGAGGAAGCCGACGATCTTCGTCAGCGCCTGCTCGTGCGCGTCGTTGTAGAGGCCGAGGCAACCGGGCGTGATGCGGCCGACCGCGCTCACATGGGTCGCCTCGAGGATGATGAGGCCGAGGCCAGAGGCCGCATAGCGGCCGAGATGGACGGTGTGCCAGTCGGTGGCGAGGCCATCGACGGCGCTGTACTGGCACATCGGCGACAGCACGATCCGGTTGGGCAGCGTGACGGAACGGAGCGCGAGCGGCTCGAACAGATGGGGCATCGGTCTTCGGGGGGATGGAGGATGGAGAGGCCGGGATTTTCGCTCAACTGGGCCGCCGCTGTCGAGCCGAAGGCGACAATCGCGATTCGCCGCTTTCGCCAGCCGTTCCACCGCAAGCCGAGCAGTATCCCGGCCCGCAATGTGGATTTGTGGCTTTCGGCCCGACGATGAACTAGGTTGACGCCTCCTATCAGCGGGGCCCGATTCCCCGGATAGGCTCCGGTTTTCGGCAAGACCGTAACCATCGGAGCCATGCTCGACGCGACGGCGGCATCGATCGCGTCGCAGGTCGCATCCGCGCTGCAGCACGCGGGAAGGAACGGGTCATGCGGGTCCGCGAGGACTATCGGGCGCTGAGCGGGCCGGAGAAGGCCGCGATCCTTCTGATGTCGCTCGGCGACGAGCATGCCTCCAAGATGTTCGCCCTGATGAGCGACGACGAGATCAAGGAGATCT
>CAZDGR010000142.1:0-10336 GCA_964504845.1 uncultured Rhizobium sp. | reverse complement strand
GAGGTAGCGCGGCTCCGGGTCCTGGCAGGCCTTCTCCAGGTTGGCGGCGCCCTTCTCGATCGGCTCGCCGTCCCTGAGCCAACCGCCCTTGTCGGCGAGCGCGAGAAGCTGGCGGCGGATGCCCATGATCTCGTCTCTCGGCAGCACGCCGCGGAGGAAGATGTAGCCATCCCGGTCCAGATTGGCGCCAAGCGCGGCGCCGTCGCGAGCGACGGCGGTCGAGTCGGTGAAGGGCTTGATCATACGAAAAAAGCTAGGAACGGCGGGCATTCCTGTCAACGCGAAGCGGGCGCCGGCGGATCACTTCGGCCGCGGGTCAGCCAGGCCGGCGTCGGGCTGCTTCAGCTCGCCTCGACGCAGCATCCTTACCGCGCGGATGAGGGCGCGCGCCGCGTTCCCGACCTCTTCCTGAACGCCCGTGTCGCGGTCGAGGTCGTCGTGGCTCGTCGCATAAGGCTGCTGATAGCCGACATAGGCGCCGACTTGGCTCTTGGCGCCGGCCGCAATCAGCCCCATCGTCTCCAGCCACTCGGTCAGCATCCGCCTCAGCGTCTCGACGCCTTCGACGTCGCCATGGACGACGACGGAGAAGGTGCGTCCCGCCAGATGCTTCGGGTAGTCCCAGCCCTTGAGCTCGAGCGCCTTCGCCTTCTCCGGGTCCTTGCCCGAGGTCGTGGTCGGATCGGGGTTGCCGCCGTCGGCGCAGACCAGCCGGTCGATCATCAGCTTGAGCACGCTCGGCGCCTGGAACCAGTTGACGGGCGTCAGGATCATCACGCCATGCGCCGCCGACCAGCGCGGATAGATCTCGTTCATCCAGTCGTTGACCTGGCCCATCGCATGGTTCGGGTAGCAGGAGCACGGCCAGTGGCAGAGCGGCATCGCGGTCGAGACGCAGGCCTTGCAAGGCAGGATCTGGCGTCCGTACTCGGAGGTGAGGTTGCTCAAATCGAGGAAGTCGACCTCGAAGCCGCTTGTACGCCCGATCAACCGCTCGGCGATCTTCGCGAGCCGCCAGGTCTTCGACTCCTCGCCCGGGCAAGTCTGGTTGCTGCGGGCCGAGCCATTGACGATCAGCACGCGCGACTTCGACTTCGGATCGCGCTGGCGCTCCTCCGCCGCATGGATCGCCGTGCGCGTCTTGATCCAGTCGAACGGGAGATCGTAGCTGGGATCGGCGTAGCCGCGGCCGGCCTTTCGCGTGCGCGGCGACTTGCGGTACTCGTCGTAGCCGTCCCAGGCGACCTCGACGATCTTGTCGATCTCGCCCTTCACGGCGTCGAATGCTGGATCGTCGAAGCGCTGTCGCATGCGTTCGGCGAACTCGGCGCGTGTCAGCTGCACGCTCGGCATGCCCTGCCTTACCTTCGGCTTCGCCATCGCCCCCCCTAGAGCTCTCCATGACGGTCGAAGCGGACCTCGCCGCCGAGGATCGTCAGGTCGACCTTCGCCTCGAGAAGCTCTGCCGCGTCCGACTTGAACAGGTCGCGGTCGACGACCGCGACGTCGGCGAGCATACCGGGCTCGAGCGTCCCGCGTTCGGCCTCGGCAAAGGCCGAGTAGGCACCGTTGGCTGTGTAAGTGTGCAACGCGTCGGCGAGCGGCAGGGTTTCCGCCGAGCCGAGCACGCGACCGCGATCGGTCTTGCGCGTCACCATCACGTGCAGCCCGATCAGCGGATCGTCAGACGAGACCGGCGCATCCGATCCGGCGGCGGGGCGAAGCCCGCGGTCGTGCCAGCGCCGCATCGGGTACGAGGCATTCGACCGCGCCTCGCCGAGCACGTCGACATACAGATCGCCGAACTCGTGGATGAACACCGGCTGCGGCGAGGGGATCATGCCGAGGCGCCTCATCTCGCCGATCTGGCGGTCGGTGACGAAGCCGCAATGCTCGATGCGCGGGCGCGCGTCGACCTTCGGTACCTTCTTCAGGGCCTTGTCGACGGCGACGATGGCCTGCTCGATTGCGGCGTCGCCGATCGCGTGGATCGCGATCTGGTAACCCGCCGCGTGGACGTCGAGCACCATCTCCTCCATCTCGCGGTCCTCGAAGCAGAGCATCCCTTTCTCGTTGCCGCAGCAGCGGTAGGGCTCGCTCATCGCCGCGGTGCGGCCGCCGGCGGATCCGTCGGCCCAGAACTTGACCGGACCGACGCGCATCATCTCGTCGCCGACGCCGGTGATCAGGCCGTTCGCCTGCGCCTCCGCCAGCGCTCCGTCGGGCCCGCCGGTGAAGCTGAGGTAGGAGCGGACGGACAGGCGGCCGGTGCGCTTCGCTTCCTGATAGGCGAACCACTCCTGGAACTTGGCGCGAAGGCCGACGCCGGCATCGACGACGCTGGTGATGCCCTGCGACAGGCAATGCCGGCCGGCACGCTCGATCGCATCGATCAGGTGCGCGCGGTTCGGCTTCGGCATCGCGTGATAGACGACTTCCTGCGCGCGCTCCTGCACCAGGCCGGTCAGCTTGCCCTCGCTGCGCTCGAAGGCGCCGCCGGGCGGATCGTTGACACCTTCGGGAATGTTGGCGGCGGCGAGCGCCCTGGTGTTCGCCACGCCCATGTGCCCGCAGGTGCGGCGGATATAGACCGGGTTGTTCGGCGCGGCGCGATCCAGCTCGTCCCTGAGCGGGTGGCGCTTCACGTCGAGATGGAAGTGGTCGTAGCCGCGGCCGATGATCCATTGCCCGGGCCCGAGCCGCGCCGCCTCGGCCTTAACCGCCTCGACGATCTGGGCGATCGTGGTCGCCTTCGGCGGCTTGAAGTCGAGCTCGACCAGGCCGAGGCCGATCGGGATCAAATGCTCGTGGGCGTCGCAGAACCCGGGGACCGCGAGCCGGCCGTGGAGATCGATTCGCCGCGTCTCCGGGCCGACCAGCGCATCGAGCTCCTCGGCGCTGCCGGCAGCCAGCACGCGGCCCTTCCACAGCGCCAGGGCGCCGGTCTCGGCGAGACCGAGCCCACGCCAGACCCGGCCTCCGGCCAGGACCGTGTCGGCCTTGGGCCAGGCGCTCATCGGCCCGGCCCCGGCCAATCGGCCGCATTGCGAGCCGGCCCCCGCGGCGCTACGAGTGGAATAGCCATGCGTCCGCTCCGTTGACTTGGGTCAAGGTTCCTGTAGGTCAGGTGCAGCACGGTGCTGGCGGCCGCGGGGGCGGTCAAGGGTCGGACGAGCAGAAAAGGACCGGGGACGAGTGATCTACGACGCGCTCTTCACCGAGGCGATCGAGCAGCTCAAGTCGGAGCGCCGGTATCGCGTCTTTACCGAGCTCGAGCGCCGGGCAGGGCAGTTTCCACGCGCGCTCAACCACTCGGTCGCCAATGCGCCCGAGGTCACGGTCTGGTGCTCCAACGACTATCTCGGCATGGGCCAGCACCCGGCGGTGCTCGGCGCGATGAAGGAAGCGCTCGACCGCTACGGCGCCGGCGCCGGCGGTACGCGCAATATTTCCGGCAACAGCCATCCGATCGCGATCCTCGAGCAGACGCTCGCCGAGCTTCACGGCAAGGAGGCGTCGCTCGCCTTCACCTCCGGCTTCGTCGCCAACGACGCGGCGCTCACAACCATCGGCCGTCTGCTCAAGGGCTGCGTGATCCTGTCGGATGCCGACAACCACGCATCCATGATCGCCGGCATCCGCCACTCGGGTGCGGAGAAGAAGATCTTCCGTCACAACGACGTCGAGCACCTGGAGCAGCTGCTGAAGGCGGAGCCGGCGAACCGGCTCAAGGTGATCGCCTTCGAATCCGTCTATTCGATGGACGGCGACATCGCGCCGATCGGAGAGATCTGCGACCTCGCCCAGCGCTACGGCGCGCTGACCTTCCTCGACGAGGTGCATGCGGTCGGCCTCTACGGCCGCCACGGCGCCGGCGTCGCCGAGCGCGACGGCGTCATGTCCAAGGTCGACGTGATCTCCGGCACCCTGGGCAAGGCTTTCGGCGTGATGGGCGGCTACATCGCCGGATCGGCGGCCATGGTCGACGCGGTGCGCGGCCATGCCGCCGGCTTCATCTTCACGACCGCCTTGCCGCCGGCGGTCGCGGCCGGCGCCACCGCCTCGATACGCCATCTGATGGCGAGCGAGGCCGAACGCGCGCGCCACCAGGAGCGGGTCGAGACCGTGAAGAGGCGCCTGCGGGAAGCCGGCCTCCCGGTGCTCAACGCGAACAGCCACATCGTGCCCCTGATGGTCCGGGACGCCGCCCTCTGCAAGGCGGCGAGCGACCGCCTGCTCGAACGCCACCGCATCTATATCCAGCCGATCAACTATCCGACCGTCCCCAAAGGTAGCGAGCGCCTGCGGATCACGCCGACGCCGTTCCATGACGACGCGTCGGTCTCGCAGCTAGTCGAGGCCCTGCTCGAAGTGTGGGACAAGCTTGGCTTGGCGCGCGAAAAACGCGCGCGGGCATAGCTGAAGTAACGTTTAGCGGGTACTTGTTCGAGGATTGATTTGACCGCCCCGCGGACCCTGCGTATCACTACGGACAAGCGGGGGAGATTTCGGTGACTACGGGGGGAATACCCATGATTGGCACTCGGACCAAGCGCGCGGTCGCTGCCGCCGCTCTCGTTGCATGCCTGGCCCAGCCGGCGCTCGCCCAGGGCACCAAGGCGTCATCCAACTGCCCAAGTCCGGTCGTCGAGGCGATGCATGTCCGCCTGCTGCAGACCGAGCTGATGGTCGCCGCCCTCCAGTGCCGGAACAACCCGGCCTTCGACTTCTCGTCCAAGTACAATAGCTTCGTCATGCAGTTCAGCTCGCCGCTGAGCCAGAACGCCAATGTTCTCAAGGATCACTTCCGCAGGAACTTCGGCGCCAACCACATGACGCAGCTTGACCGCTACATGACCCGCATCGCCAACGATGCCGGCCAGCGCGGCATGCACGCCGGCTACTGCCAGAACATGGCGCCGATGTTCGACCAGGTCCTGGCGCTCAAGGGCAACGCCGAGCTCACCAGGTTCTCCAACGCCAACCCGCTGGCGCTCGCGATCAGCACCCGCGACGGCTGCTGACGGCCGCGCTATCGTCCCCTCGCCGGGTGGGCGGAGGGGACGATGCGGTTTCCGTTTTCATTTCATGAGCTTGTAGCGCCGGCTGCGGCCCAGGAGCAGGCTGCGGCGACGGGCGGCGCCGCGCAGCTTATCGGCGTCGTGCGTGCCCAGGTCAGCGAGATCAGCGGACGCCTGGATGCGACTCGCCAGGAGCTGGCGGATCTTCCCGGCTACGCGCTGCAGGCGCTCAACTTCCTGACCGATCTCGAGGGCCTCCCGGCGCTCGGCCGGGCGCTGCTGGTGCTCGTCGCGGTCGCGGCCCTCGGCGGAGCGGCTCATTGGCTGCTCGACCGCGGGCTCGGCCACCTTCGTGCGCGGATGACCCAGCTCTCCGGCGCGAAGCGTGCGGCGGCGCTCCCGGTCATCCTGATTCTCGACCTGATCGGGATCTTCGTCTTCCTCGCCGTCGCCAACGGCTCCAGCTTCCTCTTTCTCGCCCGCTTCGATCCACGGCGCGAGCTGGTGGTCGCGGTCCTGCTGGCGATCACGATCGCCCAGGTCGCGGGCTCGATCTCGCGCGCGATCCTGGCGCCCTCCGCGCCGTCGCAGCGCCTGGTGCCGCTCGACGACCGGGTCGCCCGCGACCTTCACCTCTGGATCGTCGGCACCGCCGGCTTCGTCGGCTTCGGCTTCTTCGGCGGCGGGCTGCTCGGCATCCTGGCGATCCCCCCTGAGCTCGTTGCCCTCTGGGACATCGCCTTCGCGTCGCTGCTGGGGCTCCTGATCGTCGCCTGGGTCTGGCTCTACCGGCAGCCGGTCGCCGCGGCCTTCGGCGGCGAAGGCCTCGCGCAGTCCTGGCATGTCGCCGCCACCGTCTATGTCGGCGTCTTCTGGTTCGTGTGGAGCTACCAGCGCTTCATGCAGGACACGCACGGCGCGCGGATCGTGCTGCTCAGCGGCATGGTCCTCGTCGCCGTGCCGATCATCGAGCGCGCGGTGCGGGCCCTGACCGGACGCCTGCTCGCCCCTTGGCCCGGACAGGACGCGGACACGCATGCACGCCTCGCCCGAACCGAGCGCGTGGTGCTGATCATCGTCCGCGTGCTGCTCGTCATCGCCGCCGTCGGCCTCGTGGTCGAGACCTGGGGCGGCCCGGTGCTGTCGGCCCTTCGCACCGACATGGGCAGGGTGGTCATGCGCGCGGTCTTCAACGTCGGCGTTGCGGTGCTGCTGGGCTATGCCGCCTGGGAAGGCAGCAAGATCCTGATCGAACGCCATGTCGGCCGCCCGCAGCCGGGCGAGGAACTGCAGCCCGGAACCCGCGCCCATACGCTGCTGCCCGTGCTTCGCCACTTCGCGCTCGGTGCGCTCTCGGTCGTCATCGGGCTGATCGTGCTGTCGTCGGTCGGCGTCGACATCGCCCCGCTGCTCGCCGGCGCCGGCATCGTCGGCCTCGCGATCGGCTTCGGCGCGCAGACGCTGGTTCGCGACATCGTCGCGGGATTCTTCTTCCTGCTCGACGACGCCTTCCGCATCGGCGAGTACGTCGACGTGGGCCGGGTCAAGGGCACCGTCGAAGGGATCACGATCCGCTCGCTCCAGCTTCGCCATCATCGCGGCGCGCTGCACACGATCCCCTATGGACAGATCCAGGCGATCAGCAACCACCACCGCGACTGGGTGATCGAGAAGCTGGAGTTCGGCCTCGTCTACGGCACCGACATCGAGAAGGTCCGGAAGATCCTGAAGAAGATCGGCGAGGCGATGATGCAGGACCCCGAGATCGCCGCAGTCCTGCTGGAGCCGCTGAAGAGCCAGGGGGTCTCGCGCCTGGCCGACTCCTCGATGGTCTTCCGGGCCAAGTTCAAGGCGGTCCCTGGCCAGCAGTTCCTGGTGAGGCGCGAGGCCTACCGGCGGATCCAGGACGCCTTCGCGGCAAACGGCATCGAGTTCGCCTATCCGATGGTGAAGATCGCCGGTCCGGAGGGGGTTGCCGCACCGGAGGCCGCCGCAGCAGCCCGGAAGCTGGGTGCGGAGCAGGCCGCAAACTCCGGAAATTAATGATATCAACGAGTTATAAATATAGTCTCAAAACGAAGCTATTTTTGGCCGCCACCAGTCATTTACCGGCCGCCGCAAGTCTCCGAGCCGATACTTCATCTAATTAGGTCATAATTACTGTCTAAATTGTCACTTTTCGCTGGTGCGGAAAAAATAGGGCCGCCATTCTGACCTTTCCCGGCAAGCCCCTACCCGGCCAGCCGATAAGCGTCCCGAAGGATCCGACTCGATGGCGACCAGCCAGCGCATGCTCCGCTTCGTCTCCGTGGACAAGCAGATGCCCGACAAGCGCAAAGCCGCGAGCCGCATCGCCGACTTCCAGGAGATCTACGCCGAGTTCGAGACGGCCCGGGCCGCCGAGCAGGCCGGCCGCTGCTCGCAGTGCGGCGTGCCCTTCTGCCAGGTGCACTGCCCGCTCCACAACAACATCCCCGACTGGCTGATGCTGACCGCCCAGGGGCGGGTCGAGGAGGCCTACGAGGTCGCGGCATCGACCAACACCTTCCCCGAGATTTGCGGGCGGATCTGCCCGCAGGACCGGCTCTGCGAAGGCAACTGCGTGATCGAGAAGGGCTTCGAGTCGGTCACCATCGGCACGGTCGAGAAATACGTCACCGACCAGGCGTTCCAGAACGGCTGGGTCAAGGCGATCAAGCCGCCGCGCGAGCTCAAGAAGTCGATCGGCATCATCGGCGCTGGCCCGGGCGGGCTCGCCGCCGCCGAGCAGCTCCGCCGCAAGGGCTATCGCGTCCATGTCTACGACCGGCACGACCGCGTGGGCGGGCTGATGATCTACGGCATTCCCAACTTCAAGCTGGAGAAGCCGGTCGTCGAGCGCCGCACCCAATGGCTGATCGAGGGCGGCATCGAGTTCACGCTCAACGTCGAGATCGGCCGCGACATCACGCTGGCCGAGCTGCGCAAGCGTCATGACGCGGTCCTGATCGCGACCGGCGTCTACAAGGCGCGCGACATCCAGGCTCCGGGCGTGGGCCTGGGCGGCATCGTTCCGGCGCTCGACTACCTGATCGCCTCCAACCGCGTCGGCCTCGGCGACAAGGTGAAGGCCTATGACGACGGCACGCTGAACGCCGCGGCCAAGCACGTCGTCGTCATCGGCGGCGGCGACACGGCGATGGACTGCGTGCGCACCGCCGTCCGCCAGGGCGCCAAGTCGGTAAAGTGCCTCTATCGCCGCGACCGCCAGAACATGCCGGGATCGCAGCGCGAGGTGTTCCACGCCGAGGAGGAAGGCGTGGAGTTCGTCTGGCTCGCCCAGCCGGAAGCCTTCCTAGGCGACAGTCGCATCAAGGGCGTGCGCGCCCAGCGCGTCCATCTCGGCATGCCCGATGCCACCGGGCGCCAAGTGCCGCAGGTGATCGGCGATTCTCACTTCACGGTCGAGGCCGATCTCGCGATCACGGCGTTGGGCTTCGATCCCGAGGACCTGCCGGTGCTGTTCGGCGAACCCAAGCTCGATGTGACCAAATGGGGCACGGTCAAGATCAACCACCGGACCATGGAGACGAACCTGCCGGGCGTCTACGCCGCCGGCGACATCGTCCGCGGCGCCTCGCTCGTGGTCTGGGCGATCCGCGACGGCCGCGACGCCGCCGCCTCCATCCACCGCACCCTGAGCCAGCCGCAATCGGCTTCGCTCAAGCTCGCCTCGTAACGGAGGGCGATATGACCCAGGAATTCGTCGACTCCTGGCGGCGGAACGCCGCTCTCCTCGAGAGCGCCGGCCTCTATCGCGCCGACGACGAGCACGATGCCTGCGGCGTCGGCTTCGTCGCGGCGATCGACGGCAAGCCGCGCCGCTCCGTCGTCGAAGGCGCGATCAACGCGCTGAAGGCCGTGTGGCACCGCGGCGCGGTGGACGCCGACGGCAAGACCGGCGACGGTGCCGGCATCCACATCCAGGTGCCGCAGGACTTCTTCAAGGCGCATATCGCGCATCTGGGGTACGAGCCCGACGACGGCGACCTCGCGGTCGGCCAGATCTTCCTGCCCAGAACCGACCTCGATGGCCAGGAACGTTGCCGCTGCATCGTCGAGGAAGAGGTCCTCAAGCTCGGCTACACGATCTACGGCTGGCGCCAGGTGCCGGTGAACGTCTCGATCATCGGCGAGAAGGCGAACGCGACCCGGCCCGAGATCGAGCAGATCATCATCGGCAACGACCGCCGCGTGCCGGTCGACGAGCTGGAGCGCGAGCTCTACCTGATCCGCCGCCGGATCGAGAAGGCGACCGTCGCCGCCAACATCACCGACTTCTACATCTGCTCCTTGTCGTCGCGCTCGCTGATCTACAAGGGCATGTTCCTCGCCGAGCAGCTCTCGGCCTTCTACCCGGACCTGCTCGATCCGCGCTTCGTCTCGTCGTTCGCCATCTATCACCAGCGCTACTCGACCAACACCTTCCCGACCTGGCGGCTGGCCCAGCCGTTCCGCGTGCTCGCTCACAACGGCGAGATCAACACGCTGAAGGGCAACGTGAACTGGATGAAGAGCCACGAGACGCGCCTTGCCTCGCCGGTGCGCGGCGACACGCTCAACGATCTCAAGCCGATCATCCAGCCGGGCGGCTCCGACTCGGCCGCGCTCGACAACGTCTTCGAGCTTCTCTGCCAGGGCGGCCGGTCGCTGCCGATGGTCAAGACGATGATGATCCCCGAAGCATGGGCGCCCGATGCGCCGATGCCGACGGCGCTGAAGCAGATGTATTCCTACGCCAACTCGGTGATGGAGCCCTGGGACGGGCCGGCGGCGATCGCCGCCTACGCCGGCGACTGGGTGATCGGCGGCATGGACCGCAACGGTCTCCGCCCGATGCGCTACACGGTCACGCAGGACGGCCTCGTCATCGCAGGATCCGAGACCGGCATGGTGCGGATCGACGAGACCCAGGTCGTCCGCAAGGGTCGGCTCGACCCCGGCCAGATGATCGGCATCGACCTCAAGAACGGCAAGCTCTACCGCGACCGCGACCTCAAGGACGCGCTTGCCGCTTCGAAGCCGTTCGGCAACTGGGTGCAGCACATCACCCGCATCGACGACATCGTGCGCGCCAACCATCGCGACCGCCGCGAGCTCGACCGCGACGAGCTGCGCCGGCGCATGATCGCCGTCGGCTGGAGCCTGGAAGATGTCGAGCTGATCCTGCATCCGATGGTCGAGGATGCGAAGGAAGCCGTCGGCTCGATGGGCGACGACACGCCCCTCGCCGTGCTGTCGCGCCAGTACCGCGGCCTTCACCACTTCTTCCGCCA
>CAZDGR010000141.1:0-10406 GCA_964504845.1 uncultured Rhizobium sp. | reverse complement strand
GCCCGATCAGCTTCTCGTAGATCGTGCCGAGAACGTTGAAGTCCCAGTTGTTGTAACACCAGAAGGTGCCCGGTGCATGGCTGTGGCGCAGCTCCTTGATCGAGCGCATCCACGGGCTCTCGTAGACCGATGGATGATAGATTCCCGACCTGGCCGAGAGCAGGTCGACCAGCGTCGCCGCCTTCTCGCGGCCGGAGAGGCCTTCCTTGTCGTCGATGCCGAGCTCGGCCAGCGTCAGGCCGCGGCTGATGCGGCCGGCCTCGATATGGATTCCGTAGAGCGCGGAGAGGAAGCTCTTCCGCATCGAATGACACATGAAGCGCCGCTCGATGTCTCCCCAGCTTGCCGCCACTTGGCCGCCCTCGATCACCATCACTGCCGCGGACTGAACTGACGCGGCATAGGCCCAGGCCTCGGCCAGGATCGCCTGGTCCCATCCGCCTGCGGCCTGCTGCCAGTCGGACGAGGGCAGGGCGGTATCGGGCATGGCGGACTCCGGAAGGCGGGAAGGCCGGCATCATGCCCCGCCTGCGCGCCGGCCGCCATCCCTGCCGTCAGGCGCTTGAAGGCTCGTCGCGCGGCTGTCGCCAGCGGCCCGGAACGTTGCCGACCAGGAAGCGGGCGATACGGCCATCGGGCCCGGCGAGCGGCAGCAAGAGGCGGGTCCAGGAAGACGTCGCGACGTCGGTCGGCGGCTGGTTGTGGGTCATCAGGGGTTCGGGTCGCCTGAGCACCGCGCGGTAGCAGGCGATGTAGAAGATCGGGATCGTCGAGAATACCTTGAGGTCAGAGGTCTTCTGTCCGGTGTAGTCGCGCTTGGCGAGCCGGGCGATCTCGGTGCCGTAGAGCCGGTAGCGATAGTCCCAGCCATCCTCGAGCACGTCGAGGATCATCAGGTATCCGAGCGCGTCCTTGAGCCCGATCGCATCGACCATGTCGATCGACGGGATCCCGCCGGCCGGACGATTCGCCTGCCACCACCGGAGCAGGGCCTCGAGCGGTGCCTCGCCGAGACTGCCGAGCTCCGGGTTCCAGCGGAAGGTCGGGGGCTGGATGTCCTGGGCAAGGAAATAGGTGGCGATCTCTGTTGAATCGCCATTAAGCACGGCGCGGGTGAAGGTGTCGATCAAGGCGCGGTCGGTCATCTGGCGCGCATTGGAAGCCGGCCGCCGCCGGTTGTCCACCACGACTGTTTCATCCTACCGTGCCGGCCCGTAAACGAAGGGGTGGGCATGCGGATCTACATCTCGTCGGATATCGAAGGCGTCGCCGGGGTCGTCGACGGCGAGCAGGGCCGGCCGGGCAACGCCGAGCACGAGCGCGCGCGCAGGTTGATGACCCAGGAGGTCAACGCCGCGATCGCCGGCGCCGCCGAGGGTGGGGCGACCGAGATCCTGGTGAATGATTCCCACGGGCCCATGCGCAACTTGATCATCGAGGACATCGACAGCCGCGCTCGCCTGATCTCGGGCAAGCCGAAGCCGGTCTCGATGATGGAGGGGCTCTCCTCCGACTACGCTGGCGTATTCGCGCTGGGATACCACGCCCGTGCTGGTTCGCACGGCATCCTCGCGCATACGATCAACGGCTTCGCCTTCGCCCGCATCACCGTCAACGGCACCGACTTCGGCGAGTCCGGCCTCTACGGCGGCTATGCCGGCGAGCTCGGCGTGCCGGTGATCCTCTTCTCGGGAGACGACTGCCTGAAGGCCGAGGTGAGCCCGCTGTTCGTCGGCGCGGAGATCGTCGAGGTGAAGCGGGTGATCATGAACACTGCCGCCGAGTCGATGACGCCGAAGGCAGCACGCGAGGCGATCAAGGCGGGTGCCGCCCGCGCGGTCGCGCGCGCCAAGGAGATCAAGCCGTTCCGCGTTCTGCCGCCGATCAATGTGCGCGTCGAGCTCAACTCCGTGCCCCTCGCCGACCTGATGTCGCTGATGCCGGGCAACGAACGGACCGCACCGAGAACCGTTTCCTTCACGGCCGGATCCATGCGCATGGTGATCCGGACGCTGAATACGATGTCCGCCATGTCCTTCATGCTGCGCTAGGAGCTCCGTCAATGACCGACAAGATGATCTCGCGCAAGGACGGCAGCATCGGCTGGATGATCTTCAACAATCCCGAGCGCCACAACGCGGTGTCGCTGGAGATGTGGGAGGCGGCCGAGAAGATCCTCGCCGACTTCGAGAACGATCCCCGGATCCGCGTCGTGATCCTGACCGGTGCCGGCGGCAAGGCGTTCGTCTCCGGCGCCGACATCTCGAAGTTCGAGAGCGAGCGTGCCAGCGCCGATGCGGTCGAGAAGTACAACGCGACCACGGCGCGCGCGCATGAGCGGCTCGAGAATCTCGGCAAGCCCACGATCGCGATGATCCGGGGCTACTGCATCGGCGGCGGGCTCGCGCTCGCGATCTCCTGCGATCTCCGGATCTGCACCGAGGCGTCGCGCTTCGCGGTGCCGGCGGCGAAGCTGGGCCTCGGATACAAGCTCGGCGGCATCCAGAAGCTGATCGGGCTGGTCGGCCCGTCCTTCGCCAAGGAGATCTTCTTTACCGCCCGCCAGTTCAGCTCGGCCGAAGCCTCCTCCATGGGCCTGGTCAACCGCGTGGTGCCCGACGGCGAGCTCGAAGCCAAGGTCCAGGAGTACGCCGAGACCATCGCAGGCAACGCGCCGATGACCGTGCACTCGGTCAAGCGCCTGGTGGCCGAGGCGATGAAGGATGCCGAGAAGCGCGACCTCGCGCTCTGCGAGAAACTGGTCGCCGACTGCTTCGCCAGCGAGGACTACATCGAGGGCCGGCGCGCCTTCATGGAGAAGCGGAAGCCCAACTTCCTCGGTCGCTAAGCTTTGCGCATGCGGCCGGCGATCAGCAGCGCGGCCGCTGCGACGAGGCCGAGAGCGGATACGCCGGCATAGACCGGTCCATAGGCGCCGACCGTCGATACCGACGTGGCGAAGATGAAGGGACCGAAGGAGTAGGCCAGGAAGGTGATGAAGGCGGAGCCGGCGGTGGCGAGGCCGACCTTGCCTTTCGGCGCGATGCGCGCGACCTCGGCCAGGAAGACGCCGTTCCAGGTGGTGGCGAGGATGCCGGTCGCTGCGAACAGCGTCACGATCGCGCCGTAGGACCATGAGCGGTCGATCGTCGACATCATGAAGGTTGCACCCGCGGCAGTGAACGCCAGGATCCGCAAGACCGCGATCGCCGATCCCAGCCGGTCGGCGATCCATCCCATCAGGATGCGGCCCGCTACGCCCGCGATCAGCATCGCCGACGACGCGGCGCCGGCCTCGATCAGGTTCAGCCCGATCTCGTCGGTGAGATAAGTCACGGCGAAGGAGAAGAGGTTGCCCTGGATCGCCGCCAGGCAGAACGACGCCAGCGTCAGCAGCGGCAGGGTCGGTGTCTGGGCCACCGTCCTGAACGGTTCGGTCAGGTTCGCCGGCGACAGCAGCGCCCGGAAGGAGAGGACGACGTTCTGGTCGCGGTCGGCATCCAGCTCGCGGCGTACGCCCTGCACCATCACGATCGCGGCGATCCCGAGAATCGCGGTCAGGATCAGTGCCGCATGCCAACCGGCCAGCGTGGTCACGATCGGCAGGCTAAGCCCCGCGAGCGCGCCGCCGAGCGGGGCACCGGCCTGCTTGATCGAGAACATCGCGCTCTTGTGACGCTCGGGCGTGTAGCGGGCCAGGACGTCGCTGCCGGCCGGTGTCGTCGGCCCGTAGCCGATGCCGAGGATGAGGGCCGCCAGCATCATCGCCGGCCACCAGGGAAAGAAGAAGAGCATCAGGCTGGCCGATGCCAGGATGGAGCCGACCTGAAGGGCGCGGAGCGAGCCCAGGCGCGCCAGGATTGGATTGCCGCTCAAGAAGAACCAGGCCGATCCAAACGAGATCAGGCCTGCGAGCTCGCCGACCCGTTCGGGCGCGACGCCGGCGGCGCGGGTCAGGATCGGCGCCAGCACCCAGATCGACTGGGACTGGAAGGCGGCGACGATCTGCATCAGGACGACCGCCGCCAGCGGCGGAAGCCAGGGAGGAAGCGCCATCGGGCTCGCGGCATCTTAGGCGGGGACGACGCGAAGGTGACAGATCGGCGCCGGCCGCGCCACCGATCGGGCCCGGCGGCGGAACGACGCTTACAGAATGGACAAGTCGTGCATAATCGCGCCAACCAACAGGAGGACTCTCATGGCCGATCCGATCAATTTTCCCGGCGTCGTCGAGTGGTCGGGCGAGAACCCGGGCATCTCGCTGAAGGAGACGCCGGACGGGCCTTTCGTCACGCTGGCAAGCTTCTTCCGCGTCGTGCTGTCGCCGCATGGCCGTGGCCATGCGCTGGTGCTGTTGCAGGCGCCGCAGGACGGCAAGGCGGCGACCAATGTCTGCTATCACGACAACGAGAAGCTGGCGCGCTACCTCGTCTCCGACTTCGTCTCGAACTTCGGCGCCTACAAGGGCCTGCCGGGCCTGACGGGCATGACCTACAAGAAGCTGGACTCGGTCGCCGCCGGCGGCGATCCGGCCAGCACCTACACCGAGACCGTTAAGGCGGCCGGCGAGACGATTGAGCTCAAATGGACGGGGCTCGGCAAGCCGTTCTGCTTCGCGCTGCCGCCGGACAAGTCGGCGACCGGCCGGCACTACATGCCGAGCCTTTTCGTCGGGTGCCAGGACGCGCAGGTCACGATCAACGGCAAGAAGCTGCCGGGCAAGCCGATCCCCCGCGAGATCGCCGGCAACAAGATTTCGACCGCGATGCTCGCCTTCTCCGAGACCTGGATCAAGAACTAGAGCGTGACGCTGCCGCCGCCGGTCGCAAGGCTGCGATCGGCGGCAGCCAGCACGCGCACGACCTCCAGCCCGACCGTTACGTCGCAGCGATGACGGCGCTCGCCTTTGGCGACATTGGCGGCGAGCTCGCCCGCCGCTGTCGCCAGTGCCTGCGGGCGCGGGAAGGTGGGGATCGGCAGCAGCGCGTCGCCATCGGGACCGCTGAACAGGTACTCGCTCCTGATCTCGGTCGGCTTGGTGTAGAGGCCTAGCGACACTTTGGACACCGCGCCGCCTTTGTGCGTCGCTGTGAAGCACGAGAGCCGATCGGCCGTGCGCGAGGCGGAGATCTTCTCGACCGGGCCAAGGATCGCCGTCAGAACCGACAGCGCATGCGGGCCCAGGTCCCAGAGCGCGGCGCCTTCGGCCTGGCGCCAGACCGAGCCGGCATAAGGGCTTCCCGGCAGCATCGCCTCGGTGTGCTGGCGCACGCGGGCGCCGGTCCAGCGCTTCGCGCGCATCTCCTGCAGCACGCGCTCGAAGTCCGGCACGAAGCGGCGGGTGAAGAAGACGACCGTCGAGACGCCGGTTGCGGCATCGGCGATGCGCTTGGCGCTCTCGACCGTCGGCGCGATCGGCTTTTCGAGCAGCAGGTGCCTGCCGGCGTCGGCGGTCTTGACCGCAAGCTCGGCCTGCACGTCCGGCGGCAGCGAGAAGCTGACCGCATCGACCGCGGCCAGCATGTCCTCGAAGCGCGTGAAGCCGTCTATGCCATGGCGCTGGGCGACGGAGTCGACGGTCGAAGGATTGCGTCCCCAGACACCGACGAGCTCGACCGCCGGCTGCAGCTTGAGGCCGGGGATATGGACCGTGTCGGCCCAGTGACCGGTGCCGGCGACGCCGATGCGGAGGGCCATGTCAGACGATCTGGTGCCGCTGGAGATAGGCGCGGTCGAACTCGATGCCGTGGCCCGGCACCTCCGGCGGCGTGAAGTGGCCGTCGACGATCTTGAACGGCCTGGTCAGCGCGCGGAGATCGGTCAGCGAGCCGCCGTCGATGTTCTCGAGGATGTGTGCGTTCGGCAGGCAGCACAGTACCTGACCGGTCAGCTCCATCATGAAGTGGGGCGCCAACGGTACGTTCCAGGCACGCGCCAGGCCGGCGATGTCGAGATAAGGCGTGATGCCGCCGACGCGCACGATGTCGGCCTGGATGAAGTCGCAACCGCCGCGGGTCAGATACTGATTGAACTGCTGGATCGTGTAGACGTTCTCGCCGATCGCGATCGGGCTGGTGACCAGCTGGCGCAGCTTGGCGTGGCCGTCGATGTCGTCGGCGAGCAGCGGCTCCTCGATCCAGTGCGGCGAGAGATGCTGATAGGCGTTGATGGCGCGGGCAGCGTGCCCGATGTTCCAGCCCTGGTTGGCGTCGACCATCATCGGCAGCCGGCCCGCGACCTCGCGCACCTTGGTCAAGCGCTCGACGTCCTCGTCGATCTCGGGCTTGCCGACCTTGACCTTGAACGCCTTGTAGCCGTCCTTCTTCCAGCCCTTGACCTGGTCGACCAGCTCCGGGACCGGCTTGTTGAGGTTGATGCCGCTGGCGTAGGTCAGAATCCGGTCGCGATACTTGCCGCCGAGCACATAGGTCAGCGGCTTCTTCACCTCCTTGGCGAGGAGGTCCCAGAGCGCGATGTCGATCGCGGCGAGCGCGGTCGTGGTGAAGCCGCCGGCGCCGAGGTCGCGAACGTGGTTCCAGCACTCGTGCCAGAGCGGGCGCGGCGCAACCTCGCGGCCGATCACGAAGGGGCCGAGATCGCGGTCGATCAGCGACTTCAAGGTGAGCCCGCCGACGCCCGAGGTGTGGCTGAAGCCGGTGCCGGTGAGGCCGTTATCGGTCTTTACGTCGGTGACGATGATCTCGATATGGGTGACGCGATGGAAGCTGTCGCCCCAGGGTTCGCATTGCAGCGGCAGGCTGGCCAGCTGGGACTCGACCGATACGATCTTCATGCCGTCCTTCCTCAGTCTCGGACCGCATTCTTCCACAGGTCCGAAGCCGTCAGGAAGCCGTTCGCGGGAAGGAAAGGGTGCGAAAGCCCGAGAAAGGCCTTCCGGATCTCCGGCCGCTGAAGCAGGTTGTCGGCCGGGTCTGTCAGGACGATTCGGCCTTCCTCGGTCACATAGCTTCGGCTGGCGATCTCCATCGCCAGCATCACGTTTCTGTTCGACCTGCAGGACCGACGGTCCCAGCTTCTACCGACGATCAGGCAGGGAAGCCGGCGCCCGTCGCTCGGTTTTCCAACGGCATCGGTCCGTAGCAGACCAGACCAGCTCGGCTACCGATGCCCCTTCGGAATCGTCACTTCCACCTTGAGCCCTCCCGACGCGCCTTCCGTCAGGGTCACCTCGCCACCGAGCGCTCTAAGGACCGTGCGGGCGATCGTCAGTCCCAACCCTGCGCCGCCAGTCTCGCGACTGCGGCTTGTCTCTCGTCGAAAGAAGGGCCTGAAGACGACCTCCCGGTCTTCTTCGGGAATGCCGGGTCCGTCGTCCTCGATCGTGACGGTGCAGCCCGTCTCATCTTCCAGAAGGCGGACCCGGGCGGCATCGCCGTACTTCAGGGCATTGTCGATCAGATTCACCAACGCCCGCTTGAGGGCGAGCGGCTTGCACCGGACGATCGCCTGTCCCGGTGCCACGAGATTGATGGGACGACCCGCTTCGGCCAAGTCGGCGGCGATGGCGTCGAGCATGGCAGAGAGGTCGACGAGCTTCAGATCCTCGTCCTGTCCATCGCCGCGAAGAAACGAAAGAGCCTGGCCGATCATGATCTCCATCTCGTCGAGATCACGGATCATCTTGGCCCGCTCGTCGTCCAGCTCCACGAACTCGGCACGAAGCCGAAGGCGCGTGATCGGCGTCTTCAGGTCGTGAGAGATTGCCGCCAGCGTCTGGGTACGGTCCTCGATCAGCCGGCGGATGCGAGACTGCATTTCGTTGAACGCACGCGCCGCGTCGCGCACTTCTCGCGGGCCGGTTTCCGCGAGCGGCGGCCCGCCGACGTCCCGCCCGATCCGGTCTGCCGCCGCCGCCATCCGGCGCAGCGGTGCGGTGAAGCCGCGTACCAGGATGATCGAGATCAGGACGATGCCGACAGCCATTGCCGTGGTCGAGAAGACCACGCCATGGTCGGCGCCGTGCGAGTCCTCGAGCGTACTCGCGAAGTCGACCCAGCTTCCGTCAGGCAGCTGGATGCCGGCCAGAAGCTGCCCGGTGTCGGTGTTGTTGAGCCTGATCCGGCGATCGTCGAGATCCTGCGCCAGGCCGTGCAGGCGATGCCGCATGAGCCGCAGCGCCTCGTTCTCGGCTGCGACCGCCTCGATGATGCTGGAGCGGCCCCAATGGATCTCGAGGCTGGGACTGGAAAGGGAATGCGCGGTACGGTCCCTTTCCGACTCTGGAGCCTCCCCGACGGCCCGCGCGATGGACACCAGGCTTTCGGCAAACTGCCGATCGCGGATCGATCCGATCCCGATCTCCAGGCCGATCTGGTAGGCCCAGATGCTTCCCAGGTGGAAGAGGCCGAGGCCGAGGAGGAGAACCGCGATGGTTCTCGCTGCCAGGCTGTCGGGGAGGAGGCGTCTCAACTCCGCGCCGGCGTCGCGGTGAAGAGGTAACCGGCACCGCGGACGGTCTTGATCAGGCCGGCCGTGTCCTCGCGCTCCAGCTTGCGCCTGAGACGACTGACCTGCACATCGATGCTTCTGTCGAGACTGCCCGGGACCCGATTGCGTGCGAGTTCGAGGAGCTGATCGCGGCTGAGCACGCGGTTGGGATGCTCCACGAAGGCGATCAGGAGGTCGTATTCGCCTCCGGAGAGCTCGACGACGACCCCGGCGGGCGAGAGCAGCTGGCGGCGCATCACGTCGAGGCGCCACCCCGCGAAGGAGACTTCCTTCGCCGCCGCCTTGGGCGCCTCCGTGACGGCCGTCCGGCGCATCACGGCTCGGACGCGTGCCAGCAGCTCCCGCGGGTTGAACGGCTTTGCCAGATAGTCGTCGGCGCCGACCTCCAGGCCGACGATCCTGTCCGTATCCTCTCCCTTGGCGGTCAGCATGATGATCGGCAGCGAGGAGCCCGCGCGGATCTCCCGGCAAAGCTGCAGCCCAGAGGTTCCGGGCAGCATGAGATCGAGAATGACGAGATCGACATCGGCATTGGCGAGTACGTCGCGCATCTCACGGCCGTCCCGGGCTCCGCTCACCCGGAAGCCGTGCTGACGGAGAAACCGGCCGATGAGATGGCGGATCTCGGCGTCGTCGTCGACGACAAGCAGGTGGGCCTCAGGGTCGATGGAGCTCATATGGTGGAAGGATACACGTGAAGCTCATCACGGACCGAGTGTAAAGGGCCGCATGCTCACGCGTAAGAAGTCGTTTCGAGCGCCATCCGGACGGCCCAGGCTCGGGCTTGGGGGCGCCTCAGAGCCCGCGAAACTTGCCCAGCATCCCCTGCTCGGCGTGACCGGGAATGTTACAGGCGAACTCGAGATCGGTCAGCGCGTCCTTGTGCGTGCCGAAGCGCCAGATGATTTGCTTGGTCTCGCCAGGTTCGATCGTGACGACGTTGTCGTCGTCGTGAACCATGTCGGGTAGCTTCTCCATCATCTTGCGATGCTCGACATGCTCTGCGTGGCGCGCGATGCCGAACTCGTGCCGGATCGAGCTCTTGTTGACGATGACGAAGCGGACGGTCTCGCCCTTCCTGACCTGGACCTGCTGGACGTTGTAGTCGCGGTCCCGCGTCTCGATCCGCACCGTGCGCTTGACGTCCTTGGCCTTGCCCGGTCCGCCCATATCGACGCCGGGGCGCGACGCGCCATGGCTGTGGCCGGCGTCGGCAAGCGCGGGATAGACAGTAAGCATCACACCGACGCCGGCAAGCTCCAGCGCACACGCGATTCGCATCGTATGCTCCACAGGTTCGTGAGGTTCTCAGAAGCCGGGGCGGGCTGGCCGCCCCCGCGAGCTTAAAGGATCAGTTCGCCTTTCTGATCTCGGTGACGGTGAGCGAACCGCCCTCTTTGGCGACGCCGAAAAGGACCTTGTCCCCTACGGCCAGGCCGTTCATCAGCGACGGGTTTGTCATCGGAAAGACCATCGTCATGGGCACTGCCATGTCGTGCTGCGGGATCGGCCCATGCCGCAGCGTGATCTTGCCTGCCGACATGTCAAGCTTGCGGACCTCGCCGTCGATCATGCCCGCCTGGGCGAGCTGCATAAGCGGGACCGCTGCCAGATCAGACCGGGGCGGTCCGCCGGCAATCGCGCTGCCGGCGCCGAGCAGCAGAATGGCAAGCGGTAAGGACGAAATGCGCATGACGTTCTCCAATTCAGATTGTGCAGCGTATCTCAGGACGGCAGTTCCCAGGCCACAGTTCCCTTCGGATGCTGGTACCAGCCCGGGTCGCGATAGTCGTTCCTGCCAAGCCCGTCGCGCACCTTCACCACGGTGAACATCCCGCCCATCTCCAGGGCGCCGAATGGACCTTTCCCCGTCATCATCGGCAGGGTGTTGTCCGGAAGCGGTATCTCCATCGAGCCCATATCCGCCATGCCGCGCT
>CAZDGR010000140.1:0-10429 GCA_964504845.1 uncultured Rhizobium sp. | reverse complement strand
TCCCGGTGCATCAGATCGACCTGCTGCGGCCGACGGATCCGGATGCGCTCACCCTCGGGAGCGGCAAGGACACCGCCTGCTATCCGCTCGTACCGTTCTCCAATCGCATCGCCGACGGCCGCCTGATCGTCGAGGGTCGCGACATCTACATGCGACCCAACACGCCCGGCTTCAGACACCCGATCCACGGCGATGGCTGGCATCGCCCCTGGCTGGTCGAGCGATCGAACGATACCGATGCCGACCTCCTCTACGTCCATGATCGCCAGGGCTGGCCGTTTCCCTATCGCGCGCGCCAGTCGTTCCGCCTGACCGAGGACGGCCTCACGGTCGGAATCTCGGTGCAGAGCACCGATCCGAGCCCGGTGCCGGCCGGCATCGGCCTGCATCCCTATTTCGTCCGCGACGAGGACACGACGCTGGCGCTCAACCTGAAGCGCGTCTGGCTCGCCGACGCCGACGTGCTGCCGACGACCCGCGTCGACATCCCGCCGCGCTGGGATTTCTCGACGCCGAGGAAGGTCTCGAACACCGTCCTCGACAATTGCTTCGATGGCTGGGACGGGCAGGCGGCGATCACCTGGCCGCACCGGCGCGTCCGGATGGACATCGAGGCGAGCCCGGTCTTCGGCCATGTCGTCATCTATACGCCGGAGGCCCGGCCCTATTTCTGCGTCGAGCCGGTGAGCCACGCCAACAACGGGTTTGCGCTTCACGCGCTGGGCGTCGAGGATGTGGGCTATCGGCTGCTTGCGAACGGCGACCGGCTCTCCGGCGAAGTGGCCTTCCGCGTCTCCAGCCTCTAGAGGGCTTCATGCCGAGCTTCGCTGTTTACCCGAGCCTCAGGGACCGGGTCGTCTTCGTTTCGGGCGGCGGCTCCGGCATCGGTGCCAGCATCGTTGAGCATTTCTGTGCCCAGGGCTCGAAGGTCGGCTTCGTCGATCTCGACGAGCCGGCATCCCAGGCGCTGATCGAGACGATCGGGGGCAAGGGGTTGCCGGTGCCGCTGTTCCGAAAGTGCGACATCCGCAACACCAAGGCCTACCAGACGGCAATCGGCGAGATATCGTCGAGCCTCGGGTCGATCGCGGCGCTGGTCAACAACGCCGCCCGCGACGACCGCCACGCGATCGAGGACGTAACCGAAGCCTATTGGGACGAGCGGATCGCGACCAACCTCCGTCATCAGTTCTTCGCGATCCAGTCCGTGGTGCCAGGCATGCGCAAGGCCGGCGGCGGCACGATCGTCAACCTGAGCTCGATGAGCTTCGTCGCGATGACGCGCAACCTCGCTGTCTATCAGGCGGCGAAGGCGGCGGTGATCGGCATGACCCGCGGACTCGCCCGCGATCTCGGCGGCGACATGATCCGGGTCAACTCGGTGATGCCGGGATGGATCATGACCGAACGCCAGATCAAGATGTGGCTGACGCCCGAAGCGGAAGCCGATCTGATGAAGCAGCAGTGCCTGCCGGAGAAGCTCTACCCGGCCGACATCGCTCGCATGATCCTCTGGCTCTCTGCCGACGACAGCCGGCTGGTGACGGCGCAGAACTTCATCGTCGACGGCGGGCGCAACTAAAGATGTCGAGCGGCGCTCATACCGACTTCCGCGGCGAGATGAGCTATGCCGACTATCTCGCCCTCGACCGGCTTCTCGACGCGCAGCACCCGCGCTCGGAGAGCCACGACGAGCTCCTGTTCATTACCATCCATCAGGCGAGCGAGCTCTGGCTCAAGCTCGCGCTGCACGAGCTGGACGCGGCGATCGCGAAGATAAGGGCGGACGACCTGTCGCCGGCCTTCAAGATGACGGCCCGAGTCACCCGCATCTTCGCCCAGCTGATCCAGTCCTGGGACGTGCTGTCGACGATGACGCCTGCGGATTATCTCTCCTTCCGCGAATCGCTGGGGAAGTCCTCGGGCTTCCAGTCCTATCAGTACCGGCTGCTCGAGTTCGCGCTCGGCAACAAGGATCGCGCGCTTCTCGCGCCGCACAGCCATCGCCCCGAGCTGCATGCGCGGCTGGTCGCCATGCTGGAACGACCGAGCCTCTACGACGAGTCGCATCGCCTCTTGGCCCGCCGCGGGCTGTTTATCGCACCTGAAGTTCTGGAACGCGATTTTAGCGAGTCGTATCGGGGGCACGATTCCGTGCGGGACGCCTGGGTAGCGATATACCGCGATCCCGATCGCTACTGGGATCTCTACGAGCTCGCCGAGGAACTCGTCGACATCGAGGATTCCTTTCAGCAATGGCGCTTTAGGCACATGACGACGGTCAAGAGGGTGATCGGCTTCAGGCAGGGCACCGGCGGCACCGCGGGCGTCTCATACCTTCGCCAGCGGCTCGATCATGTGTTCTTTCCGGAGCTCTGGGAGGTCCGCACCAGCCTCTGAGGCCTCGCGCCTTTGGTACAATGAGGGGCATGAGCTGCATTCCCCGGTTCGTGCTCCTCATCGCCCTCCTGCTGCTGCCCGCCGCGGCACATGCACAAGGGCTATTTCTCGACGTTCCTTCCGCGCGCGCGATGTCCGACAGCGCCCGGCCGGCGGTCGCCGGCACGGTGAAGCGCTCCCGCGTCGCGATGATCGACGCGGGATACCTTGCCCGGAACGTGCTGCCCGACGTGGCGATCCCGGCCGGTCAGAAGCTGGCGGCGAAGCTGCTGCCGATACTGCTGCCGCTCTTTCCCGACATCGTGCTCAACCTCGACGGCGAACAGGTCGAGGCGACGATCGACGGCAGCACGATCTGGACCGGGCGGGTGACCGGCGCACCGGTCAGCGCCGCGACGCTGATCATCAAGGACGGCATGATCACCGGCCAGATCACGGTCGGCACGATGACCATCGAGATCCGGCCGATCCTGCTCGGCATGCACCGGATCAACGAGATCGACCAGGCGGCCTTCCCGAAGGAAGGCGACGCCGTGAAGGCGCCGGGCCAGGCGCCCGCGTTCGTTCCGGCGCCTGCGCCGGATGCACCGCGAGCGGCGGCCGACGGCAGCACCACGCTCAACGTGCTCGTCGTCTACGGCGACCGCTCGGCCGCGGCGAGCGCCGACATCGGCAGCGAGATCCGGCTCGCGGTCTCGACCTCGAACGCCGTCTATGCCAATTCCGGCATCCCGATCACGCTCAACCTTGTCGGCTCGCAGCAGGTCAGCGGATACGATGAGTCGGCGCGCAGCTACGAGACGATCCTCAACGATCTGACCGGAACCTCGGATGGCCGCCTGGACACGGTCCACTCGCTGCGCAGCAGCCTCAAAGCCGATCTCGTCGTCTATCTCACCGAGCGGTCCGAATACTGCGGCCTTGCCTGGCTCTACAACGGTTATCCGCAATACGCCTTCTCGGTGGTGACGCGGAGCTGCGCCACCAGCAACTACAGCTTCGTCCACGAGCTTGGGCACAACATGGGCGCCGAGCACGACCGTCATGTCACCAGCGACGCCTCGTCGAGCGCCTACAACTACGGCTATGTCGATACGTCGGCCCGCTTTCGGACGATCATGGCCTATGACGACAGGTGCCGGGCCCAGGGCTTCAGCTGCGCGCGCGTCCCGTTCTTCAGCTCCCCCTATCTCAGCTACGCCGGCGCGCCCCTCGGCGTGAGCCCCTGGTCGACCCAGGCGGCCTACAATGCCCGGCGCCTGACCGAGACGCGGGCCGCGATCTCTGCATTCCGTAACGGCACGGTGGCGACGCCGACGCCGGCCAGCGGCTGGTGGTGGAACGCGAGCGAGGCCGGGCGCGGCTACTCGATCGAGATCCAGGGCAACGCGCTGTTCTTCGCCGCATACTCCTACGCCGCCGACGGCACCGCGCTCTGGTACGTCTCCTCGGGCCAGCTGAAGGACAACAAGCAGACCTATGTCGGCGACCTGCAGCAGTATTCGGGCGGGCAGACGCTGAACGGCAGCTACAAGCCGGCGAGCGTGATCGGCTCCGCCGGCACGCTGCAGATCTATTTCACCTCCGAGACCACCGCCTACGTCGTCTTCCCCGGCGGCACCGGCATCTCGATCGACCGCTTCGACTTCATCACCAACGGCTCGGTCGGCGGACCGGCGCCCGGATATCCTCAGACGGGCTGGTGGTGGAACGCGAGCGAGGCCGGCCGCGGCTACTTCATCGAGGCGCAGAACACCTCGATGTTCGTCAGCTTCTACATGTACAACGCCGCGGGGCAGGCGGTCTGGTACATCGCCTCCGGCGTGATGACCTCGCCCAACGTCTTCCAGGGGACGTTGCAGGAGTACTCGGGCGGCAGCACGCTGACCTCGGCGTTCCGCGCGCCGAACGGCGCCAGCAACATCGGTGCGGTCACGATCCAGTTCGCCTCGGGCTCGTCGGCGGTGCTGACCCTGCCGAGCGGAAGCCAAGTCGACCTGACGCGCTTCACATTCTAGGCATTTTCCTAAAGGGCCGACCTTAATCTATATTCTCGGCGGGTGATTTTTGTTCGGGGGAAGTCGTATGCGCCGGTCGTTTCTCGGCGCCGCGCTCGTCGCGGCAGCCCTGGTCTTCTCCGTCGAGGTTCTCGCCGACGGATTGTTCCGTGATGTCCCGGTGGGGGCGGCCGCGATCGCCCGCGACGCCCGTCCCTCGACCTTCCCGGCGACAGTAAAGCGCTCGCGGACGGCGATCGTCGATACCGACTATCTTGCCGCCCGCATCTTGCCGGACGCACCGATGATGGCCGGCGCCAAGGCCGCGACCAAACCCTTGTCGGTCGAGATCCCTGCCTTCCCGGACGTCGGCCTGAGCCTGGTCGGCAAGTCGCTGGAGCGCGCCTCCGACGGCCGGACGATCTGGACCGGCCATGTCGCCGGCCAACCCGGTCATGCGGCGGTTCTGGTGATCGACGGCTCAACCGTTACCGGACAGGTCTTCGACGGGACGCGGATGATCGAGATCCGGTCGGTCGCCGGCGCCGTCCATGCGATCGCCGAAATCGACACCGAGGCCTTCCCCACCCATCACCACGTGGCGGAAAGCCATAAGCCGCCGTCGGGCACGCCGCCGATCGGCGCCGAGGGCGACGCGCCGTCGCTGCTGATCGCGCCGCCGGGACCCGCCAGGCATCAGCATGCACCGCCGCCGATCGCCCGCGCCATCGCGTCGGGCGCCAACACGACAGTGAACGTCTATGTCGCCTACACCTCGGCGGCTGCGGCTGCGAGCTCGAACATCTCGAGCGAGATCCAGCTCGCCGTCGCCACCACCAACACCGCTTTCACCAACAGCGGCGTCACCGTGCAGCTGAACCTGGTCGGCAGCGGCCAGATCTCCTACACCGAAGGCAGCTACACCAGCTCGTCCAACATCCTCACCAAGTTCACCACCAACAGCGACGGCGTGATGGACACGATCCATACGCTCAGGACCGCCAACAACGCCGACCTGGTCGCGCTGATCGTCGAGGATCTCTATGACGCCTGCGGCATCGCCTGGATCTACAACGGCAACCCGGCCTATGGCTTTCAGGTCACCCAGCGTTCCTGCATGACGTCGGGCTATACCTTCGCGCACGAGACCGGCCATAACATCGGCGCCTACCACGACCGATATGTCCATCCGGAGGCGACCTCGAACGTCCATGCCTACGGCTACGTCGATACGACCAATCGCTTCCGGACGATCATGTCGTACTCGGACAGGTGCACCGCGCTCGGGATCTCGTGCCCCACGGTCGGCTACTTCAGCAACCCGAACGTCACCTACAACGGGCTTGCGACAGGCATCGACCGCAGCCTGTCGAGCTCGGCCGACAACGCCAGGCGCTTCAACCAGACCGCCTCCGCCATCTCTCAGTTCCGAAACGGCACCTCGACGCCGCTGCCCGAGAGCGGGTGGTGGTGGAGCACGACCGAGTCCGGCCGCGGCTACTCGCTGGAGGTCAGCGGCAGCAACGTCTTCTTCGCCTTCTACTCCTATGCCTCGGACGGGTCACCGGTCTGGTACGTGTCGGGGCCCGCCGCGATGAGCTCGTCGAGCTCCTATTTCGCCTCCATGCAGCAGTACAGCGGCGGCCAGACGTTGTCGGGGAGCTACCAGGCCGCCACCGCGATCGGTACGCCCGGCTGGGTCCAGATCAATTTCAGCAACGACCGCACGGGCACGATCTACTTCTGGACCTCGTCGACCGGCTGGGACTCCGGCCACTCGATCACGCGGTTCGACTTCATCACGAACGGGTCGGCGATCAGCACCGCATCCGGATATCCGCAGACCGGCTGGTGGTGGAACGCCAGCGAGCCGGGACGGGGCTTCTTCATCGAAGCCCAGGACACGACGATGTATGTCAGCTTCTACATGTACAGCTCGACCGGTCAGGCGACCTGGTACGTGGCCAGCGGCGCCATGACTTCGGCGACGACCTTCACCGGGACGCTTTCAACCTATTCGGGCGGGAGCTACTTCACCTCCAGCAGCTTCACCGGACCCACCTCGTCGTCCACCAGCGGGACGGTCACGATCCAGTTCTCCTCGCAGACGACTGCGACCATGACGCTTCCAAACGGCAGCCAGGTGGCATTGACCCGTTACACTTTCTAGCCGCCAGAGGTTAGGCTCGTCCCTCGAAAGGAGGGGTGAGCCCCTTGCGCATCGTCTGCATCGGCGGCGGCCCCGCCGGACTCTACTTCGCGATCCTGATGAAGCGTGCCGATCCCCGGCATCGGGTGACCGTGGTCGAGCGCAATCGCCCCTATGACACCTTCGGCTGGGGGGTGGTCTTCTCCGACCAGACCCAGGCGCACCTCAAGGCCGCCGACGAGCCGAGCTGGCGCGAGATCACCGGCACTTTCGCCCATTGGGACGACATCGACGTCCACTTCAAGGGCGAGGTGGTGACCTCCACGGGCCACGGATTCTGCGGCATCGGACGCAAGCGCCTCCTCAACATCCTGCAGAAGCGGGCCGAGGAGCTCGAGGTCGAGCTTCGCTTCGAGACCGACGTCTCCGATCTCTCGCCCTGGTCGAACGCCGACCTGATCGTGGCATCCGACGGCCTCAACAGCCGCATCCGCGAGGCGCATGCCGACGTGTTCCGCCCGGATCTCGACCGGCGGAAGTGCAAATACGTCTGGCTCGGCACCAGGAAGGTGTTCGACGCCTTCACCTTCATCTTCCAGGAAACCGAGCACGGCTGGTTCCAGGCGCATTGCTACCGATTCGACGACGAGACCTCGACCTTCATCATCGAGACCGACGAGGAGACCTGGGCGAAGTCGGGTCTCGATACGGCCGATGCGGACGCCACCTGCGCCTTCGGCGAGGCGCTGTTCGGCAAGTGGCTCGGCGGCCACAAGCTGATCAGCAACGCCCGCCACATGGCGAACCCCTGGATCAACTTCATCCGGGTCTCGAACCAGCGCTGGAGCCACGACAACCTGGTGCTGATGGGCGACGCCGCGCACACGGCGCATTTCTCGATCGGCTCCGGCACCAAGCTCGCACTCGAGGACTCGATCGCGCTCGCCAAGTACCTCCGCGGTTCGCACGACCTGACCGCGGCGCTGACCGCCTACGAGACCGAGCGGCGGATCGAGGTGCTGCGCCTGCAGAGTGCCGCCCGCAACTCGACCGAGTGGTTCGAGAACGTGCGCCGCTACGCCAGGCTCGAGCCGATGCAGTTCGCCTACAGCCTGCTGACCCGAAGCCAGCGGATCGGGCACGAGAACCTGAAGCTTCGCGACCGCCGCTTCGTCGACAAGGTCGAGCGCTGGGTCGCGCGCAGCGCGACGGGAACCGAGCGCGCCGGCCCGCCGATGTTCATGCCCTTCAAGCTGCGCGGACTCTGGATCAAGAACCGGGTCGTGGTCTCGCCGATGTGCATGTACTCGGCCGAGGACGGCACGCCGAACGACTTCCACCTGGTGCATCTTGGATCGCGCGCCCAGGGCGGGGCAGGGCTGGTCTTCACCGAGATGACCGACGTCGCCCGCGACGGCCGCATCTCGCCCGGCTGCACCGGCCTGTACAAGGACGAGCACGTCGCGGCGTGGAAACGCATCACGGACTTCGTTCACGCCGGATCGGGCGCGAAGATCTGCCTGCAGCTCGGGCATGCCGGCCCCAAAGGGGCGACCAAGCTCTCCTGGGAAGGCGACAACGAGCCTCTGCCGTCCGGCGGCTGGCCGCTGATCGCGGCATCGGCGATCCCGTGGTCGCCGGCGAACCAGGTGCCGAAGGCGATGGACCTGGCCGACATGGACCGCGTGAAGGCCGAGTTCGCGAAGGCGACGGAGCGCGCGCTGGCTTCCGGCTTCGACATGGTCGAGCTGCACGCCGCCCACGGCTACCTGCTGTCGAGCTTCCTGACGCCGCTGATGAACCGGCGCACCGACGAATACGGCGGCTCGCTGGCCAACCGGCTCCGCTATCCGCTCGAGGTCTTCGCCGCAATGCGCCGGGCGTGGCCGGCGAACAAGCCGATGTCGGTCCGCATCTCCGCGACCGACTGGGTCGAAGGCGGCAACGACGGCGACGACGCGGTCGAGATCGCGCGCGCCTTCAAGGAGGCCGGCTGCGACCTGATCGACGTCTCGGCCGGCCAGACCTCGACCAGCGCGAAGCCCCTCTACGGCCGCATGTTCCAGACGCCGTACTCCGACCGCATCCGGAACGAGGTCGGGATCGCGACCATGGCAGTCGGCAACATCTTCGAGGCCGACCACGTGAACTCGATCGTGGCTTCCGGCCGCGCCGACCTGGTCGCGCTCGCCCGCGCGCATCTCGCCGATCCCTACTGGGCGCTGCACGAGGCGGTGAAACAGGCGGCGGCCGATCAGCCCTGGCCGGTGCAATACGCCGCCGGCAAGGACCAGTTCGAACGCAACCTCCGCCGCGCCGCCGAGATGGCGGCCGAGACGGCGGCGAGCGTCTGATGGGTAACGATCGCGCAAATACCTTTTGGGAACTTCCATCCGCATCAGGTGCTGGGTGGAACAGGCTGGATGCCTGAGCAAAAGATGGCCAATCGCGATGAGAAAGGGCCAGTCAATGATCCAAGTGAGTCGCTGCGACTCCAGGAGCAAATTGAGCAGGAAGCGCGCAGGAGCGCATATGATCAGATGTTTGCAAGGCACAGAAAGCGGGAGAAGCAATCTAAGCCTTCGGCGACTGCGTTAGGTGCGCCCGACTTGCAAACGAGTGATTTGTTCCAGCAAGAGGTCGAGCCGTCACTCTCGCAGACTCCAAGTGAGCAAACTGAGGTTACTGGAAGTGCCGTCCGACAAGAATTCCCGACAATTGATGGGCGTGCGAGCGGAAAGATCAGTGGCGTATACGGAATCGTTCACCTCCCGACCAAACGCTACTACGTCGGCTCAAGCGTCGAAATTGCCGAACGACTACGCCAACATGAGTATCTGCTCCGGAAAGGCAATCACCATTCAGCTAAACTTCAACAAGCTTGGCGCGGCCGATCGGAAGAGTTCCGATGCGTGATTATTGAGAACGTTTGGGACCTGTCTCAGTTGCGCATTTGTGAGCAGGCATGGATCGATAAGCTTGATGCTTTCAAGAATGGCTTCAACTCAAAAAGCGTTGCTGATGGCCCAGAGCCTTCTCTTGAAACTCGGATCGTCAGCGCAATCAACGCGCATTGGCACTCCATGTATGCCGAAATGGCGCCCAACAGGCAGGACTTTCCTCCTAACGAAGCTGATTTGCAAAGCTACAAGGCGCAACGCATAAAGTCATTGCGATCAAGGTTGATCGCTGTCCTGGCATTGGTAGCGGTAGTCGGTGTCTCATGGTACGTGCCGGCAATTAGGTTTATGTGGATCGTCATACCAGGGCTGCTCGCTTACATCTTTTGGGCCGAGCGACCAGAAAGTCCTGAAGAATTGGCCAGCAAGCGATATGACGACGCTGTCGAGAATGCAAAAGCCCAAGCCGATGACCGTTTTATAGTATGGCTGTCAGAGCGGGAGGGAGTTGAAATCTCGGAAGCCAGGAGGCTCTTTGAACGTGCTCCGAAAATTGTCGAAGAGCGTCGAAAGCTAAGCGAGCGCTTTCGTCGAGACCCTTTCCTAAGAGCTCGTGCTGCCGTTCGGAAAAAGTACAAAGGCGAGCTCGGAAGTCGGCGCCGATGGTAGTTGGTCGGACGAGCGATTTGAGCTTTGTACCCGCAAACGTGATGGGGCATCACCACGCCCTCGTCACCGGGGGCGGACGCGGCATTGGGCTCGCCATTGCCGAGGCTCTGGCCGGCGAGGGGATGCGCCTCACCCTCATCGGGCGGGACAAGGGGCGGCTGGACGAGGCGGCGGCCAAGCTGAAGGCGGTGGCGATTGCCGCCGACGTTTCCGATCCCAAGGCGATCGAGAAGGCGCACCGAGAAGCGGTGGAGAAGAACGGGCCGGTCGACGTGCTGGTCAACAATGCCGGCGTGGTCGAGACCGCGCTCGTG
>CAZDGR010000139.1:0-10479 GCA_964504845.1 uncultured Rhizobium sp. | reverse complement strand
CGAGACCGTGGCTGACCAGGACGATCGCGGTCTCGGGCTCGCCGTCCTTGAGCTTGCGGAGCAGCTCCAGGATCTGCGCCTGCACCGTGACGTCGAGCGCCGTTGTCGGCTCGTCGGCGATTACCAGGTGCGGGTTCAGGATCAGGGCGGCGGCGATGATCACCCGCTGCTGCATGCCGCCCGAGAATTCGTGCGGATAGTCGCCGAAGCGGCGGCCGGCATTGGGGATGCCGACCCGGTCCAGCATCTCGGTCACGCGCTCGCGCATCTCCGTCGTCGAGAGGTCGGGCGTGTGCCAGCGCAGGACCTCTGCAATCTGCTCGCCGATGGTGAGGACCGGGTTCAACGTCGCGGTCGGATCCTGGAAGATCATCGCAAGGCGCTGCCCTCGCAGCCGCCGCATCGCCTCCTCGTCGAGGTCGAGGAGCGAGGTGCCGTCGAAGCGGATGCTGCCGCCCTCGATCCTGCCCGGCGGCTGCACCAGGCGCATGACCGAGAGGCCGAGCACCGACTTGCCTGAGCCGCTCTCGCCGACCAGGCCCAGCGTCTCGCGCCGTTCGAGAGTCAGGCTGACGCCATCGACGGCGGTCAATCGCCCGCGCTTGGTCGGGAAGCGCGTGACCAGGTTGTCGATTGTCAGCAGCGGCTCGCTCACAGCCTCTCCTGGCGCGGATCGTAGGTGTCGCGGAGGAAATCGCCGAACAGGTTGATGGCGATCGATGTCGTCATGATCGCGATGCCGGGGCCGAGCGCCATCCAGTAGTTCTCGAAGAGATAGTTGCGGCCCTCGCTGATCATCATGCCCCAAGAGGGTGTCGGCGGCTGAGTGCCGAGGCCGAGGAAGCTGATCGCCGCCTCGTAGAGCACGACCGCGGCGATGTCGAGCGTGGCGAGAACGATGATCGTCGGCAGCACGTTCGGGATTACATGGCCGAAGATGATCGCGGCATGGCCGACGCCGATCGACTTCGCTGCCTGGATGTACTCGAGCTCTCGGATCTTGAGCGTTTCGCCGCGCACCAGGCGCGCGAAGCTGACCCAGAGTGCCACCGACAGCGCGAACACCATGGTCCAGAAACCAGGCCCGACGATCGCCAGCAGCAGGAGCGCCACCAGGATGAAGGGGAAGGAAAGCTGGAAGTCGGCTATGCGCATGATCACCGCATCGACGATGCCGCCGAAGTAGCCGGAGATCGCGCCCAGGATCGAGCCGGTCACCATCGCGTTGAAGACGACCAGCAGAGCCACCATGATCGAGGTCTGCGAGCCGTAGAGGACGCGCGAGAAGATGTCACGGCCGAGATTGTCGCCGCCGAGCACGCGGCTCCACTCGCCGTCCTCGGCGAAGGCCGGGGGCAGGAAGCGGGCCGCCAGGATCTGCTGCGCCGGGTCGTGGGGAGCGAGAAGGGGGGCCAGAAGAGCGACCAGCAGAACTGCCACGATCAGGACGAAGCCGGTTAGCCCCTTCGGGCTCCTGGCCAGCTCGGAAAGAAAGCGCCGCGTCGCCGAGACCGGCGGATCGAGCGTTTCGGTGGTTTCGATCGTGGACACGTCAGCGGCGGGCGTAGCGGATGCGCGGATCGATCAGGCGATAGGTCACGTCGATCAGGATGTTGAGGAAGACGAAGAGGCTGGCGGCGACCAGGACGTTGGCCTGGATCAGCGGGTAGTCGCGCCAGAAGATGCTCTGAACGGCAAGCCGGCCGATGCCGGGCCAGGCGAAGACGTTCTCGATGATGTAGGTGCCGCCCAGCAGGTTGCCGAGCTGGAGGCCGACAATCGTGACGGTCGGGATCAGCGCGTTGCGGAAGGCGTGCTTCAGGTAGACGGTCCGCTCCGGCACACCCTTGGCGCGGGCGAACTGCAGATAGTCCTGGCGGATGACTTCGAGCATGGTCGAGCGGATGAGGCGCACGTTGATCGCGACGACGGCGAAGGCAAGCGAGGCAGCCGGCATCAGGATGTAGCGGAGCCGGTCCCAGAGGATCGAGAAGTCCCAGGCGAGAAGCGCGTTCCATGCAGCGACGACCACCGAGCCCTTGTAGCCGGTCGAGGGCAGCCATTGCAGCTCGACCGAGAAGACCAGGATCAGGATGATGCCGACGAGGAATCCGGGCACGGCAACACCCAGCACCGAGATGATGGTGCCGAAATAGTCGATGGTCGTGCCCTGCTTGAGCGCACAGAGGATTCCGAGCGGCATCGCCAGCACCAGCGCCAGGACCAGCGCGGTCAGCGCCAGCTCCAGCGTCGCCGGCACGCGCTCGGCGATCAGCGTCGCCGCGCTCGACCGGAGCCGGGTAGAATTGCCGAGGTCGCCTTTGATCATGCCGCCGAGATATGACGTGAAGGTTTCGAGCACCGGCTTGTTGACGCCGAGCTGTTCGCGCAGGACCGCCTTGTCCTGCTCGGTCATGCCGGGATTGCCCGCCTCCATCATGTCGACGATGTCGCCGGGTACCAGCTTGGACATCGCCGACACGACGAAGACGACGCAGACGATCACGACCAGCGCCGAGAGCACCCGGCGGACGAGGTAACCCAGCATCCCAGGAGGCGACCGGTCAGGCCTTCAGCCACACGTCCTTGTAGTAGATGCGCGCATCCCAGGCGTTCTCGAAGTCCTCGACACTGTCGCGGATGGCGACGGCGGTGACGTCGGCGTAGAGCGGCAGCCACCAGCATTGCTCGATCGCGATCTTCTGGACTTCGTGGATCATTGCATCGCGCTTCTTCGGATCGAACTCGAGGCGCTGCCTCTCGAGCAGGTCGTCGGTCCGCGGATCGGTGTAGAAGCCACGGTTCAACGCGCCGGTCTTGTGAAGCAGGATGTGCAGCACGTCGCCGTCGGTGTAGCGGTAGTTGAGGAGATAGAGCGGGTGCTCGCCCTTTCTCTGGATCACCGCCGCTTCCGCTCCCGGCACGGCCTCGATCGCCACGTCGACGCCGACCGCCTTGAGCTCGGCCTGGATCACCTCGGCGGCGCGGCGATTGGTCGAGTCGTCGCCGGTCGACAGCCGGAGCTTCAGGTTGGCAGCGCCGGCTTCGGCCAGCAACGCCTTTGCCTTGGCCGGATCGTACTTCGGCGCGATGTCCTTGGCATTCGGCAGCACCTGCGAGAAAGCAGGCCCGAGCGGGCTGTAGGCGAGCTCGCCGTTGCCGCCAAGCGCCAGCTGCATAACCTTGTTCTTGTCGATCGCCATGCTGAGGGCCTGGCGGACCTTGAGGTCGCTGGTCGGCGCCAGCTTGGTGTTGAAGCAGAGCCCGAAGCAGGACAGCGCGGTCCGCGTCAGGACCTTCACGTTTCGCAAGCGCTTGACCTGCGCCAGCTTATCGAGCGGTACCGCGTTGAATCCGGCGATCACCTGGATCTCGTTCGACTGCAGCGCTGCGAGACGCGGCGCGTCTTCTGGGATGACCACGTACTCGATCGAGTCGAGATGCGCCGGCTTGTCGTTCTTGAAACGTTTGTTGATGAACATGTGCTTGTCGTTGCGGGCGAGCTTGATCCCCGAGTCCGGCTGCCACTTCTCGAACTTGAATGGGCCGGATCCCACCGGATTGCGGCCAAAGTCGTTGCCGAGCTTCTGCACGGCGGTCGGTGACAGGATCGCCTGATAGGCGCCGCCGAGACCGACCCACAGCGTGACGAACGGTGCGCCGTAGATGTAGGCGACGGTGAGGTCGTCGATGACCTCGGCCCGCTGCAGCGGACCGCAGATGAACTTGGTCGGCGACGCCGTCGCCGGGTCGAGATGGCGCTTCACGGTGAAGGCCACCGCCTCGGCGTTGCACGGCGTGCCGTCATGGAAGACGACGCCGGGGCGGAGCTTGAAGACGACGCGCTTGTTGTCGTCCTGGAACTCCCAGCTGAGCGCGAGATGAGGCAGCACGTTGCCCTTCTCGTCGCGCATCACCATGCCGTCGAAGATCTGGGTGAAGGTTTCGTGCGAGGTGAAGCTGGTGGTCTTCTGCGGATCGAGCGTGTCCGGGTCGCTCGACCGGCCGATCCGGAGATTGCCGCCCTTGCGCTGGGCCATTGCCGGGACAGAGAGGCCGGCCGATGCTGCGAGGAAGGCGGCGGAGCCACCGAGGAAACGGCGTCGATCGAAGGCGGCAAGGCGTCGCGAGACTTCGTAGGTCTGCTGCTCGAAGGTGAGGCCCGGCATCGTCGCCGGATCGATCAGGCGGTCGAACTCGCTCATGGCGGACTCCCTTAGGAAGAGGTGCGGGCGAAGCGGATCTTCTTGTTGCGGTCAGTCGAGACGTGGAGGCCGGCCACCTTGCCGCCGTCGCGGACGAGATGCAGCACCGGCTGGAAGTCGCCGCCCCACTGGCGCGGGCCGAGGGCGGACGCGACATAGACGTCCTTCAGGATCGGCGTCAGGCCCATGTGCTTGCGCCCCAGCGCGCCCTGCATGTCGAGCAGCAGGCGGTCGCCGCCATTCGAGATCGTGTAGGTCGCTTCGAGACCTTCGTTGCGATAGGCGCCGAGCGCCTCGCCGAGGTCGCTCTTCGGCGCGTTGAAGCCGTCGATCCGGCGCCACGATGCCGATCGTCCGGAGTCGGTCGCCTCGAAGCCGTTAGCGCTCGGCCGATACTCCTGCTCGTGCACGCCGCTCATCGGCGTGAAGGCGCCGGGCGAGAGCTGCCACATCGGCGTCTTGTGGCCGAGGCGCGAGACGAGTTCTCCGTTCTCCACGACGAGTTCCATCGGCTCGGCGCGCGCGTCGTCCCAGTAGAGGCCGGCGAGCTTCTCGAGATCGGCCGCCTTCGGCGCCGGGGGCATCGGCGTGAGACGGTCGCCGAGCACGATGTCGGCGATCTTCCGCGACAGCGTGTAGGGGGCGATGTTGTCGACATTGCCGAGGATGGCGATCGTCAGCTTGTGCTCCGGAAACTGGTAGGTACCGGAGCGGCCGCCGGGCACGCCGCCGCCATGGCCGATGCCATGCGCGCCGCGCCAGGGCGCCGACTGAAGCCCATGGGCGTAGATACTGGTACGGCCGCTGTTGAACTTGGGCTGCGTCTGCATCTTCGCGAAGATTTCGGGCGTGCCGACTTTCGGTTTGTCGGACACCATATTGGCCGCCCAGACGAGCATGTCGCCGACGGTCGAGACGGCGCTGCCTTCGCCGGCGACCGGCACGCCCCAGCGACCTTTCTTGTAGCTGCCGTCCGGCTGCTGCAGGTGATGGGTGGCGAGACCGGGCACGATCTCGTCGTCGAGTCGCATCAGGCGCGAGTTGGCCATGCCGAGCGGCTCGAAGATCCGCTTCTTGAGCAGGTTCTCCATCGAGTCGCCGCCGATCTTCTCGACGATCTCCGAGAGCAGACGGAAGCCGGTGTTGCAGTACATCAGCCGCTCGCCCGGCCGGAAGTTCAGGTCCGGCTGGCCGCGCATAAGCTTGGAGACCTCGGTCGCCGAGATCGGCGACCGGGCATCGGCGCCGGAAAGCGAGATCAAGTCGAGGAATTCGCGAAGGCCGCTGACATTGGTCATCACGTGCGAGATCTTCACCGGTACGCCGTAGTCGGGAAGATCCTCATGGTACTTCCGCACTTCGTCGTCATAGCCGAGCTTGCCTTCCTTGATCAGCAGGAAGGCGAGGAACACCGCGAGCTGTTTGGTCTGCGAGCCGATGCGGATCACGGTCTCGGGCGTGTTCGGCACGCAGAGATCGACGCTTGCCATGCCGTAGCCTTTGCTCAGCAGCGTCTTGCCGTCGTGCACGATTGCGACCGTGCAGCCGGGGCGGTTGCCGCCATAGCCGGCGAATAGCTTGTCGAGCGCGGCTTCGATGCTCGCCATGGCGGAGTCCTTTTCGAAGATCGGTGTCGAGGGAGGGACGGCATCAATCGAATCAGCGACGAGCGGCCGCTGTCAACAATCGCTTTCCGATAAGAAACGTATAGGCCGCTACTTCCGCTTCGCCGCCGAGGTCACCAGCGCGTGACAGACGTCGCGAATCGGCTTCAGGTTCGGCCGTCCCGGGTCGATGCGGTAGGCGATTGCCAGGTGATGCTTCGGCAGCGCGGGCTTCACCTGGAGCACGCGGAGCGCGCCGCGCTTCATCTCGCTCTGGAACAGCCCGACTGGCAGGAGGCTCAGGCCGAAGCCCTTGCTCGCGAGGTTCGCCATGATGCTGAGGCTGTTGCAGGTATAGAGCCGTGTCGGCATGTCGCCGACGCTTGCGAACCACTCCTGGATGGTCGCGTAGAGCTTGGATGGCCTCGGGTTGGTGATGATCGGATAGGCCTTGAGGTCGGATGGCGTCAGCGCGCGCGATGGAAGGTTCGGGCCTTTGCCTGCCACCCAAGCAAGGTCCAGGTCCTCCAAGGGCTCGACCGCGATGTCGGGACTGGGCTCGGGCTCGGTCAGGATCGCGAAATCGAGCTGGCCCGCCTGCAGCTTGCGATCGAGGTTGGCCGAGAAGTCGATGACGATCTCGAACTCGGCCGCCGGATAGGCCTTCTCGACCCGCGCCAGCAGCGCCGGCATGTGAGTCAGCGCGAAGGAGTCGGCGAAGCCCATCCGGATCGGGCCGCGCAGCGTCTTCGCCGGATCGGCTTGGTCTTCGAGTGCGCGGGCCAGGGTGAGGATCTGCTCGGCATGGCGGACAGTCTGCATGCCGAGGTCGGTCAGGCGAGGGCGATAGTCGTCGCGATGGAAAAGCGAGCCGCCGAGCTGGCGCTCGAGTTCGCGGATACGGCCGGAGATCGCCGGCTGGCTGACATTCAGCTGATGGGCGGCGGCGCGGAAGCTGCCGAGGCGCGCGATCCAAACCAGCGCCTCAACCTGGTCGAGACTGATCCTCATGATCCGTCCTGCCGATCATCATGATCCCGATTTCCAATTACATCTTATCGTTTTCCTCCGCTAGCCTATCCTTGAGCAAAAGAAACATGTGGCCGGAGAGGCAAATACCCGCCGTCCACGGGAACGCGTTCACCACGAACCGGGAGGAACTGGGAGATGACTAGGTTAGGGCTTCTCGTCGGAGCGGCGCTGCTCGGGTTCGCCTGGCAAGCATCCGCGCAGCAGATTACGTTCAGGCTTGGAACCGTCGACCCGCAGACGGCCCATTCGGGCGTCGGCGCGGACGCCTTTGCCGCCGCAGTCGACCGGTTGTCGCAAGGCCAGATGAAGGTCCAGGTCTTCCATGCCGGCCAGCTCGGGCCCATCCCCGAGCAGCAGCGCAACGTGCTTGCCGGCACCCAGGACATGCACCTTCTCTATCCGGAGTTCCTCACCACGCTGATCGACGAGACCCGGATCATCTCGGCGCCCTACGTCTTCACCTCCCACGCGCACCAGGCGAACTTCCTCAAGAGCGACGCCTTCAAGCCGGGCCTCGACAAGCTCCGAAGCTTGGGTGCGATCGTCCTCGACGAGGACTGGACCTGGTGGCAGATGGACCCGCGCGGCGTGATCAGCGTCCGCCCGATCAAGACTCCGGCCGACATGCAGGGGCTCAAGCTCAGGATCTGGGAGTCGAAGGTCGCGATCGAGACCTGGAAGGGCCTCGGCGCCAACACGATCGTCGTGCCGCGGCCGGAGATGTACCTCGCGTTCAAGCAAGGGATCATCGAGGCCGGCCCCGAGACCATCGGCATCGCCTATGACGGCAAGAATGCCGAGATCGGCAAGTTCTGGACGCGGACCGACGAGTACTACCAGGTCGTCAACATCATGATGAACCAGCGGAAGTGGGCCGGCCTGACCGACGCGCAGAGGAAGATCCTGGCCGAGGCCGCCAAGGCCGGCGGCGCCGCCTACAAGGCGGAGTCGGCGCGCGGCTTCACCGAGAAGCGCGGCAAGGCCGAGAAGGAGATGGGCGTCACCGTCCTCGAGCCCGATCTCGGTCCCTGGCGTGAGAAGGCCAAGGCGATCAACGCCGCTCTCGAAGCGGACGGCACCATCCCGAAGGGCCTGGCCGCGAAGGTCGCCGCGATCCCGGCACAGTGAGCCTTGATCCCGTGATGGAGCGGGGGACGCTCGACCGCGTCCTCCGCTCCTATCTCGTTGCAAGCAAGCGCGTCGTCCTGGCCGTCTCGATCGCGTTCTTGGCACTCATGGTCTCGATCAACGGGATCGAGATCGTCGGCCGCGGCCTGTTCGGCCGCAGCTTCGTCTGGGTCCAGGAAATCTCGATCATGTCGGCGATGTGGATCTACTTCTTCGCCTACGGCCTGATCGCCAAGGACGAGGAGTACATCCGCGTCGATCTGTTCGCGAGCATGACAGGGCCCGCGGTGAAGGCCGCCATCGTCCTGTTCGCGCGCGTGGCGACGATCGCCTTCCATGCGACCGTGCTCTGGTTCGGGATCGAGGCCTGGCGGTTCCTGGGATTGTTCCGGACCAGCATCCTCGACTGGCCGGAGTCGCTCTTCGTCCTGCCGATCCTGATCGGTGCTGCCGACATCCTGATCACCGAGCTGATCCATCTCCGGACGACCCTCATTGGCTCGGGCCCGCAGGCAAGACCAGGGACCGCCTGATCCGTGGCAACCCTGGTGATGATCGCGATCCTGCTGGCGCTGATGCCGCTGCGCGTCCCGGTCTGCGCGGTGATGGGAATCTCGGCGGTCGCGGGCCTCGTCATGCTCGACATGCCAGTCAGCACCTTGGTCCGCTACATGGCGACCGACGTGCGTTCGGTGCCGCTGCTGGCGATCCCGTTCTTCATCCTCGCCGGCAACCTGATGAACCACTTCGACATGACGAAGCGGATCTTCGAGTTCCTCGAGGCGCTGGTGGGATACTTCTCCGGCGGACTGGCGCAGGCGGCCGTGCTGACGACGCTGGTCTTCGGCGGCATCTCGGGCTCGGCGCTCGCGACCATCGCCGGGATCGGCGTGATCACGATTCATGCGATGCGCCGCGCGGGATACCGCCCGGAGTTCGCGGCCTCCCTGGTGGTCGCGGGATCGCTGATGGATCCGCTGATCCCGCCCTCGATCATGTTCATCCTCTACGCCGTCCAGATGAATGTCTCGATCGCCGACCTGTTCGTCGCCGGAATCGTTCCGGGCGTGCTGCTCGGCGTGCTCTTGATGCTCAATAACGTCGCGCTCTCGAAGCTCGGCATCGAGAAGTTCCCGATGCCGGAGAAGCCGTCGTTCGACCGGTTGATGCGGACCTTCTGGCGCGGGCTGCCAGCCCTGCTGACGCCGATCGTGATCCTCCGCAGCATGACCACCGGCTGGGTCACGCCGACCGAGGCCAGCGTGCTCGCCGTCCTCTACACGCTGCTGCTCGGCGTGCTGCACCGGGAGATCACGAAGGAGCGGCTGTTGCGCGCCTTCGACGACACGGTACGTGCGACCGCGCTGATCATGTTCCTGACCGCGCTCGGCAGCGTCATGGGCTTCGTCATGACCTCGGAGCGCACCGCCGAGGCCGTCGCCCATTGGATGGTCTCCTTCACCGACAGCAAGTATGTCGTCCTCGCCCTCGTGGTGCTGGCGCTGCTGATTCTCGGCGTGTTCCTGGAGGCGGTGCCGGTTCTGCTGATCTCGGTGCCGCTGTTCGGGCCGCTGGTGGTGGGGTACGGCGTCGATCCGGTCCACTTCGGCGTCGTGCTGACCTTCGCGATCCTGCTCGGGATCGTCCACCCGCCCATAGGACTCGGGATATTCGCGGTCTGCGCCATCACCAAGCTGCCGATGGGGCCGGTGGTCCGCGCCACGCTGCTGTTCTATCCCGTGCTGCTGATCTGCCTCCTGTTGTTCACGTTCATTCCGGCGCTCTCGACGTGGCTTCCAACCGTGATGGTGGCCAAGTGATCCACGCTTTCGATCAACGTCGATCCTCATTTCAAATGATACCTTGTCGTCATCCTCCACTAGCTTTGATGCGGTGACTAGGGACATGAAGAGCATGGCGGAGCGGGTCGGCTATCGCATCGGCATCGACATCGGCGGCACTTTCACCGACCTGGCGCTGCTCGGCACCGACGGGTCGCTGATCACGCGCAAGGTCTCCTCGACGCCGGACGACTATGGTCGCGGCATCGCCGACGGCATCGTGGAGCTGTTGAGCGAGCTCAACCTCAAGCCGAGCGACATCGTCGACCTGGTCCATGCCTCTACCATCGCCACCAACGCCATCCTCGAGCAGAAGGGAGCGGCGACCGCGCTGATCACCACGCGCGGCTTTCGCGACGTGCTGGAGCTGCGCCGGCTTCGCATCCCGGTTCTCTACGACCTGCAATACGACAAGCCGCCGCCGCTGGTGCCGCGCCATCTCCGCTTCGAGATCGACGAGCGGATGGCCGCCGGCGGCAGGGTGAAGCAGGCGCTGGACCTCGCCTCGGTCGATGCGGCAGCCGCCGAGATCGCGAGGAGCGGCGTCAAGGCGCTGGCGGTCACGCTGCTCCACTCCTATGCCAATGCCGATCACGAGCGCGCGGTCGTCGAGGCACGCCGCGCCAGGCTGCCCGATGACGTCTTCGTCACCTGCTCGGCCGACATCCT
>CAZDGR010000138.1:0-10502 GCA_964504845.1 uncultured Rhizobium sp. | reverse complement strand
TCAGGAACAGCCAGGGAAGCGTCTGGTCGAGGCGGCCGATCTCCGCCGGCGTCGGTCTCGGGACGGCGCGGGCGCGGCCATAGCCATAGGCCTCGGCAAGATCGTGGACGACATCGGGCCAGCGCGCGAGCCGGGTCGATGGCCGCGACCACGCATCGTCGGGAAGCCGGCGGATGACGCCCATCGCCTCGGCGAGCCTGGCCCGCACCAGCTCCGGCGTCCACACATCCGGCGTCGTCTCCGGCGCCGGACCCGAATCCGCGGCCAGGCCCGTATCGGCCGGCGCCGGCATCCATCGCCGGACGCTCTCGGTCACCAGCAGCGGCGCCCCGCCTTCCCGCTGCCGGTACCAGCGGACGATCGTGGCGTCGCTCATCGGCGCCTCGGGCGCGGCGTGTCGGCGACCGGCTCGACCTTCTGCTCGAGCTGGCGACGCGCCTCGTTGATCACCGCCTGCCTGGTCCAGGGATCGAGCACGTCGGAGAGATGGATCATCGCCACGCCGTGCTCGACGAAGGCGCGGCGGCGGAGCACCCCGATCTCCTCCGGCGTCCCGGCACTGGCCGGCTGCGCCCGGCCGAGGCTGGTTTTGAGGCTCAACGACATGACGAATGTCTCCCGCAAAGATTGCATCGGATAAGGCCCCTCGCCGTCCCCGGCGCCGTGGCCGGATCGAAGTATCGAGGATTTTATTCCTCATAGTCAACGGATAATTTTCCTAGTGCATCCGCGACACCGTTGCGGAACTATCGCCGCATGTCACAGGACCTGCTTCTGCAGCGGATCGAGGCGCGGCTGAAGGCGACGGGCTTGTCCGAGCGCAAGGCCTGCCTCAAGGCCGGGCTCAAGGTCGACGCGATCCGTACCATCCGCCGCGGCAACCACCCGCGGGCGAGCACGCTCAGAGCGCTTGCCGGCGTGCTCGGCGTCTCGGCGTCTTACCTGCTCGATGCGTCCGACGACGCGCCGATGCCGGCGCAGGCCAACGGCGCGCGCGCCGCGGCAGTCGCCGACGGCCCGATGGTGCCGATCGTCGAGCTCGACGTCCGCGCCGGTGCCGGCGGCGGCGCGCTCAACTCGGAAGAACTGGAAGCCGGCCATTGGCAGCTCCCCGGCGACCTCGTCCGCTCGGTCACCACCGCGCCGACGACCGCGCTCAAGATCCTCACCGTCTACGGCGACTCGATGGAGCCCGAGTTCAGGCCGGGCCAGCGGGTGATGGTCGACACCTCCGACCAGATGCCGAGCCCTCCCGGCGTCTTCGTCGCCTGGGACGGACTCGCCACCGTGATCAAGCGCGTCGAGTTCGTGCCCCATTCCGATCCGCCGAAGATCCGCTTCACCTCGGACAACCCGCGCTATCAGCCCTACGAGCGCACGCTCGAGGAGGCTCATATCCGCGGCCGCGTCATCGGCCGCTGGACATGGACGTGATTCGCCCGACACCGCTCCGGGCGTGAGCGGGCGCACACTCGATTGACGCGGGCGCCGCATAAGGTGATCTTCCAAGACGATCACCGTGCACCTGAATGCTTGAGCTGAGCCCCCGATACCAGATCCAGCGCGATGCCCGTCTGACCGCGCTCGATACGTCGGCGTGCCGGGTCTGCCGGGCGCTCGACGTCGGATCGACGCCGGGATCCGGAAACCCCAAGTCCGTCATCGCCTACCTCTACCAGCCCGGCCACCTGCTGCCGCTGGAGCAGCTGCGCGCCTTCGACAAGTTCCAGGCGCCGGGCATGGTCAAGATCGCGAGCTACGGCGTGGCCGGCCGCGACGGCGATCCGGGACGCGACTTCGTCCTGATCGTCGAGCCGATGGGCGAGATGCTTGCGGCGAACCTGGCACAGCCCTTCGACGCGCTCTCCGACGAGACGATCGCCAACCGGGTCGTGCGCCCGATCCTGCCGGCGCTGCGCGAGATCGAGTCAAGGCGCACCGCGCATCGGGCCATCCGCCCGTCCAACCTCTTCTATGCCGATGCGTCGCGCACCAACGTGATCCTCGGGCCGCCGGCGACATCGCCGCCGGGCCAGGACCAGCCCGCCTATCTCGAGCCGCTCGAGAGCGCGATGACCGATCCGCGCGCGCGCGCCGGGCACATCTTCGCCGACGACATGTTCGCCCTCGGCGTCACGCTGCTGATGCTGGCGACCGGCCGCAATCCGCTGCGCGACGTGAAGGCGGAGGAAATGACCGCCAAGCGGCTCGAGGTCGGCTCGTTCGAGGCGATGACGAGCGGGCTCCGTCTCACGACGACGATGACCGAGCTGGTGCGCGGCCTCCTGGTCGACTCCAGGCGCGAGCGCTGGGGTCTCGCCGAGGTCGCGCAATGGGCGGTCGACGGCCGCCGCCCGAACCCGCCCCGCGTGGCGCAGCCCAAGGTCGCCGGCCGGCCGATCAAGATCGGCTCGGCCGAGGCGCTGACCGCGCGCGGCCTCGCCTTCCAGCTCGCCCGCAACTGGGATCACGGCGGCAAGCTGCTGACCAGCGAGGAGTTCCAGACCTGGATCCGGCGCAGCCTGGCCGAGGAGGCGGTGGTCGACCGTGTCACCAAGGTCACCCGCGGCAGCCAGGAAACCACCGTGCGCGAGCGTTCGGACAAGCTGATCCTGAACGCGCTGCTTGCGCTCGACCCGGCCGGCCCGATGCGCTACCGCGACCTCTCCTTCCAGCTCGAAGGCCTGCCCAACCTGCTCGGCAACGTGCTCGCCGACGCCGATCGCGAACGAGACGCGGCCGCCGACCTCTCGATGCTGATCGCCAACGGCCTCTGGTCCGGCTGGGCGATCATGCAGGGCTCGATGGGCAACGAGGCGGCGAGGGTCCGCTCGCTGCTGGAACGCCAGCGCACCGTCGTCACCACCCGCGATCCCGGCGCGGGCGTCGAGCGCTGCCTCTACGAGCTCTCGCCGGCGATGCCGTGCCTGAGCCCGCTGGTGATCGAGAGCTGCGTCATCGACCTCAACGACCTGCTGGCCGCGCTCGACCGCCTGACGCCGGAGTCGTTTGTCGAGGACTTCCTCACCGACCGGCACATCCTCGCCTTCATCGCCTCGCGCTCGTCCAAGGTCACCGACCAGGTGCTTCGCCAGGCGGTCGGGCGGCGTAACGCGCTGCAGCGGCTGGTGCAGCAGGTGAAGATCCTGGCGCTGGTGCAGTCGAACGCGAAGATCGCGGTTCCCAACCTGACGACCAACCTGGCGAACCTGCTGAAGGCCACGGCCGACCAGGAAATCCGCGGCAGCGAGCTCAAGGAGCTTGTGCTCAAGGACCTCGAGGCCGCCGCCCCGCTCGGCAAGATCGATGCGCTGCTGAAGACGCTCGAGGAGTCGGGCGCGCTCGAGGCCGATCGCCGCGGCTTCGAGGCGGCGCGGGCCGAGTTCACCGAGGGCAAGAAGAAGCTCTCCGACCTCAAGGACCAGCTCACCAAGGCCGAGCGCCGCGCCGCCGGGCTCGGTCCGCAGATCGCGGGCATGATCGGCATGGCCTCCGGCCTGGCGGCGATCGCGATGATGGCGCTGATGGGGGTCGGGTTTTGAAGGCGCTGATCTGGATCTTCGGCATCGGCATCATCGCGGTCCTGTTCAGGCCCACCGCGGTGATCCTCGGCGTCGGACTGATCCCGACCTTGCTCACCATCTTCTTCGACCGCACGCCGGAGAAGTTCGGCGTGCTCTGCATCGGCTCGCTCAACCTTGCCGGCCTCTATCCGGTGCTGATGCCGCTCTGGACCAAGGGGCACACGATGGAGCTCGCGATGAAGGCGCTGGGCAATCCCAACACCGGCGCGGTGATCATCGGCGCCGCCGGCGTCGGCTGCGTCATCTACTTCGCGACGCCGCCGATCGTCTCGATGGTGGTCAGGAGCAAGATCACGCGCGAGATCGGCGAGATCGAGAAGCGCCAGTCCGAGCTGGTCGCGTACTGGGGCGAGGCGCTGAGCGAGGAATCGGGCTTCGGCAACGTCACCACCGCCCCCGCCCTCAAGCACAAGCCGGTCAAGATCCCGACCGGACGCGGAAGGTCCTAGGACTCAAATATCCTCGATTCGCTAGGCCGCTTCCTTCGCTGTCTCGATCTTGGCGAGCTCGCGACGCAGCGCCCGCTCGGCGTGCCAGAGATCGCGATCCTGCTGCATGGCGAGCCACAGGTTCGGCCCGTTCCCACAGAACTTGCCCAGTCGAAGGGCCATATCCGGCGTCACGGCTGCCGTACCGGCAAGAACTCGGTGCAGCTGCATCCGGCTCACGCCCATGCGCCGCGCCGCCTCCGTCACGCTCATGCCGAGAGCCGGCAGCACGCTATCGCGCAACAGCTCGCCAGGATGATTCGGCTCGATATCCGGATGCCGACGCACGGCCCTCCTAGTCGTCGCCATGGTAGTCCTCCAAATCCACCTCGGTCGCATCACCGTCATGGAACGCAAAGGCGATCCGCCGGTTTCGCGAGACCGTCAAAGCGTAGCGACCCGCCATGCCCCCGGTCGAAGCGTGCAACCCGGAGCCCGGAAAAGCCAAATCACCCGGCCTCTTGGCCTTGTCGAGAGCGACGAGCAGCAACTGGATCTTGTTCGGGAAACTTGCCGAGACGGCCGACCTGTTGTTCTTCGTTCAGAACCGCCGGAGCGCCTCGCCGCTGAAGCTCGCGATCACCCGGAGATCGTAACGCCTGGCGTTACGCGGGTCAACAGTGGAGTAACGCGACAGGTTACAGTGGATGCCGGCCGCGTCGCCGCCGCCACCGCGCCCCGATCGAGCGGCGTGGGAGGGAAACTCGAGCTCGGGCTGCCTCTTCTGATTGCGGTCTACCCGATGGAGCTCACATTCCGGCATTGGTAGCATTGCCCGATGATCCTCGACCGACGACAGATCTTGGCCGGAGGCGCCGCGACGGCGGCGATGCTGCTTGCCCGGCCGTCGTTCGCCCAAGGCCTTTTGCCCACCCCATCCGAGCGCGCGAAGATGGCCGAGGCGGCGGAAGCCTTCCGCAAGGATCACGATGTTCCCGGCCTCGCCGTCGCCTTCACCCGCGACGGCAAGCTGGTCCACGAGGCCGCCTTCGGCCTCGCCGACCGCGTCGCCGGCGAGGCGCTGACGCCGGCGCATCGCTTCCGCATCGCCAGCGTCTCGAAGCCGGTCACCGCGGTCGCGATCTTCACGCTGATCGAGGCCGGAAGGATCCGCCTCGACGACCGCGTGCTCGGGCCGGAAGGCCTGCTCGGCGAGACCTACGGCAGGATCGCCGCCGGGTCGCCGCTCCGCGACATCACGGTCGACCACCTGCTCACCCACACCGCCGGCGGATGGCCCAACGACGGCACCGACCCGATGTTCCGCTCGGGCATGCCCGATCATGCGTCGCTGATCGAGACCACGCTCGCCTACCAGCCGACGCGGAGCGCACCCGGCACCGCCTACGCCTATTCGAATTTCGGCTACTGCCTGCTCGGCCGCGTGATCGAGCGGGTCGCAGGCAAGCCCTACGCCGGCTACGTGAAGGAGACGCTGCTGGCGCCGATCGGCGTCGCCGACATGGAGATCGCCGGCAACACCCCGGCCGAACGGCAGCCTAGGGAAGTACGCTACTACGCCACCGGCCGCGACGATGCCTATGGAGCGAACGTGCGGCGCATGGATTCGCACGGTGGCTGGATCGCGAGCGCCGCGTCGCTCGCCCGCTTCGCCGCCGCAGCCGACGGAAGATGGATGCCTAGGCTGCTCAAGCCCGAGACGATCGCCACGATGACGACATCGACCTCGCTGCACCCCTCCTATGCCCGCGGCTGGAGCGTCAACCCGCGCGGCAATGCCTGGCATGCCGGCAGCCTGCCCGGCACCGCGACGATCATGGCCAGGACGGCGAGCGGGCTCACCTGGGCGGCACTCTGCAACACGCGGGCGCGCGAGACCACGCTCGCCCGCGACCTCGACCGGCTGATGTGGACGATGGCGCGCGCGGTGCCGAGGTGGCGCGCCTAGAACTTGAACAGCGAGGCCGCGCCCTTCGCCTGGGACTTCTTCGCCTGGATCTGCGCCTCGACGCGGGCGATCTCGGCCTTGAGCCGCTCGATGTATTCCTCGAGCTCGGACACGGCCATCGGCTCCAGGTTCCTCGGCGTGACCTTCTTGTTCGGCCCGCGCGGCTCAAGATCGTCCAAGTCCGACATCGAAGCCCTCCTTCCGCTCCGGCGGCTTTCAGCGATACTAGACCAACACCGAAGAATGCGGAGAGGACGATGACGCTGCCGAAGACGATGACCGCGGTCGAGATCTCGACCCCCGGCGGCCCGGAGGTGCTGAAGGCCGCGACGCGGCCGGTGCCGGAGGCCGGGCCGGGCGAGGTGCTGATCCGGGTCAAGGCCGCCGGCGTCAACCGCCCCGACATGCTGCAGCGCCAGGGGGGATACCCGCCCCCGGCGGGAGCCTCCGACCTTCCCGGCCTCGAGGTCGCAGGCGAGGTGGTCGCGGTCGGGCCCAAAGGTCCCGCGGTGCCGGAGAAGATGGGCTGGACCTACGAGGTCGGCGACAAGGTGACGGCGCTGCTGGCCGGCGGCGGCTATGCCGAGTACGCGACGGCGCCGGTCGTGCAGTGCCTGCCGGTGCCGGACGGCATGGGCTGGAACGAGGCAGCGGGCGTGCCCGAGACCTTCTTCACCGTCTGGACCAACGTCTTCCAGCGCGGCGGCTTGAAGCCCGGCGAGGCGATCCTGATCCATGGCGGATCGAGCGGCATCGGCACCACCGCGATCCAGCTCGCCCGTGCCTTCGACTCGGTGGTGTTCGCCACCGCCGGTTCGGACGAGAAGGTGAAGGCCTGCACCGAGCTCGGCGCGGCGCGCGCCATCAACTATCGCACCGAGGACTTCGCCGAGGTGATCAAGGCGAGCGCCGCCAAGGGCGTCGACGTCGTGCTCGACATGGTCGGCGGCGCCTACTTCGCCAAGAACCTCGACCTGCTCAACACCGACGGACGCATCGTCTACATCGCCGCGCTGAAAGGGAACAAGGTCGAGCTCGACATCGGCAAGATGATGCGCAAGCGCGCGATCGTCACCGGAACGACGCTCCGGCCCCGGAGCCCGGTCGAGAAGGGCCATATCGCCGCCGAGCTCAAGGCCAGGGTGTGGCCGCTGCTGGCGACGGGGAAGATCAAGCCGGTGCTCTACAGGACCTTCCCGCTGGCCGAGGCGTCGAAGGCGCATGCCTTGATGGAATCGAGCGAGCATATCGGCAAGATCGTGCTGACGACGTAGGATCGGCGGGATGTCCGGGGGGCCTACCGACGACCACAGGATTCGCGACCGTTTCGTCGCCTTCGCCTTCGCTGCCGCCGACGCGGTGATGGAGGTGTCGGCGGAGGGCAAGATCGCCTATGCCGCCGGCGCGATCGAGACGCTGACCCGGCGCTCCGTCGACAAGCTGCACGACATGGTGTTTCTGTCGATCATCGCGATTCCCGATCGCGGCCGCGTCAAGACGCTGCTCGACGAGGTCGGTCCGAGCGGGCGGATGAGCCCGGCCCTGGTGCATCTATCGTCCGGGCGCGAGGTCATGCTCGGCGCCTGCCGGCTGCCGGACAGCCCCAGCCTCTTCGTCTCGATGACCCAGCCGGTCGTCCGCCCCGGGGCGATCGCCGCGCGCGAACGCGACCGCGCCTCGGGGGCGCTGACCGAGAAGGGGTTCTCGACCGCGCTCTCCGAGCGCATGGCCGAAGGCGCGGACGGCGACCAGCTGGCGCTGCTCGATCTCGGCGACCTCGACAAGCTGATGGCGACCACCGATTCCGAGCATCGCCAGCGCCTGATGCAGACGATCGGCGAGATCCTGGGCCAGGCGGCCGGCGAGGACGGCATCGCCGGGCGGCTCGGCGACGGCCGCTTCGGCGTCGTCGCGGCCAAGCCGATCGACGAGCAGAAGCTCGCCGACAGCCTGACCGACGCGACACGGAAGGCCGTGCCGAAGGCGCCGCCGCTGACCGCCAAGGCGGTGACGATCGCGCTCGAGACCGCGGGCCTGTCGCGGGCCGACGCCGGGCGCGCCGTGCTCTACGCGGTGCAGCGCTTCACCCAGGCGCAGGTCTCGGTCGACGGCATCGCCGCGCTCGGCCGCGGCCTGCCGGCGCTGCTGGCGGACGCCGCCGGCGCGGTCGCCAGGCTGCGCGAGACCATCCGCGAACGCCGCATCAACATAGCGCTCCAGCCGATCCTCCTCCTGGATACCCTCAAGGTGCATCACTACGAGGCGCTCTGCCGGCTGCCCGACAATTCCGATCCCGGGCCGGTGATCGCCGCCGCCGAGCAGGCGGCGCTGGCGCCCGAGTTCGACCTGATGGTCGCCGAGGAGACCTTCGTCCAGCTCACCCGCCCGCCGGTCAAGCGCGAGGTCAGGGTTGCCATCAACCTTTCGGGCCGCTCGGTCGAGTCTCCGGACTTCGTGGCGTCGCTCGAGGAGCTGCTCAACAAGTACAAAGTCCACGCCGCCGAGATCCTGTTCGAGATCACCGAGACCGCTTCGATCGGCAGCCTCGGCCGCGCGACCGAGCTGGTCGACAGGTTGCGCAGTCGCGGACATCCCATCTGCATCGACGACCTGGGCGCCGGCGCCGCCTCGTTCCAGTACCTCGGCGCCTTCACCGTCGACTTCGCCAAGATCGACGGCCGCTACGTCCGCAGCGCCGCGACCGACGGCCGCGACAAGGCGTTCCTGGTGGCGATGATCGGGCTCTGCCGCAACCTCGGCATCCCGGTGATCGCGGAATCGATCGAGACCCAGGAGCAGTCCAAGATGGCCCATGCCCTGGGTGCGACGCTGGGCCAGGGCTATCTGCTGGGCAGGCCGACGCCGATCCGCGACATACTCGACGCCTGAGCCCCTTCCGCCGTGGGCGGCGGGTGCTAACATGACCCATCACTGCGTTCCCGGGGAGCTCCACATGACTCTGTTCCGTCGTCTCCTTTCGAGCCTCGCCGTCGCCCTGGTGCTGCTGGCACCGCTCGCGGCGCTGGCGCAGAGCGTCAAGCTCACGATCCTGCACACCAACGACGTCTACGAGATCTCGCCGGTCCGCGGCCGCGGCGGCCTCGCCGAGCTCGCGACCCTGCTCAAGCGCGAGCGGGCCCAGGCCCAGCACCACATCACCACCTTCGGCGGCGACCTGATCTCGCCTTCGCTGATGTCGGGCCTGACCAAGGGCTCGCAGATGATCGAGCTCTACAACGCGCTCGGCACCGACTTCGCCGTGCTCGGCAACCATGAGTTCGACTTCGGCGACGACGTGGCCAAGGCGCGGATGAACGAGTCCAAGTTCCCGTGGTTCGCCGGCAACCTGACGCAGGCCGACGGCAAGCTGTTCCACACAGCGATCGCCACCGCGATGAAGGAGATCGGCGGCCTCAAGTTCGGCTTCTTCGGCGTCATCACGCCGGAGACTGAGCATCTCTCCAGCCCCGGCAAGGACCTCAAGTTCGAGAACTACCTGACCGCGGCGACGCGCCTTGTGAAGCAGCTCAAGGACCAGGGCGCCGACGTCGTGGTCGGGCTGACCCACCTCAACTTCGCCGAGGACCGCGAGATCGCCAAGCGCGTGCGCGGCGTCGACCTGATCCTCGGCGGCCACGACCACGAGCCGCTGACCGCCTACGAAGGCTCGACGCTGATCCACAAGGCAGGCTACGACGCGCATTGGCTCGCCGTGATCGACCTCGCCGTCACCAAGCGCGCGCAGCAGTCGGGACCGCCGCGGGTCGAGGTCATGCACGCCTGGAAGATGATCCCGACCATGGGCGTGCAGCCGGACGCCGAGATCGCGGCGATCGTCAAGAAGCACAACGACAAGCTGGATGCCGAGCTCAACGTCGAGATCGGCACGTCGACGGTGGCGATGTCCTCCAAGCGCGACGACGTGCGCACCAAGGAGACGGCGATCGGCAACCTGATCTCGGATGCGATCCGCGAGGCGGTCGGCGCCGATGTCGGCCTGACCAACGGCGGCGGCATCCGCGGCGACAAGACCTACGACGCCGGCGTGGTGCTGAAGCGCCGCGACATCCTGACCGAGCTGCCCTTCGGCAACAAGACCGTGCTGCTCGAGCTCAAGGGCTCCGACCTCAAGGAGACGATGGAGACCTCGGTCGGCCGCGTCGAGGAGAAGCAGGGCCGCTTCATGCAGGTCTCCGGCATGACGCTGGTCTACGACCCCAAGGCCGAGCGCGGCAAGCGCGTGGTCGAGATCAAGGTCGGCGGCCAGCCGCTCGACCCGAACAAGATATACAAGGTCGCGACCAACGAGTACGTCGCCGCCGGCGGCGATGGCTTCGAGGTGCTGAAGAAGGGCAAGTCGATGATCGACGAGTCCGCCGCCAAGCTGATGGCGAGCCAGGTGATCGACTACATCGCCGCGAAGAAGACGGTGAGCCCCAAGGTCGAGGGCCGCATCACCGAGAAATAGAGGCGCCGGTCGCGCTTGACGGAAAGGGCGGACCGAAAGGTCCGCCCTTTCTC
>CAZDGR010000137.1:0-10512 GCA_964504845.1 uncultured Rhizobium sp. | reverse complement strand
GCGGCGCTCCTGGTCTTCAATCCGAACGAGCCCCACTCCGGCCGCATGGGGCGGAGCCGCCGCTGGCGCTATCGCTCGCTCAATCTCGGCCCGGACGCGATCCGGACGCTGGAAACGATGCTCGATCTCCCGGCGCCACCTCACTTTGCGGCCAACCTCTTCACCGACGCAGACCTGATCCGGGGCTTCCTCGACGTGCACCGGGCGCTGGAGGGTGGGACCGACCCGCTCCGCGTCCGGGAGCTGCTGGTCGGAAGCTTCGGCGCGCTGGCGCGCCGCCATGGCATCCGGCGGCCCGACCGTCTCGACGCACCGCGCGAACGGACGCGGCTCGACCGCGTGCTGCAGATGATGCACGATCGGCCGCAGGCGCCGCTCAGCCTCGAGATCCTGGGCGAGGCCGCCGATCTCTCGCCATTCCAGCTGATCGCGCTCTTCAAGCGTGCGACCGGGCTCACGCCGCATGCCTATCTGGTCCAGCTTCGGCTCAAGGTGGCGATGGATGCGCTCAAGTCCGGCATGGCGATCGCCGAGGCCGCCGCCGCCGCCGGCTTCTACGACCAGAGTGCGCTGACCAAGCACCTGAAGCAGTGCTACGGGGTGACGCCGCTGCAGTTCGCCCGCGCACGCGAGCAGACGGGCCGCAATTTCCGCCAATAGCGTCGGCCGCCGTTCCGGCAAGCTGCGTCCATGGCCATATATTTCTGTCACGAGAACCCGGAGACGCTGACGATCGAGAGCGAGATCGTCGAGGCGAGGCACGGCCGTGTCCGGCTGGCGCGTACGCCCTTCTATCCCGGCGGCGGTGGCCAGCTCGCCGATCGCGGCACGATCCGCTGGAGCGGCGGCGAGGTCGCGGTTTCGGGCTTCGACATGGCCGAGGGCCATCTCTGGCACCTGCTGGCGGCGCCGGTCGAGGTCTCAGGTACGGTCGAGGTCGCGGTCGATCCCGAGTTCCGCCAGATGCAGCGCGAGCTGCACACCGCGCTCCACATCGTCAACGCGTTCGCTTTCCAGGGCTTCGACGGCGCGCTGGTCACCGGCGCACAGATGAACGACGACGGCACCGCGCGCATCGACTGCGATCTTCCCGGCGCCGACAACGACAAGCTTCGCGCGTTCGAGCCGATGATCAACGATGCGATCAAGCAGGATCTGAAGGTGAACACCTCTTACGTCGACTTCGAGTCGGCACAGGAGGAGAAGGGGCTGCTTCGCTCGCGCTCGGTGACGCCGCCGCCGACCGACGACGGCAAGGTCCGGATTGTCGAGATCGTCGGCCTCGACCGCCAAGCCTGCGGCGGGACCCATCTCTCCTCGACCGGCAGCTCGCGGCCGATCCGCATCCTCAAGGTCGAGAACAAGGGACGGCACAATCGGCGGATCCGCATCGGCCTCGGGAGCTGAGCGGCGAGGTCATATTCGTTCGCGAATCTTACAAGGTTGACATTTTTTTGGACAAGTGCGAGAAGGGCGCGCCGGGCCCTCTTGCGATGTGCCCGCACGAAGCCCGAAAGTGCGCGCCATGACCACCGTCACCGAAGCGACCCGTCTCCGCATCCGTCCGCTCGGCGCGCTCGGTGCCGAAGTCACGGGCGGCTCGCTCGATCCGCTCTCGGCCGCCGACGAGGCTGCGATCAAGCAGGCTATCCGCGATCACCTGGTGCTTCGCTTCCGCGGATACAGCCTCGACGACCTGGCGTTCACACGCTTTGCCGAACGGCTCGGCACGCTGCAGCCCTCGCCCGACTACACGCGTTCGCGCAAGGTCTACTCGATCGAGTCGCCGGCGATGACGATCATCTCGAACGTCACGGAGAACGGCGAGGCGATCGGCGAGCATGGCGACGGCGAGCTCAACTGGCACACCGACCTCGCGTTCACCGACTATCCGTCCGAGTACACGATGCTGATGGCGCGCGAGGTGCCGGCAGCCGGAGGCAACACCTGGTTCGCCAACATGTACAAGGCCTATGAGGCGATGCCGGAGGCGCTGAAGGAGCGCGTCGCCAAGCTCAAGATGAAGCACCAGGCGAGCCACAACGCGCAGGGCGGCACGCGTCCAGGCTACAAGGACATCGAGACCAACGACGTCCGCGAGATGCCGGGCCCGATCCACCCGATCCTCCGCACGCATCCGGTCTCGGGCCGGAAGGCCTTGTTCCTCGGCCGCCGCTTCGGCGCCTATATCCCGGGCCTGCCGCTGGCGAAGAGCGAGGCGCTCTGCGACGAGCTCTGGTCCTATGCGGCCATGCCTGAGAACACCTGGGCGCAGGAATGGCAGGTCGGCGACCTGATCATCTGGGACAACCGCTGCACCATGCATCGCCGCGACAGCTTCGCGGGTCAGGGCCGCCGGCGCATGCACCGGCTCTGCACGCGCGGCGCGCGCCCGGAGTAGCGCTCGAATCGTCGCCGCGCGACGGTGACGGCTTCGGGTCGCCCGTGATACACCCGCTCGGTAGATGACGAGCGCCTCGCCCATCGACCTTCCGGCCGCCGACGGACGCAGCCGTCCGAAGCTCGGCGACGTGGTCTACGACCAGATCCTGCGCCTGATCTCCCGCGGCGAGTATCCGCGCCACTGCAAGCTTCCGACCGAGAACGAGCTCGCGAGCCGCTTCGCCGTGTCGCGGCCGGTGATCCGCGAGGCGCTGGCGCGGCTCCGAGACGAAGGCGTCGTCCGCTCGCAGCAGGGTTCCGGCACCTTCGTCGAGCGCGGCCCGGAAGCGGGATCGCTGATCTACCAGCCCGTCCGCAGCGTCGCCGACATGCAGGCGTTCTACGAGTTCCGCATCGCCGTCGAGGGACAGTCCGCCTATCTCGCCGCCGAGCGCCACACCAAGGAGGCTCTGGCCGACATCGAGAAATCGCTGAACGACGCCGAGACCGCGATCGCGGAGGCGAACCCGCATATCGGCTCCGACCTCAACTTCGCCTTCCACAGGGCGGTCGCCCGCGCGACGCAGAATCCCTACATCGTGACAACGTTGGAGGCGATCCCGAACCTCGTCGGGGTCGGGCGCATCGCCGTCCGCAACAATGGCATCGACGATCCGGTGACGCGCATGCGCTCGGTCTGGCTCGAGCACGAGAGCATCTATCGCGCCATCGCCGCCCGCGACGCGCCGCGCGCCCGGGCCGAGATGGAGGCCCATGTCGGCAATGCGCGGCAGTACATCTTCCAGCGTCAGGACGTCTGATCAGCCTGAATAGCTTGTCGCTCGCGTTGACAAATTTGTAATTTTCCCGGAAGAAAGCGCCATAGAGGGGAGAACCCCTCCAACAAGCATCCCGGGAGGATTCATGCGCGGTTGGAAGCACACCATTCTCGGCACCGTTGCTGCCGCGGCCCTGGCCGTGACGTCGTCGGCCGCCTCTGCACAGGCCAAGCCCGAGAAGCTGGTGATCATGAGCCATGCCGTCCACAAGTCGGCGGTCACCGGCGAAAAGGGCGGGGACAGCTCGGCCGACTGGCAGAAGAGGAACGGCGTCGCCGTCGAGTGGCTGACCTTCGGCGTCGAGGCGGTGCACGAGCGGGTCTATCGCGAGGCGAGCCTCGCCAGCGGCACGGTCGACATCGCCTTCATCCTCGAGCGCTATTCCGGTCCCCAGGTCGCCCGCCTGTTCGAGGATCTGGGCGAGTACCAGAAGCGCGACGGCATCGAGGACTTCGAGGAGATCTCGGCCGGCATGCGCGCCGCGCATACGCACAAGGGAAAGCTGATCGCGATCCCGTTCCGGCATGCGACCCACGGGCTTCTCTACAACCAGGTCTACTTCACCGAGCGCGGCGTGACCGCGCCGCCGAAGACCATGGAGGCGCTGCTCGAGCTCGCCGAGAAGATGCAGTACACGCGCTCCGACGGCACGCTGGTGCACGGCTTCATCACCAGCTTCGACGATCCCTCCGGCGTCGTCGACCTGATGCGCGCCTTCGGCGGCGACTTCATCACCTCCGACTACAAGTTCGTCGCCGACAGCCCGGGCTCGCTCAAGGTCGTGCACCTGCTCCGCAACTTCTTCCAGAAGGGCATTCTTCCGAAGAACGTGTTCACCTTCAAAACCGAAGAGGTGATCACGATGATGCAGCAGGGGCGGGCGGCGATGACCAACCAGCCCTTCGGCCGCTACTTCAACTACAACGACGCCAAGCAGAGCAAATTCCCGGGCGAGTTCAAGGTGACGACGATCCCGGCTTCTGGCGGCGGCATCGCGCCGGCGAAGACCTCGGTCTGGGCCATGGCGATCCCGGCGAACTCCAAGAACAAGCAGCTCGCCTGGACGCTGATCAAGGAGCTGTCGGCGAAGAAGGCGACGGTCGCACAGGCGATCAACGGCAACGGCCCGGTCCGCATCTCGGCCTATAAGGACGACGGCGTGCGGAAGCTCGTGCCCTACGCCGACGACGAGGCGGCAGTGCTGCAGGGGGCCCGTTCGACCGTCCCCGGCTTCGAGAACACCCAGAAGGCCATGGACTTCTTCATGGAGGAAATCCAGCAGGCGATGCTCGGCACGAAGACGCCGGAGCAGGCGATGGCCGACCTCAAGAAGCGGGTCGAGCCGCTGCTGCCGAAGTAAGCGAATAGCAGCTAGGCATTCCGGCGGGCGCTCGGTCCGAGCGTCCGCCGGCTTCGTCTCAACCTCCGCTCTCGAAGGCATCTCCGGCATGTGGACTCTGCGTCCCATCCATTATCTGATGGTCGCGCCGGTCCATCTGCTGCTGCTCATCTTCATCTTCCTGCCCGCCCTTTATGTCGGCTGGCTAAGCCTCACGCACTCCACGTTCGGCGGCCCGCCGGAGTTCGTCGGGCTCTCGAACTACGTGACCCTGCTCGGCGACCGCATCTTCTGGCGGTCGTTCTGGAACACGTTGATCGTCGTCAACGTCGTGGTCTACGGCGAGCTGGTGCTCGGCCTCGGCCTGGCGCTGCTGATGGCCGGCTGGGTTCCGTTCAAGCGCGTGGTGATCGCGATCATCCTCGCGCCTTATGCGATCACCGAGGTCACCACGGTGGTCATGTGGCGCTACATGCTCGAGCCCGACGTCGGCATGATCAACTATGCGCTGAAGTCGATCGGCCTCGGTCAGATCGAATATTCGACCGACCCGTTCACGGCGCTGATGGTCGTCTCGGTGCTGGCGATCTGGCAGCACCTGCCGTTCACCTTCCTGATCCTCTATGCCGCCGTCACCACGATCCCGAACGAGCTGATCGAGTCCGCCAAGGTCGACGGCGCCACGCCTTGGCAGACCTTCTGGCACGTGACCCTGCGCCTGATCCTGCCGGCAGTCTTCGTGGCGCTGATGTTCCGCTACATCTTCGCGATGCGAATCTTCTCCGAGGTCTGGCTGCTCACCGAAGGCGGGCCGGCGCGGATGACCGAGGTGCTGGCTGTCTATCTCTACCGCCAGGCCTTCCGCTATCACGAGTTCGGCGGCGCCTCGGCGACCGGCTGGATGCTGCTGCTGCTGTCGCTGGTGATCGCGCTTCCCTATCTCCGCGCCATGTACGTGAAGCTGTTCCGCCATGTCTGACACCTGGAAGACACGCGCCGCCCGGCTGCTGCTGATCCTGATCGCGGTCGTGTGGTCGGGGTTCCCGATCTTCCTGGTGGTGATGTCGTCGTTCAAGGACGTCCGCGAGATCTTCGCAGTGCCGCCGAGCTTCATCTTCACGCCGACGCTCGACAGCTACCGACGCCTCGGACAGCTCTGGCCCGCCTTCTATCCGAACATGCTGAACAGCCTGATCATCACCGCGGGTGCCACCGTTCTGACCGTCGTCGTCACCTCGATGGCGGGCTACGTCTATGCCCGCTATTCGAGCCGGATGCTGACGGGATCGGCGTTCTTCATGATCTTCGTGCGCATGTTCCCGCCGATCATCATCACGCTGCCGTTGTTCCCGGCGGTCAACCTGCTTGGCTTGAGCGACACGCACGTTCTGCTGATCGTCCTCTACGCCACATTCTTCGTCAGCCTCGGCACCTGGATCATGCGGGCCTTCATCGAGCAGATTCCGCGCGAGCTGGAGGAGGCGGCCTTCGTCGACGGAGCCGACCTGTTCAAGACGCTGACCCGCGTGATCCTGCCGCTGGCGGCCCAAGGCATCGTCGCCTCGTCGATCTTCGTCCTGGTCTTCTCGTGGAACGAGTTCATCTTCGCGCTGATCTTCACCACCCGGGTCGCCAAGACGGCACCGCTGATCATCAGTGAGATGCTGAGCACCGCGGACGGTGTGGAGTGGGGGATTCTCTTTGCTGCAGCGACCATCCAGCTTGCGCCGGTCCTCGTCTTCGTCATCGCTGTCCAGCGCTACGTGGTCGCCGGGCTCCAGGCGGGTGCGGTCAAAGGCTAACAAAATGTATTTGGTTAACTCGGATTACAATTGATTGAGCAACTTAAAATTCGTATAAAATGATCATTTAAGAAGCATGCCATCTGCTCGTAGCATCTGCGTTGGATAAGTGCGCCCGAGTCGGCATGAAAGGAAGAGATGGCGAGCCCATTCGAGAAGCTGACGATCCTCGTCGCAGAGGATAACAAGCCGATGCGCAGCCTGATTCGAGATGTCCTGGAGGCGCTTGGCGTCGGCTCGATCGTCGAGGCGGTGGACGGCACGGCTGCGATGAAGCAGCTGGGGACGCACGCCGTCGACATCGTCATCCTCGACTGGAACATGGAGCCCATGGACGGGCTCGAGCTGACCCGCCAGATCCGGACCTCGCCCGAGAGCCCAGACCAGTTCGTGCCCATCATCATGCTGAGCGGTCACACCGAGCGCGCGCGGGTGCTTCAGGCACGCGACGCCGGCGTCACCGAGTTCATGGCGAAGCCGGTCTCGGTGAAGGCGCTCTGCGCGCGCATCAACGCGATCATCGACGCGCCGCGCCCGTTCATCCGCGCGAGCGGCTACTTCGGTCCCGATCGCCGCCGCCGTGTTCTGCCGTTCAACGGCCCGGAGCGGCGGAGCGACGATCCCGCGAAGAAGACCGAGAAGGCGTCGCGGCGGGCGTGATCCGATAGGCGCAGCGACGCGCGCCGACGAGTATGTGGTCGATCCGTTCGACCGTGCAATCGGCGAGTAGCGCCCGGAACATCGACAGCTCCGACCGGCAGAAACCCTGGCAGGCCTTCGCCGCCGCGCAGATCGGGCAGTGGTTCTCGACCAGCACGTAGCTGCCGTCCTTCTGCGTCTCCACCGCGGCCATGTAACCTTCGATTTCGCGCAGCTCGGCCAAGCGCTTCACGCGCTTCGCCAGCGTCCCGGCGAGATCGAGCTCGCGATGGTATCGGAGAAGCATCTCGGCCTCGCGTAGCGCGATCAGCCGGTCGAGGCCTTGCGCCCCGAACAGCTTGTCGACTCCGCCGATCAGCTCGACGGCGACCTGGGCATGGGTGTCGGGGAAACGGGCCTCGGCCTTGGCGGTCAGCCGCCAGTGGCGCTTCGGCCGGCCGACGCTCTTGCGCTCGTCGGCGAAGGCGACGAGGCCATCGGCCTCCAGCCGCGCCAGGTGCTGGCGCACGCCCATCGCGGTGATGCCGAGAGCGCGGGCGAGATCGCCCGCGGTCAGCGGCGCCCGCGTCTTCAGAAGGAACAGGATGCGTTCGGCCGTGCCTTCGGACATCGGGAGAAGCCGTAGCATAGGCAGGGGTATTTGAAAAGCAATTACTTGACTAATTCCGGCGCCGGGCCTGGAATGGGGCTCCGATCCAGGAGGCCGGCGATGGCATGGGAGAAAGCGACGACGCTCGATCGCCTGAAGCGCGACGGCCGTACGGTCGCGAAGATCGGCAACCGCCAGATCGCGCTGTTCGAGACCGGAAGCGGCATCCTCGCCTGCAACAACCGCTGCCCGCACGAGGGTTATCCCCTCAAGGAGGGCAGCCTCGATGGCGCCTGCGTGCTGACCTGCAACTGGCATAACTGGAAGTTCGATCTCAAGACCGGCACCAACCTGACCGGCGGCGACGGGCTCCGCACCTATCCGACCCGGGTCGAGGACGGTGCCGTCTGGGTCGAGATCCTCGAGGCGCCGGCGGCCGAGCGTCAGGCGAAGGCGCTGGCCAGCCTGCGCGAGGCCTTCGACGACGAGTCCTACGACCGGATCGCGCGCGAACTCGCGCGCTTTGCCAAGGCCGGCGGCGATCCGGTGACCGCGGTGGCGCACGCGATCGAATGGTCGCACGACAAGCTCGAGTACGGCACCACCCACGCCTATCCCGCCGCCGCGGGGTGGCTCCGGCTCCACGACGAGTCCAACGATCCCGAGCTGCGGCTGATCTGCCTGCTGGAAGCCGTCGGCTATATGGCCTGGGACGCGGCGAACGAGGAGACCTACGCCTTTCCGGAAGGCATCGCGGCCTGGGACGAAACCGCCTTCCTCGCGGCGATGGAAGCCGAGGACGAGCCCGGCGCCATCGCGCGTATCCGCGGCGCGCTGTCGTCCGGCCTCGGCTTCGCCGACCTGGAGCATGCGCTCTCGACGGCGGCGCTTCGCCACTATGCCGACTTCGGCCATTCGCTGATCTACGTCGTCCATACCGGCCGCCTGATCCGGCGCCTCGGACGCTCGGTCGAGCTTCCGCTGCTCCTCGCATTGGTGCGCTCGCTGGTCGCCTCGTCGCGCGATGACCTGATCCCGGAGTTCCGCGCCTATGCGCCGGCCCTCGCCGCCTTTCCGGCCTGGGGCGCGAGCGACGGGCCCGATCCGGCGACGTTCCGGGCCAAGCCGGTGAAGGACACGCTCGCCGCCGTCGTCGATGCGGCGGGAAGGAGTGCGCCGGAGACCCTCTATCGCGCGCTGCTCGAAGCGGCCGCAACCGACATGCTGCTGTTCGACACGAGCTGGGGAAAGCGCACCGACAACTCGATCGCCCAGAACATCGGCTGGCTCGACTTCACCCACGGCCTCACCTTCGCCAATGCCGTCCGCCAGCAATGCGCGAAGTATCCGGAGCTGTGGCCGGCCGGCCTCCTGCAGATCGCCTGCTTCACCGGCCGCAACGCCGGCTTCACGCTGCCGGCAGTCGACGGCGACTGGAGCGTGAGGGATCGCGATGCCTTCTACACCGACTGCATCGCCCGGATCGCCGACCACGGCGAGGACCGCTATATCCTTGCTGCGCACTATCTCAAGACCTTCCTTGCGGTGCGCGAGGAGGTGGCCGCAGGATTGCCCAGGGAGACCGAGGCGGCGGTGCTGGCGTCGCTGAACCGCTTCCTCAACGCGCCGCTGAAGCGCAAGCATGTGCGGCGGACCGCGCACCAGGCGCTCGACTTCGTCGCGCTGGAGGACTGAATGGACCTGCCCGAGTTCAAGGCGCTCGCCGGAAAGAAGCAGCCGCCCGCCGAGCTCTCGCCTGCGTTGCAGGGGCTCCTCTGGGATGCCAAGGGCGACTGGGACAAGGCGCATGAATGCGCGCAGTCGCAGGAAGACAGGCAGGGCGACTGGGTGCATGCGTATCTGCATCGCAAGGAAGGCGACCTCGCCAATGCCGGCTACTGGTACCGGCGGGCGAAGAAGCCGGTCCACAAGGGCCCGCTGGACGAGGAGTGGGAAGAGATCGCGCGATCCCTGCTGGCCGACGCATGACCGCGATCAAGGTGCGAGACGCAGTCGTCTCGGACGCGCCGGTTCTGATGGCGATGATGCGGGAGCTCGCGGTTCATGACGGGATCGCCGACGGCCTGGAGACGACCGAGGAGGCGATCCGTCGCGACGGGTTCGGGGTCGCGCCGCTGTTCCATGCCGTGATCGCCGAGGCCGGTGGCGAGGTGGCGGGCTACGTCAGCTACTTCGAACGTTACTCGGCCTGGAAAGGCGGACCCTACCTGGCCGTCGACGACGTCTACGTGCGCGAACCCTTTCGGGCCAGGGGCGTCGGCAAGGCGATGATGCAGGAGGTTCGGGGCCTCGCCCTGGGCAAGGGGCTGAACATGCGCTGGGAGATGGAGGTGGCGAACGAGCGGGCGCGCGCCTTCTACGAGAAACTGGGGGCGAAGACCCGTTTGAAGCGTATCTGCTACTGGGATGTGGCGGGCTAGGCGGCTGTCGGATATCTAGAGGCGGCCTCATCCGTCCTCCCGAGAGTCCCATGCGCCTCGCCGACATCCCGACCCCCGCGCTCGTCCTCGATCGCGCCCGCCTTCGCCGCAACATCCAGGCGATGACTGAGCGCTACAAGAAGCTCGGCGTGCGCCTGCGGCCCCATCTCAAGACCTCGAAGTCTGTCGACGTCGCCCGCATGGCGGTCTCGGGCCATTTCGGCGGCATCACCGTCTCGACGCTGAAGGAGGCGGAGCATTTCGCCGCGCACGGCTTCAAGGACATCCTCTATGCGGTCTGTGTCGCGCCCGGGAAGCTCGGCCAGGCGTCAGCGCTGATCAAGTCCGGCGTCGATCTCACGATCATCACCGACGACCTGGATGCCGCGAAGGCGATCGCCGCGCGAGGCAAGGAACTCGGCGTCGTCTTCCCGACGCTGGTCGAGGGCGATTGCGGCGA
>CAZDGR010000136.1:0-10514 GCA_964504845.1 uncultured Rhizobium sp. | reverse complement strand
GAAGTCGATCGCCTTGAGGTCCGGCGTGAAGGTGAAGCCCGAGATCCCGAGCGCGTTCGGCGCGATCTTCCGCTTGAGCGCCTGGGACATGCCCTTCGCCATGCGCTCGTGGTCGAAGGCCGGCGTCCTCTTGCCGGTGGCGGCGTCGACGATCCAGAACAGCGCCCCGCCCTTGGTTTCCTGCCGGTACCAGAAGCGGTCCTGATCGGCGATCCAGTGAGCCATGACCTGGGCGTTCCGGACGTTCCTCGCCATCACCCAGGGGAGATAACGCTCCACCCTGGCGAAATCCGCATGGGTGAACACTCGCCGGTCGCTGGCGCCCATTGTCGACTCCTGAGGCTTGAAAGAAGGGCGTCCCCGGCTTTGGACCGGGGACGCGCCTGGGAATGCTACTTCTCGACCGTCCGGTAGTAGGCGCGGTTGCCGGTGAACTTGAACTCCTTCACCGACGCCCGCATGCCGACGTTCCGCTTGATCTGGAACATGAAGGCGTGCGGCCCGTTCTGCATCTGGTGCTGCTGGATCTCGCGATAGAGCGCGGCGCGCTTCGTCTCGTCGCGCTCGAACAGCGCCGCGTTGCCCATCTCGTTGACCTTCGGGTCGAAATAGGCCGACCACCAGCTCGCCATGTTGCTCGGCGGCAGGTTCGGGCTGTTGTCGGGGTTCATCGCCAGCCGCGAGACGAAGGCATGCCCGTCCGCCGGCACCACGTTCCAGTTCAGCATCGCCATCTCGAAGCCGCGCTGGCGCATCTTCGGGAAGAGCTGGGCGCCGGCCATGGTCTGCAGGTTCAGCTTGATGCCGATCTTCGCCGCGTTGGCCTGGATGTGCTGGGAGATCTCGGGGTTGGGGAAGTTCGGCGTGAACAGGAACTCCTTCTCGAACCCGTTCGGGAACCCCGCCTCGGTGATCAGCTGCTTCGCCTTGTCGAGGTCGAGCTTGAAGGGCTGGCCCGCCTTCTCGTCGAGCGCGCCGAAGGCCTCGAGCGGCACCAGGCTCGCGCGCGCGATGCCCTCGTGGCGCATGACGGTCTTCTGCAGCGCGTCGTAGTCGACGAGATGGCGGAAGGCGAGACGCACCTTCGGCTCGGCGAACGCTTTGTCCAGCGTGTTGAACGTCATGTACTGCATCGTCTGGCGCACGGCCGACTTCAGCTTCAGGTTCCTATCGGCGAGCACGCCCTCGAGACCCTCGGGATTGAGGTTGCGCGCCGCGTCGATGTCGCCGGCCTTGAGCTGAAGGAACTGCGCGCCCGCCTCGTTCAGGTGCTTGACGATGACCCGCCGCATGATCGGCGCGCCCCGCCAGTAGTTGTCGTTGCGCTCGTAGATGATCGAGTCGTTGAAGGCCCAGGAGCGCAGCCTGTAGGCGCCGGCGCAGGCCGAGTTGGTGTTGAGCCAGCCCGGCGACTTCTCGTCGCCCTTCATGAACTCGTCGTCCGCCTTGTAGTGCTTCGCCATCTCCTTCTTGTCGAGGATGAAGGCGGCGCGGGTGGCGAAGATGTTCGCCAGGATGAAGTTCGTCGGATAGGGCTTGTCGAGCTTGACCACCAGCGTCCGCTCGTCCGGCGCGGTGAAGGCGTCCTTGGCGCGATCGGCGCCGAGCCCGTATTCGCGGAGCGTGCCGGCGTTGATCGTGTTGATCGCGAGCGTGCGGTTGAAGGTCCAGACCGCGTCCGAAGCCGTGACCGGGTTGCCGGACGGATGCTTGGTGTCGCGCAGCTTGAAGGTGATCTGCTTGCCGTCCTCCGAGACCGTCCAGCTCTCGGCGAGGCCGGGAACGACCTTCGCGTCGGTCGAGGTGTCGAGCGCCACGATCGCATCGCAGACGTTGTTGATGATCTCGTCGCCGACGGCGTCGCCGATGCGGCCCGGATCGAGGGTATTGATGGCGTCGATCGCCATCGCCATCACGAAGGTGTCGCGCGGCGTCTGCTGGGCGGAGACGGGAGCGGTGAGCGCCGCAACCGAGACGCACGAGAAGAGACCCGCGATCAGAGCGGTACGAGCGGTAGTCATGTGTGAGGTGCCTCCCTTGGCTTGGCCGGAAGTATCCGACCTCCCCCCGGGCGAGGCAAGGCAGGCAGCCTTCGCAATGGCGTCATCCGGAGCTTGGCACCGGTCTTGCTGAGAAGGGGGCACGATGGTTCGTGCATCTCTCCTCCCCGCCCTCCTCCTGGGGGCCACTCTGGCCGCGGCCTCCTCGGCCGCGGCCAATCCTCTTTCCAACAAGGCGTGGTGGACGAATGCCCTTCAGGGCACGCAGGGACCGCCCTCGAACACCGTTTCCGCCTTCCCGGCGGCGCTGAGCCCGGGTATCGGCCCGTCGATGCTGCCCTCCGCGAGCCTGGCCCAGCCCTTCGTAAAGCCGCCGGCAAATCAAGCGCTTGGCGGCCAGACTCCGGGTGCCAAAGGCGGTCTCGACGTGGGCTACGACCTCTGCCTCGGGCCGATCTATGCGGCCGAGCGCGAGAAGGGCATCCCGACCCACCTCCTGCGCTCGATCGCGCTGACCGAGTCCGGCCGCTGGGACGAGGCCTCCAGCCGCACCGTCGCCTGGCCCTGGACGATCAATGCCGAGGGGGTAGGTCATTTCTTCCCCTCCAAGCAGGCAGCCATTGCCTTCGTGCACAAGCTGCGCGCCAAGGGCGTCAAGTCGATGGACGTCGGCTGCATGCAGGTGAACCTGATGTGGCACCCGAACGCCTTCGCCTCGCTGGACGAAGCCTTCGAGCCGCAGAAGAACGTCGCCTATGCCGCCCGCCACCTGGCCGACCTCAAGGAAGACCGGAAGACCTGGACCGACGCGGTCGGCTACTACCACTCGGCGACGCCCGAGCATAACCAGCGCTACCGCGCCAAGGTCCTGAAGCTGTGGGCCAACATCCAGCGGAAGCCGGAATCGACCCAGCTCGCCGCGGCCGCCGCCGATGCAAACCCGAGCGCCGGCGCGGGCCGCCAGATGCCGATGGGCTTCGCCCAGCCTGCCTCCGCCTTCACCTCGCCCAGCTGGATCAACCGCGACCCGCGCGCCGGCGCTGCGAAGGTAAACGCGCTGACCGCATCGCCCGCCCCCTCGACCGCGATCTCAAGCGGCCGCCGCGGCATGGGCATCCAGCAATACATGATGGCGCCGACGCTGCAGGCGCTCGACATGCCGAAGGGCTCGCCGGTTCTCCAGTAACGAGAAGCCCTCCCGCGTTTCCGCGGGAGGGCTTCTTCTGAACGACGACGATGAAGGCCGGCTTCCTTAAGCCAGCGCCTTCTTCAGGTTCGCGTCGATCTTGTCGAGGAACTGCTGCGTGTTGAGCCAGGGCTGGTTCGGTCCGATCAGGATCGCCAGGTCCTTGGTCATCGCGCCGGACTCGACGGTCTCGACGCAGACGCGCTCGAGGGTCTCGGCGAAGTTCTTCACATCAGGCGTGCCGTCGAACTCGCCGCGATAGTAGAGGCCGCGGGTCCAGGCATAGATCGAGGCGATCGGGTTGGTCGAGGTCGGCTTGCCGGCCTGGTGGTCGCGGTAGTGGCGCGTCACCGTGCCGTGCGCGGCCTCGGCCTCGACGGTCTTGCCGTCCGGCGTCATCAGCACCGAGGTCATCAGGCCGAGCGAGCCGAAGCCCTGGGCCACCGTGTCTGACTGCACGTCGCCGTCGTAGTTCTTGCACGCCCACACGAACGCGCCCGACCACTTGAGGGCCGAGGCCACCAGGTCGTCGATCAGGCGGTGCTCGTAGACGATCTTCTTCGCCTTGAACTTGTCGGCGAACTCCTCGTCGAAGACCTTCTGGAACAGGTCCTTGAAGCGGCCGTCATAGGCCTTGAGGATCGTGTTCTTGGTCGAGAGGTAGACCGGCCAGCCGAGCATCAGGCCGTAGTTGAAGCACGACCGGGCGAAGCCGATGATCGACTCATCCAGGTTGTACATGCCGAGGGCGACGCCGCCGCCCGGGAAGTCGAAGATCTCGTACTGCTTCGGCGCACCGCCGCCGGCCGGCTGGAAGGTCATGGTGAGCTTGCCGGGGCCGGGCACGACGAAGTCGGTGGCGCGATACTGATCGCCGAAGGCGTGGCGGCCGATGACGATCGGCTGGGTCCAGCCCGGCACCAGCCGCGGCACGGTCTTGATCACGATCGGCTGGCGGAAGATCGTGCCGCCGACGATGTTGCGGATCGTCCCGTTCGGGGACTTCCACATCTTCTTGAGCTTGAACTCCTTCACCCGGTCTTCGTCCGGCGTGATGGTCGCGCACTTCACGCCGACGCCGTACTTCTGGATCGCCTTGGCGGAATCGACGGTGACCTGATCCTCGGTCTTGTCCCGGTACTCGACGCCGAGGTCGTAATACTTAAGGTCGACGTCGAGGTACGGCAGGATCAGCTTGTCCTTGATGAACTTCCAGATGATCCGCGTCATCTCGTCGCCGTCGAGCTCGACGACCGGGTTCTTGACCTTGATCTTGGCCATGGCGTTGGCACCGGGGAACTGTTGAGGAAAGGGCCGGAAACATATCAGCCGGCCCTAGGAAGGCAAGGAGAAGGCGTCCCGGTTCCGCCCTCCCTGGCCGACGCTCAGAATCTTGCCGGATGGCGCATCATCACCCGGTCGCGCGGGGTCAGCGTGTCCCCGAGACCGAGGTCCTCGCGACCGCGCTGGCTCAGCAGGAAGTCCTCGCCGCCAAATGGCGGGCGCCCGGAACGACGACGTCGCCAAGCATAGATATCGATCAGTACTCTGGATATTACTTTCGGAACGATGAATTTTATTTCAATCCACTTGCGTTCTTCATTGAAACTCACTGCAACATGAGCCATGATCGAAGCTCCTTCGTCCTGGGCGGCGAAGGTGCCTTCGGAGGCCGCGGGGAGCAAATGATGGATCGTCCACGCCCGATGAACCCGCTTCATCCGCGATGACGGGCCGTCCGACACGCCTGCCGCCGCTCGACGAGCTGCGCGCCTTCGAGGCCGTGGCCCGGCACCTGAGCTTCGCCGCCGCCGCCGACGAGATGAACCTGACGCCGAGCGCGATCAGCCATCGCATCCGCAGGCTCGAGGAGCACTTCCGCGTCCGCCTGTTCCGGCGGCTCAACCCCGGCGTGGCGCTGACCGAGGAAGGCCGCATCCTGCTTGCCGGCGTCGAAGCCGGCTTCGGCCGCCTGGCGCAGGCGAGCAAGCGCGTGCGCAGCCGCAGCGGCCGGCGCACGCTGACGATCTTCGCACGTCCCTCCTTCGCGACCTTCTGGCTGACGCCCAGGCTGCCGGCGTTTCTCGACGCTTATCCCGACATCGAGCCGATGCTGATCGGCCAGGAGGAAGGCGAGCCCAATTTCGACGGCGACGGCGTCGACATCGCGGCGATGAAGCTACCGGGAACGCATGTGCCCGCCGCCAACGAGGCCGTGCTCTGCGGCGAGACGGTGGCGATGGTCTGCAGCCCGAAGCTGATCACCAACGAACGGCCCCTGTCGGCCCCCCGCGACCTGCTGCATCACCAGCTGATCCAGATCGACCAGGACCTGGCACCCTACTTCGACTGGGACTGGTGGATCGAGCGCTACGGCCTTGCCGACCTGCCGCGGCCGAAGGTGATCCACGTGAGCCACACGGCGATGGCGATCGAGGCGGCACGCGGCGGCCAGGGCGTGGCGATCGTCGGCGCGGCGCTGGCGTCGCGCGATCTCGCCGCCGGCACGCTGATGCGCCCGTTGGCGGACGAGGAGACGCCGATGCTGGGGACCTACTTCCTGCGCTGGCCGGAAGCAGCCTCGAGCGACGAGGTGGTGATGGCGCTCCGCAACTACCTGGTCGCCGAGGCGGGCGGTGGGGTTACGCCCACTTCACGTCGGGACTGAAGGCGGGCGCCGGCATCGCCTCCAGCGTCGGGATCACGTCCTCGACCTTGTCGACGATGCCGAACAGGCGGCGATGCGCCGGCTGCACGAAGCCTTCCTTGATCATGTGCTCGACCATGCCCGCGAGCGGCTTCCAGTAGCCCGCGACGTCGACCAGCACGATCGGCTTGTCGTGCAGGCGAAGCTGCTTCCAGGTGATGATCTCGAAGGTCTCGTCCAGCGTGCCGAGGCCGCCGGGCAGCACGGCGAAGCCGTCGGAGAGGTCGGCCATCTTCTGCTTTCGCTCGTGCATGGTGCGGACGACGATCAGCTCGGTCGCGCTCGCATGGCCGACCTCCAGCCGCACCAGGTGATCTGGGATGATGCCGACGACTTCGCCGCCGGCCTGGAGCGTCGCATCCGCGATCACGCCCATCAGCCCGACGCGGCCGCCGCCGAAGACGAGCCGGATGCCTGCCTTGGCGAGCAGCCGGCCGAGCTCGGCCGCGGCATCGCGATGGACCTGGGCGACGCGCGCCGAGGCGCCACAATAGACGCAGAGCGAACGGATTTTCGCCATGGGGGACTAGGGCCCTACTTTTTCCGCGGTTCCATGAAGACCGGCGGGATCGCCTTCAGATACATGGCGAGCGCCTTCCGATCCTCCGGCGTCAGCTTGCTGGTCGTCTCCTCGACCACTTCGGTCATCTCGCCGCCGAGCACGTCGCCATCGAGCGTCATGCCCGTGTCGAGCACCGTGATCAGGTCGTCGAGCGAGTACTTGTCGATGCCGGTCTTGTCCGGCGTGATGTTGGGGATGCGCCCGCCGGGACCGGACGGGTTGCCGCCGAGATGGCGCGAGAGATCGAGCACGCCGAGCGCGTTGCGCGCCGTGTGGCATTCGCCGCAATGACCGAGCGCGGTCGCGAGATAATGCCCGCGCTTGACCTCGTCCGAGGCGCCTGATGGCGGCGGCGGAGCCGCGGGCCCCTTGAAGAACAGGAGCTGCCAGCCCCAGGCGGCGATGCGCCAGTTGAACGGCGGCGAGACATCATGCGGCTTGTTCGGCTTGTCGACCGCGGGAAGGCTGAAGATGTACGCCTTGATCGCCTTGGCGTCGTCGTCGGTCATGCCGGCGTAAGACGGAAACGGGAACGCCGGGAACAGGTGGCGCCCCTGCTTGTCGACGCCGCCCTTCACCGCCCTCACGAAGTCGGCGTCGCTCCAGCTGCCGATGCCGTGGGTCGGATCCTTGGTAATGTTCGGGCTGTAGAAGGTGCCGAACGGGGTCTTCAGCGCGCGGCCACCGGCGAGCGGCGGCCCCTTGGTCGCGACGTCCGTATGGCAGCCCTTGCAGCCAGCGGCGTGGAAGACGTACTCGCCCTTCTTGACCAGATCCTGGGCGGCGAGCGGTCCCGTCGTCAGCAGGGCTATCAGCGCCGCGGCCGCCGGCAGCACGCGATCACGCATCGAACGCCTCCCCCAAAAGCAACGCCCCCGCCTCCGACCATCGTCGAAAGCGGGGGCGCATGGCAACAGCGACGCGGGCCGGTCGAGCCCGCGCGTCAGATCACTGCAACGGCGCGCGGAACTTCGAGTGGCAGGCGCCGCAAGCCGGACCCATCTTCTTGAACTGCTCCTGCACCGCATTGTTGTCGGTGCCGGCGGCGATCCGGATCATGTCGGCGCTGACGGTCTCGAGGCCCTTCGCGGCGGCGTCGAACTCGGCCTTGTTCTGCCAGATCTCGACCTTCGAGTGATTCTTCCCGCCGTTCGATACCGCGACCATGTCGGTGCCGGCCGGGAACCAGCCGGGCATCGCCTTGGCGTGGTTGTTGATCACGGTCGCCGCGGCGACGACCTGCGGATGGCCGGACACTTCCTTCTGGTTCTGGTTGATGCGGCCCATGGCGCCGCCCAGTTCCTTCATCAAGACGACGCGCTGCTCATGCACCTGCATGGGCGACTGGGCCGACGCCTGGGGAGCGCTGCCGAGGCCGGTGGCCAGGAAAGCAGCCGCCAAGGCCAGGGTCAGGGTATGAAACTTCATGGGTTAAAGCCCTCCGGTGGTTTTGTTGGTACGCCGCCGCACTCGCGCCCCCGCCCGAGCACGGCCGGGGGATCATGCCCCGAGCGTCGCGTCCTAGGCAACGCGGGCCGGACGGGCTAGTCTTCACAAGCATTTGAGCGTTCAGGGGTGGAGACGTCGATGCGGCGCCTTCTGGTCGTTGCGGTGGCGACCGTCGCCGTGCTGGGCGTGCTGGTCGGGGGTGGGCTCTACTGGCTCGGCCTCGGCAGTGGCTCCGACACGCCGCCCGCCCAGCAGCGGACGGCCGCAGCGCCCACCCGGCCCCTCGACGCCCCCTCAAGCACGCCGGCGCCCCAGACGCCCGGCACGACCCCACCAGCTCCTCAGGCTGCGACGCCGCCGGCCGCTCCGCCGCCGCCGGCCCCTGCACCCGCCCCTGCCCCGCAGGCCGCCCCTCCGCCCCCTCCTGCGCCGCCCGCCGTTGCCGCACCCCCTCCGGCTCCGCCCCCGCCGACGCCGCCCTCCTTCGACGTCGTCCGCATTTCGCCCGAGGGCAACGCCGTGATCGCCGGCCGCGCCGCCCCCGGTGCGCGCGTCACCGTCAAGGACGGCGACAAGGAGCTGGGCTCGGTGACCGCCGACAACCGCGGCGAATGGGTGCTTCTTCCGACAGCCCCCCTTGCCCCGGGCGGCCGCTCGCTGACCCTGGGCGCCAAGCTCGGCGACGGCCCGATCGTTTCGTCCGAGCGCGAGGTCGTCCTGGTGGTGCCGGAGAGGCAGCGCGACGTCGCCGGCCAACCGACGACGCAGCCGACCCAGAGCCTCGCGCTGTCGGTTCCGAGCGCCGGTGCCAGCGGATCCTCGACCGTGATGCAGGCACCGCCCGCTGCTGCGGGCTCGGCCGCACCGCCGCCGCCGCCGCCGATCGCGGCGCCCGCGCCGATCCAGCCGCAGGGCCAGATCACGATCGACGTTGTCGACTACGACAAAGCCGGCCGCGTGATCCTTTCCGGCAAGGCGCAGCCCGAAGGCGACGTGCGCGTCTATCTCGACAACCGCATCATCGGCGAGACGCCGAGCGGATCGGGCCAGTGGAAGATGACGCCGAAGGACGACGTCGCCGTCGGCAACTACACCTTGCGTGCCGATCTGCTGGGTCCCGGCGGCCGCGTGGTCGCGCGCGTCGAGCTGCCGTTCCAGCGCGCTGCGGTGACGCCTGAAATCCTCGCCGGCGGCAAGGTCGTGGTCCAGCCGGGACACAGCCTCTGGCGCATCGCCCGCCAGGCCTATGGCGGCGGCGTCCTCTACACGCTGATCTACACGGCGAACGCCGAGCAGATCCGCGACCCCGACCTGATCTATCCGGGTCAGGTCTTCCAGGTGCCGACCCGCACCAACTAGGCCCGGCCCGGCGGAACCGATTTCGGTTCCAAAACCTTACCGCCACGGCTAAACCACGGGTCGGTAGGCGAAAAGTCGCCTCCAGCGGAGGTTTCGTCCCGGTGATCTCGTCCGTTATCGTACCGATCGCCCGCGAGGGCCGCCCCTTCGTCGCCATCGGCGTCGTGCTGGCGCTCGTCCTCATCTGGGTCGGTCCCTGGACCGGCGCCCTCGGCATCGCGCTGGCCGGGTGGATCGCCTACTTCTTCCGCGATCCGCCGCGCACCGTGCCGACCCGCGAGGGGCTGGTGGTCAGCCCTGCCGACGGCATCGTCAGCATGATCACCGAGGCGCTGCCGCCGCCCGAGCTCAATCTCGGCACCGAGCCGCTGACCCGGGTCAGCGTCTTCCTCAACGTCTTCGACGTGCACATCAACCGCAGCCCGGTTGCCGGCACGGTCGAGCGCGTCGTCTACAATGCCGGCAAGTTCCTGAACGCCTCGCTCGACAAGGCAAGCACCGACAACGAGCGCAACGGCCTCGCGATCAGGCTCGCCGACGGACGCATGATCGGCGTCGTGCAGATCGCGGGATTGATCGCGCGTCGCATCGTCTGCCATGCCCGCGACGGCCAGCACCTCAAGACCGGCGAGCGCTTCGGCCTGATCCGCTTCGGCAGCCGCACCGACCTGTTCCTGCCGAAGGGCGTTGCCCCGCTGGTCGCGGCCGGCCAGCGCATGATCGGCGGCGAGACGGTGATGGCCGACCTCGCCTCCACCGAAGGCCCGCGCCGGGGCGAGGAGCGATGATGCTCCGGCGCCGCGCCTCTCCCCGACTCAAGGGCCTCTCGCTCAATCACCTGTTGCCGAACCTGCTGACGGTGCTGGCGCTCTGCAGCGGCCTGACCGCGGTCCGTTTCGCGCTGCTCGAGCAGTGGCAGGCCGCGGTCGCGGCGATCATGGTGGCGGGCGTGCTCGACGGCCTCGACGGGCGCGTCGCGCGCCTTCTCGGCGGAGGCAGCAAGTTCGGCGCCGAGCTCGACTCGCTTGCGGACTTCCTGAGCTTCGGCGCGGCACCGGCGGTGGTCGTCTACACCTGGTCGGCGCACGATCTCGGCGGCGTCGGCTGGGCGTGCTCGCTGTTCCTTGCGGTCTGTGCGGCGCTCCGCCTCGCACGCTTCAACACCGCGCTCGAGGATCCTGACAGGCCGGCCTTCGCCTACAACTACTTCGTCGGCGTGCCGGCGCCCGCCGGCGGCGCGCTGGCGCTGCT
>CAZDGR010000135.1:0-10563 GCA_964504845.1 uncultured Rhizobium sp. | reverse complement strand
AGCGGCCGCTCGATCGAGGGGACGATGTCGCCGATGCCCGCGAAGTGGAAGACGAGGCTGGCGCCGGCGAAAAGCGTGTCGTCCGGCACCAGCGCGCGGATGTCGCGGCGGTCGAGCGTGACGTCGGCATTGCTCGCGTGATGCTTAAGGTTGGCCTCGCGACCGCCGACCAGGTTGTCGATGACGCGGACCGCGTAGCCGCGCTGGACCAGCAGGTCGGTCATGTGGCTGCCGATGAAGCCGGCGCCGCCGGTTACGATCGCGATCGGTCTTGCTGGCATCGGGCGCGTCCTTTCAGGGGGCGCAAGGTAGTCGCCGGGCGACGGCTCGGCAATCGCGGCCTCACCGGCCGAAGACGGCGTCGGCGAGGTCGCGCCATCCACCGGCGGCGAGGACGCCGGGCGGACGGACTGCGCCCGCGCGCGTCACCAGCCAGAGACGCTGGACCGCGGGCGGGAAGGTCGGATCGGACAGCACCTCCGGGAGATCGTCGACGAAATGCGTGAGGCCGAGCGCCTCGATCCGACGGAGCTTTCCGGCACGCTCGTCCTCGAAGAAGATCCGTTCCGCCGGAATTTCCGGGCAGTGACGCCTTAGCCAGCGGCGGGCGGCCTCCCGGAGGTCCGTCCCGCCCGGGTCCTGGGCAGCGAATTGGCCTTTGTGGCTTACCACCGCGAGCTGCGCCCCGGCGTCGGCGGCGCGCTCCAGGAACGCGCGGCTTCCGTCCATCATCGGAGCCCGTTCGAGACCGGGGCCGTAGACGCGTGCCTGGATCTTCTGCCACTCGATCTCGCCGCCGGGCCCGCGCGTTCGCAGGCGGTCGCGAATCTCGGTCTTGTCGAGAGAGCCGGCTTCCAGCCCGAACGAGGCCGATTCGGCGCGAAAGACCTCGGTATAGTCGACCAGCGTGTTGTCGAAATCGAGGCCGACCGACCTCACTTGAGGCTGACCGACTTCATCAGCTTGATGTTCACGTAGCGCGGGTCGCTCGCCCAGTTCGGGATCTTGCCGTCGTGGAAGGCGCGGACCAGATCCTCGGCCGCGTTCGTGATCGTGTGCCTGGCGACGAAGCCCAGCTCGCGGCGAACCTTGTCCGAGGAGATGTGATAGGAGCGAAGATCGTCGGTCGGCGTGACCACGATCTCGGTGCCCTTGCCGACGACGTCGCGCACCATCTCGGCGATGTGCATCACCGTATGGTTCTCGAAGCCGACGTTGTAGGTCTTGCCGTCGATCATCTCGTGCGGCTGGCGCAGGCTCTCGAGGTAGAACTCGACCATGTCCTCGATGTGGAGGTTCGGGCGCTTCTGCGTGCCGCCGAATACGGTGATCTTCTTGTTGTTGTAGCCGTGGCTGGTGAGGATGTTGACCGTGAGGTCGAGCCTGAGCCTCGGGCCGTAGCCGCAGACCGTCGCCGGGCGAACGGTCAGGGTCGTGAAGCCGGAAGCCTGCTCCTCCTTCAGCACGTCCTCGCAGAGCGCCTTGTACTTCGCGTAGTCGGTGATCGGCTCGAGGCTCTCGTCCTCGGTCACGTTCGGGACGTCCTTGAGGCCGTAGACCGAGGAGGACGAGGCATAGATGAAGCGTTCGACGCCCGCCGCCTTGGAGGCGCGCACCAGCGGGCGGAAGCAGTCGAAGTTGATCGACTTGCCGAGCTCGGGATCGAGATCGAAGGAGGGATCGTTCGAGATGCAGGCGAGATGGATCACGGCATTGCAGCCCTTGACCGCCTCGGCGACGAGCTTGGCATCGCGCAGGTCGCCTTGGATCTCGGTGAGCCTGGGACCGCGGTGCTCGGCGAAGATTTCGCGACCGTAAAGATAGAGATCGAGGACCTTAACGTTATGGCCCTCGGCCAGGAGCTTCGGAATCAATACGCTGCCGACATAGCCGGCGCCGCCGGTCACCAGCACGGTCCAGCGGCGGTCGCTCATTCATTCCATCCCATCGCGAAGTCGACGACCGAGGACAGCAGCGCCAGATGCCCGGCCTCGACGAAGCCGTACTGCTTTGACGGCAGGTAGAGGTTGACGTCGCCCATGCGCCGGAGCGGGTTGTCCGGCTCGAAGCCGCTGAGCGTCAGAACCTCGGCCTGGTGCGCGCGCGCCGCCTCGACGCCCTTGAGGATGTTCGGCGACTTGCCCGAAGAGGAGATCGCGACCAACAGGTCGCCCCGACGCCCCAGCCACTCGATCTGCTTTTCATAGATGTGCTGGTAGCCGTAGTCGTTGCCGACGCAGGTAAGCGTCGCCGCGTCGCTGAAGCACATCGCCCGGATACCGGCCGCCTTGGAGAAATCCTCGGACATGTGGCTCGCGATCGCCGAGGAGCCGCCGTTGCCGATGAACATCACCTTGTCGCCGCGGGCATGCACGGCACGGCCCGTGGAGAGCGCCCACTCGATCGCCTTGTCGAGGTCGATCTTCTTGCCGGAGCGGTCGGTCGCCTCGGCGGCGGCGAGCACCGCCTGGAACGAAGCGAAGTAGCGGTTGACGCTGACGGATGAGGACATGGCGTTAGCTTAGTAGAGCGCGCATCGACTTGACCACGGCCGCCTTGTCGACCGAGCTGCGGTGCCCCATGATCGCCACCTTCAAGGCGCCGACGATGTTGCCGACGAAGCCGATCATCTTCATCGGTGCGCCGGCGCAGACCAGCGGCGCGGTCACGGCGAGGAAGGCATCGCCGGCACCGACGGTATCGACGACGGTCCGGGTCAGCGCCGGAATGCGCGAGACCGGCTCGCCCTTGGCGTAGGTGACGCAGCCGTACTTGCCGTGGGTCAGGATCAGCCTGTCGCACTTGACCATCGAGGGGAGGATCTCGCCGGCGATGGTCTCGACCTCGGCCCGCTTCTCGCCGGTGGCGAGCCTGGCCTCGGGCGTGTCGATGCAGAGGTAGTCCGCGCGCGGGTAGCGCGTGATCAGGTTGAACCCCATGTTGGCACTGTTCGACTGGGCGTTCACCGCGAGGAATCTCGACTTCTCGGAAACCAGGTTGATCGTCGATCTCCCGATCAGCCCATGACCGAAGTCGGTGATCAGCACCATGTCATAGTCGCGGATGCGCTTGGCGATCTTGTCGTTGAGTTCGGCTTCCAGCGCCGCGTCCAGCGGCGTGTCGTCCATCGCGTACACCTCGAACAGCTTCCGCATGTAGCCGGGGTCGATGAACCGGCACTTCCGCGTCGTCGGCGTTCCGCTCCGCTCGATCAGGTCGATCGAGACGTTGTCCTGGCGGGAGCGCAGCAGGAGCTCCTCGTTGCTGTCTTCGCTGCCGATCGCGGTGATGACGTCGACCTCGGCGCAGAAGTTCGCGAGATGGTTCGCGGCGGCGACGACGCCGCCCGCGAACATCTCGCGGTTCTGGAACAGGGTCGCGATCATGTTCTCCTTCGGCGACTTCCCCATCGGCACCACGTACTGGTACTCGTCGATGATCGCGTCGCCGATCACCAGGACGCGGTAGTCGCGGACCTTGTCGAGCAGCTTCTCGATCTCTTCGACGGGGTACTCCCGGCGAAAGTCGTCGAGATAATCGCGGATCGAGGGATCGAGGGTCGAAAAGTATCGATTGATGAGCTGCGTCGAGCTCGACGTGATTTCGTCGGTGAAGACCAGCTGGCCGCCATGGGCTTCGACCGCCTTCCGCTCCTCGGCGATCTTTCCAGTGACGTCGGTCGACGCGTCGGCGTAGTCGGAGCCCTTCACATAGGCGCTGGGCTTGATCGCATGGATCACGCGCATCGCATCAGGCCCGTGGTTGATCCCGACCCAGTCGACATACTCGAGGGCGCCTAGCATCTCCGCGCGGAGCGCATCGGTGAAGGCCGGGCGGCCGGGTCCCTTGTTGACGAAGGGATCGGCGGTAACCGTCACCATCAGCACGTCCCCGTGCCGCCGCGCCGCCTCCAGGTGACGGATATGGCCGACATGCACCAAGTCGAAGACGCCATGGGCCAGGATCACGCGGCGACCATCGGCCTTCGTCTCGGCGGCGATCTTGGCGAGATCGTCGATGCTCTTGATCTTGGCGCGCGCCGATCGGGCGGACTTCGCCGCATCGACCCTTCGCCGGCCCGGAACCTCACGCCGTCTGTCGTCGTTCGTCGCCGTCAACGGTGCGCCTCGGTCGTCCTTCGCCTCCGGGTTTAGTGGATCAGCGCAGGGAAGGCAACGAGTGGTGGCGTGCTATGGTCGACTCATGCCGAACGAGATCGCCGCCATCGCCCATCGGCTGCTAGGGTCCTTTCCTGATCGGGTCGAGCCTGTCGGCGGCGGGGGCAACAATCGAATCTACCGTGCCGAGGTCGCCGGTCGCCTGGTGGCCCTCAAAGGGTATCGCGTCGATGACGGCGACACGCGCGACCGGCTCGGCCAGGAGTGGGCCGCCCTGACGCTGGTCTCGCGCCATTTCCCTACTTCGGTACCGACGCCGATCGCTTGCGATCGGGCCTTGGGCTGGGCTGCATACGAGTGGATCGAGGGTGACAAGGTCGGCGCTGTGGGTGATTCGGATGTCGACGCCGCGGTCGCCTTCCTGGGGAACCTCCAGGCGCTTCGCCGCGAACCCGAAGCGGCGAGGCTGGGGCTCGCATCCGAAGCCTGCCTGTCTCCGGGCGAGCTCTCGGCGCAGATCGAGCGGCGGCTGGGCCGCCTGGCCGGAATCGACCTAGTCGCGCCGTTCCTCGCCGAGGTCAGCAAGACCTTCGCCGCCCTGGCCGGGGCCGGCCCCGAGCTTCCGGCCGACCGGCGGATCCTGTCGCCGTCCGATTTCGGCTTCCATAACGCGCTCCGACGGCCGGACGGGCAGCTGGTCTTCATCGACTTCGAATATTTCGGCTGGGACGACCCTGCCAAGCTCGCCTCCGACATCCACTGGCATCCCGGAATGGCGCTTGGCACCGGTCAGCGGGCACGCTTCGCTGACGGGCTGGCGAAAATATTCGGCGACGATCCCGGCTACCCGGAAAGGCTCGCCCGGTACCGCCCTCTGATCGGTCTCCGGTGGTGCCTGATTCTCCTGAACGAGTTCCTGCCCGCCGGTCTCGCCCGCCGCCGTCATGCCGGCCAGGCTGAAGACGTGGAGGCGGCCAGGAATCGCCAGCTCGCCAAGGCCCGCGCGCTTTACAGCGAGGTCATCCAGGGTCTATGACCGCCGTCGTGGCTGACTCCTCCTCAACGGCCGCCGGGCTCGACGAACGCTCGCGCTACCTGCGCACGCTGGTGGTCGACGCCTTGGAAGGCGGTGGCCGCGGCCATGTCGGTGCCGCGCTCTCGCTGATCGAGATCGTCAGGGTCCTTTACGACGACATCCTCAAGGTCCGTCCGACCGAGCCGAAGTGGCCGGATCGCGATCGCCTGATCCTATCGAAGGGGCATGGCTGCCTAGGCCTCTACGCGCTGCTCGCCGACAAAGGCTTCGTCACCATGGACGACCTCAAGAAGCAGTGCCGCCCCGGCGCGCTGCTCGGCGGCCATCCCGAGATCCGCATCCCGGGCGTCGAGGCTTCGACCGGCGCGCTCGGCCACGGGCTTGCGATCGGCGTCGGCCTGGCGCTCGCCGCCCGCATGCAGAAGCGGCCATCGCGGGTTTTCGTCGTCCAGGGCGACGGCGAGTCGAACGAGGGATCGGTCTGGGAGGCGGCGCTGATGGCGGCCAAGCACCGGCTGGCCAACCTCACGCTCATCATCGACTACAACAAGATGCAGTCCTACGGGAACGTGCCCGACGTGCTGCCGCTGGAGCCGCTGGCCGACAAGCTTCGGGCCTTCGGCTTCGGCGTCACCGAAGCGGACGGCCACGACGTCGCCCAGCTCAGGCGCGTGTTCTCAGCGCTCCCCATCGACGCTGCGAAGCCCAGCGCCGTCATCTGCCACACGGTCAAGGGACGCGGCATCGCCGTCTGCGAGCACAACGCCGCCTGGCACCACAAGGCCCGGCTGCCGGCCGACCAGGCGGCGGCGCTTCGCCAGGAGCTGATGGGCGCCTGATGCGCGAGACCAGCCTCAAGATGGTGCATGAGCTGGCGAAGAAGGATCCGCGCGTGGTCTTCGTCGGATCGGACCTCGGCGCCGGCGCGCTGGACGCGATGCGGAAGGAGATGCCGGAGCGCTTCTTCATGGAGGGCGTTTCCGAGGCGGCAATCATCGGCATGGCCGCGGGCCTCGCGATGGACGGCTACATTCCCTATGTCAACACCATCGCAACCTTCATCACGCGGCGCTGCTACGAGCAGGTCGCCGTCGATCTCTGCCTGCACAATCTTCCGGTCCGGCTGATCGCCAATGGCGGCGGCATGGTCTACGCCCCGCTCGGGCCCACCCACATGGCGATCGAGGATATCGCCATCATGCGGGCGCTGCCGAACATGTCGGTGGTGGCGGTCGCCGACGCGGAAGAGATGAAGCGGTTCATGGCCGCGACCCTCGAGCATCCGAGCCCGATCTACATCCGCCTCGCCAAGGGCGGCGACCCGGTGGTCACCAGGCCCGAGCACGGCTTTACTCTCGGCAAGGCGATCGAACTCAAGGCGGCGGGCCGCGTCGGATTCATCACTACCGGGGTGATGGCGAGCCGGGCGCTGGCGGCAAGCGAGATCATGGCCAAGACCAACACGCCCGCCGGTGTGCTGCACATGCCGACGGTCAAGCCGCTGGACGACGGCGCCGTGCTGGCGCTGGCGGCCAAGGTCGAGCGCCTGGTCACCGTCGAGGAGCACAGCCGAATCGGCGGCCTGGGCTCGGCGGTGTCGGAGCTCCTGACCGACAAGGGGGTACGCACGCCCCTCCTCCGCCTCGCGCTTCCCGACCAGTTTCCGGAGGACTACGGTAGCCAGGAGCACCTGCTCGAGCAGGCCGGGCTTTCGCCGGCCGCCATCGCCGAGGCAGCACAACGCGCATGAAAGTCCGCTACTCCTATCTCGGCCAGCAGTTCGCCGATCCCGACCCCATCCTCGCCGAGATCAAGAAGCTGGTCGCCACCGGCGACTTCACCCTCGGCAAGCCGGTCGCCGAATTCGAGAAGCGCTTCGCCTCGCTGATCGGCGTCCGCCACGCGATCGGCGTCGGCTCGGGCACGGACGCATTGAAGCTGCCGCTGAAGGCGCTTGGCGTCGGCCACGGCGACGAGGTCATCACCGCCGCCAACACCTTCGTCGCCACGGTCGGCGCGATCGCCGAGATCGGCGCCAGGCCGGTCTTCGTCGACGCGCTCGACAACTTCTGCCTGGACGTCGAGAAGGTCGAAGCGGCGATCACGCCGAAGACCAAGGCGATCATGCCGGTGCACTTCACCGGCGAGATGTGCGACATGCCGAGGCTCATGGAGATCGCCGCCAGGCACAAGCTGCCGGTGGTCGAGGACGCCTGCCAGGCGATCCTCGCCGAATGCGACGGCAGGCGCGGCGGCACCTGGGGCGTCGGCGCCGGCTTCTCGCTGCATCCCCTCAAGAACCTCAACGTCTGGGGCGACTCCGGCGTCGCCGTCACCAACGACGACGCGATGGCGGCAAAGCTCAGGCTTCTCCGCAACCACGGCCTCGCCAACCGCGACGAGGTCGAGATCCTCGGATACAACTCGCGCCTCGACTCGGTGCAGGCGGTGGTCGGCAACTGGCTGATCCCGCAGACCCAGGACATCACCGAGAAGCGCATCGCCAACGGCGCCTACTACGACCGCGCCTTCGCGGGCATCAAGCAGGTGCGCGTGCCGCCGCGCTCGAACCGCGTGAAGCGCGTGTTCCACCTCTACATGATCTTCGCCGAGGATCGCGACGCGCTGCACGAGCACTGCCTCAAGGCGGGGATCTCGGCCAAGGTCCACTATCCGATCCCGATCTATCGCCAGCAGGGACTTCTGCACCTCGGCCACAAGCGCGGCGACTTTCCGGTTTCCGACCGCCAGGCCGACGAGGTCCTGAGCTTCCCCGTCGACCAGCACCTGTCGCGCGAGGAGCAGGACTTCGTGATCGAGACGGTTCGCGGCTTCTATCGCGGCCGCTGAAGACGCCCCGGATGCGCTCCTCCTCCGGCCTCGATATCCCCTACGTCAACCTCAAGGCCCAGTACGCGGCCGAGAAGGGCGAGATTCACGCCGCGGTCGAGCGCGTCTTCTCCAGGGGCGATTTCATCGGCGGCGACGCCGTCGCCGAGCTCGAGGCGAAGCTCGCCAGGCGCTTCGGCTTCGAGCACGTGGTCGCGCTCAACTCCGGCACCGATGCATTGATGCTGGCGATGCTCGCCCTCGGCATCGGCCGCGGCGACGAGGTCATCACCCAGTCGAACTCCTTCGTCGCTTCCGCGGCGACCATCGTCCACGTCGGCGCCAAGCCGGTCTTCGTCGACGTGAAGCCCGACCAGCTGATCGATCCGGCGAAGATCGAAGCGGCGATCACGCCCCGCACCAAGGCGATCATGCCGGTGCACCTGACCGGACGGATCTGCGACATGCCGGCGATCCAGGAGATCGCCGACCGCCACGGTCTCAAGATCGTCGAGGACGCTGCGCAGTCGATCGGCTCGACACTGCTCGACCGTCAGGCCGGTGCCTGGGGCGATGCTGCCGGATTCTCGCTGCATCCGCTGAAGAACCTGAACGCCGCCGGCGACGCCGGATTTCTTACGACACGGCACGCCGAAGTCGCCGAGCGCATACGGAAGCTGCGCAACCACGGCCAGAGCGACCGCAACACGGTCGCCGAATGGGGCGTCAACTCGCGCCTCGATACGCTTCAGGCGGCGCTCCTGCTGATGCGGCTCGACCGGCTCGACGCTGTCATCGCCAGGCGCCGTGCCAACGTCGACCTCTATCGCCGCCTGCTGGACACGAGGCACGTGTTCCATCCGCCGTGCCGGCAGGAAGAGTTCAACACCTTCCATACCTTCGTCGTCCAGGTCGACCGGCGCGACGAGCTGCGGGAGCACCTGCACGCCAGCGGCATCGGCTCGGCGATCCACTATCCGATCCCGATCCATCTGCAGCCGGCCGCCGCCAAGCTCGGCTGCAAGCCGGGCGACCTGCCGACAACCGAGCGTCAGGCTGGTCGCATCCTGTCGCTGCCGATCCACCAGTACCTGACCGAAGGCGAGATCCAAAGGGTCGCCGACACGGTCAACGGGTTCTTCCGGTGACCGGCGGCTTCCTCTCCAACGAGGACCGCATCCTGGGCGACGCCTTCCTCAAGGACGGGTATGTCATCCGCGCGGTCGAGGATCGCGCCGCGCTCGACCGTATCCAGGCGCGCATGGCCGAGCTCGCGGCATCACAGCTCGGCCTCGATCCGCCGAACGATCCGAAGGCCTTCCTCGACGACATCCACACGCACGTCACGCCGGACAAGCTGAATGCGTTCAGGCTGGCGATGATCGCCGGCATCAACGGCGAGGCCTGGTTCCGCCGCGCCTATTACGGCGTGGCCGAGAAGGCCCTGGCCTCGCTGGTCGGCAACGAGCTGGCGATGCAGCGGCGCGCCAACCTGTCGATCCAGCTCCCCGGCGACGAGAGCTCGCTGCTTCCGGCCCATACCGACACCTGGTCCGGCGACTCGCCGTTCGAGGCGGTGGTCTGGTTGCCGCTGGTCGACTGCCGCGCGACCAAGAGCATGTTCATCCTGCCGCCGGCGGCGAACGCCACGGCGGCGGCGAAGCTCGCCGCTTACAGCACGACCGGCGTCGAGGCGCTCTACCGCGACTTCCAGAGCGAGATGCGGTTCCTCAGCATCGACTACGGCCAGTACCTGCTGTTCGACCAGAACCTGATTCACGGCAATCGCGTCAACGCCGAGACGACCACGCGCTGGACCTTCAACTGCCGCTTCAAGGGCCTGTTCACGCCCTACGCCGACAAGCGTCTCGGAGAGTTCTTCGAGCCGATCACGATGCGGCCGGCGACCCGGCTCGGCCTCGCCTACAAGCTCCCCGATGGCTTCGAGGAGTGAGCCCGCTCGGACGGGCTATCGCGGATACATCGGCAGCCGGCCGGTGCTCGGCAACCGCACGCCGCAGGCGGTCCAGAACCTGGTGATCCGCGACTACTGCCAGCGCAACCGCCTCACATACCTGCTCGCCGCCGCCGAATACACGATGCCCGCCTGCTACATGATGCTGAACGAGGTGCTGGCCGAGCTGCCGCGTCTCGAAGGCGTCATCTGCTACACGCTGTTCATGCTGCCTGAGACGGCCGAGCGCCGGCACGAGGTCTATCGCCGCGTGATCGAAGCAAAGGCGTCGCTCCACACCGCCCTCGAAGGCCAGGTGCTGCGCTCGGCGGACGACGTCGTCCGCATCGAGGACATCTGGCTGGTCCAGCGCGCGCTCGCTGACGCGCCGAAGAGCCTCTAGATGGCGCGAATCGACTTCCTGCAGGAGATGCACGGGAAGACCAGGCGCGACTACGTCGCGCGCGTCGTTCAGTTCGACAAGGCGGAATGCTCGACCGTCGCCAAGCGCTTCGGTGCCGAGTATTGGGACGGCCCCAGGCAATACGGCTATGGCGGCTACCGCTACGACGGCCGCTGGCGGCCGCTCGCCGACAAGCTTGCTGCCCACTACGCGATCAAGCCCC
>CAZDGR010000134.1:0-10606 GCA_964504845.1 uncultured Rhizobium sp. | reverse complement strand
CGGTCGCGCGGTCGTAGGGGCGATACCAGACGTCGTCGGGCTCGGCCGGCAGGCCCTCGGCGCCGGATTTCACCGGAAGCCCGGAGGCGACCCAGGCTTCGGTGCCGCCGAGCAGCGCTGCCACGTTCATCTCGGTCATCGCGCGCACCTCGTCGGCCGCGAGCTTGGCGGCGAGCCCGTCGCTCGAGGTCAGCACGAGGCGCCGACCCTTCGGCAGGGTTGGGACCAGATCCCGCAAGCGAGATCGGATGCCGAAGACCGCACCGGGTATCCGTCGTTCGCGATAGCGGAGGCTGGTGTCGAGATCGATCACCACAGCCTCGCCGGCATCGGCCAGCGCCTTGAGCCCGTGCGGGTCGATCCACGGCGCCTTGACCTGGCCGAGGCCGAGCACGGCGCGATTTTCGGACCCTGTTTCCAGCGCGTCCGCAAGGCCGCCGTCGAGCACGTAGACGTCGGTCCACCCCATCTGGATCAGCCAGGAGGCGGTCATCGTCGCGCGCACGCCGTTGTCGTCGACCAGCACGACCCGCGCGTTGCGGGTCGCCATGTAGGAGTCGGTCGCCTGCACGAGCTGCCCACCGGGCGCCGATCGCGACCCCGGGCGATGGCCGCTTCGATACTCCTCGGGCGAGCGCACGTCGAAGACGTAGAGGCTGCGTGCCTCGCACTCGGCCTCGAAGCGCGCCAGATCGGCGACGCCGATGCTGCGCACGCCGAAGCGGCTCGCGACGCGTTCGGCAGCTTCCTTCGCGTGCCTGAGACCGTCGGCTGACGGCAGCGGTGCCATCGTTTTCTCGCCATGGGCGAGCTTGAGCCCGGCGAGATGCCAGCCCATCGTGCCGTTCTTCAGCGCCACGACCTTGTTCGGAAGCCCTGCATTGATCAGCGACTGGGCGCCGATAATGCTGCGGGTGCGGCCGGCGCAATTGACCACGACCAGCGTGTCGGGCGAGCGCACCATGCCGAAGGCGCGGTGCACCAGCTCGGCGCCGGGACAGTCGATGCCGCCGGGGATGCTCATCTTCCGGAACTCGTCCAGCGGCCGGCTGTCGAGGATCACGATGTCCCGGCCTCGGTCGACCAGCGCCTTGATCTCGGCCGCGTCCATGCGCGGCGTCCCGTCCTCGTGCTCGATGAACTCGCCGAAGGCCTTGCTCGGCACGTAGGTGCCGCTGAACAGCTCGTAGCCCGCCTTGGCCCAGCCCTCGATGCCGCCGTCGAGGATCGCCAGGTTGCGATAGCCGAAAGTCATCAGCCTGGCCGCCGCGCGCTGGGCGAGGCCGTCGTCGGCATCGATCAGCACGACGCGCGCCGTCCGGCGCGGCACCAGAGCGTCGACCCTCAATTCGAGCCGGCTCAACGGCAGCGACGAGGCGAACAGCAGGTGGCGCCTGGCGAACACGCCTTCCTCGCGCACGTCGAGGATCGCGAGCTCGCCGCCGTCGGTGATCATCGCCTTCAGGTCGTGTGCCGGCAGCAGCGGCGCGCCGATGTTGGGCGCCCGCATGAAGCGCTCATAGGCCGTGTCCTCGGGCGTCTTGAAGCCGATGCGGTCGGGCAGGTGCTCGAGGCTGAGGCCGTAGAGATGCAGGTGGAGCCCTTCCTCGTCGCCCTTGGTCTGGATCGTGTGGAAGTCGTCGGGAAGGTAGGAAACCGCGACGCCCTTGGTCACCGTGCGCTCGCCGGTCTTCCTGAGCTTGCCCCGGCCGGGCACCGAGCGGTCGTCGACCCGCTCGTACATGACATTGTGCTCCTGGCCGTAGACGCCGGCGATCACCGCCCAGGTGGTGTGGTTGTGCGGCGGCTGGTACTTGCCGAGCGCGCCGGCGGACGCATAGAGCGCGAAGCGGTGATCAGGATCCTCGGCGAGGCGATAGATCGAGGGCTTGCCCGGCAGGATGGCAAACTGCTCCTTCGGGAACAGCTCGGTGCGGGAGGCCAGCTGGACCAGCTCGCGCTCGATCGAGGCCAGCCCTGCGCGCGTGACGCCCTGGCGCCGCTCGATCTCGCGCACGCGCTCAATCACGTCCTTGACGGCAGCGGCGCGCCGGTCGAGCAGGTCGGTCGAGGTCGCTCGGTTCGACAGCGGGCTCATCGGGTCGTCTCCGGGAGGAGTGGCCCCTAGGGTGCCTCAAGGGTGAGGCGTTGGAAATCCCTAGCCGCGGTTGCCGCCATACGAGCCCGCAAACACGTCCTTCTTCGCGATGCGGTCGTAGGATAGGCGCGCGAAGTCGGGCTTGGCCTTGCCGTCGACGATCCAGTCGGCGAGCTCGGCGGCGATCGCCGGGGCGATCTTGAAGCCGTGGCCGCTGCCGCCGGAGAAGTCGGCATAGCCCTGGAGGCCGGCGCGCGGGCCGACATAGGGGTACCAGTCGACGGTCACGTCGTAGAGCGCGGCGTAGGCGTCGACGAGCTTGGCGCCTTCCATGGTCGGGAAGCGCATGGTGAGCCGGCGCTGCACCTCGGCGACGAAGTCGTCCTCGGCGGTCTGCTTGTAGTTATAGGGATCGCAGTCGAAATATTCCTTGGGGAAGCCGCGGCCGACGACGTAGCGGTTGCCGCCGAGCGGGCGGAGGTAGGTCGCGTCCACCGCGTTCGAGATCGAGTGCGACGGGATCGGGCGGCCGGAACGCGCCTCCCAGACCGTGTCCTGCTCGCGGATGGCGCGCATCTGCATCTCGATGTTGGCGCTCGCCGCCAGCATGATCGACCACGGGCCGGAAGCATTCACCACGGTGCCTGCCTCGATGTCGCCGGCATCGGTCGTGAGGCCGGTGATCCGGTCGCCCTTGCGGATCAGCCCGCGCACCGGCGTGCGCTCGCGGAACTCGCCGCCGAGCTTCCTGAAGTTCGCGACCATCGTCTCGGTCGTGCGCACCGGGTCGGCATAGCCGCCCTTCGGCTCGAAGGTGGCGCCGCCGACGCCGTCCATGTTGAGCCAGTCGCCGACCTTCGCCTTGAGCGCTGCCGGCTCCAGCCATTCGGTCTCGACGCCGACCGTCCGCTGCATTGCCATGTTGTCCTGAGCGGTCTTCGCCTGCTCGGGCGGCACCAGGAACAAATAGCCCACCTGCTCGAAGCCGACGGCTTTGGCCTGATCCTGGAAGACGTCGAGCGAGGCGCGGGCGAGGCGCGCCATCAGCGGCGTCGAATAGTGCTGGCGGACGATCGCGGCACTCTTGCCGGTGCCGCCGGAGGCCGGCTTGTCGCGCTCGGCCAGGAGCACGCGGCCGACGCCGCGCCTCTTCAGATACCAGGCCAGCGAGGCGCCGCTGACTCCAGCGCCGACGACCACGACATCGAAACGCTCGCTCATCGTTATCCCTTTGGAGATCCCACTGGTGACGTTTGTGGTCCGCCTCACCCTTCGACAAGCTCAGGATGAGGCTATTGAGATACCTCAGTAGACCCTCATGCTGAGCTTGTCGAAGCGTGAGGGGCGTTGATGACTACGGCTTTGGATACGCTCGGCGGAGATAGTCGGAAGAGAACTTGCCGGACGTCGCGTCGCGCTCGATCGCGTCGGCGCCACGTCTTGCCGGATCGCCGTAGCCGCCGGCGCCGGGCGTCTCCATGACGACCGCCTGGTCCGGGGTCAGCGTGACCTCTGCGGGCTTGTTGTCGAGCAAGGTCAGCGTGCCGTCGGGCTCGCGGCGCTGGAAGCGGCCGGGCCTGCCGTCCTTGCCGCCGAACAGGCCCCAGGGCGCGAAGCGGAAGCGCTCGCCGGTGCCGCTGAACACGGCTTCGTGGCCGACCGGCTTGACCACGCGGCGAAGCCCGAGGCCGCCGCGATGCATGCCCGCACCGCCGGAGTCCTCGATCAGGCCGTAGCTCTCGACCCGGAGCGGATACTCCATCTCGATCGCCTCGACCGGGAGGTTCGAGGTGTTGGTGATGTGGACCTGGACGCCGTCCTTGCCGTCCTTGGTGGCGCGGCCGCCGAAGCCGCCGCCCAGGGTCTCCAGATAGACGTAGCGCTGCCTGGTCGCCGGATCGATGCCGGAGAGCACGGCTGTGGTGTTGGCGCCGTTGGCGGCGGCGACGGCCAGGGTCGGGATCGCCGGGGCCAGCGCGCCGATCACGCAGTCGACGATGCGCTGGCAGACATGCGCGCGCGCGGCGGTCGCGGCCGGCGGGGCGCAGTTGACCACGGTGCCTTCCGGTGCGGAGACGTCGATCACGTCGAGGACGCCCTGGTTGTTGGGCACGTCCGGGTCGAGCAGCGCCTTGATCGCGTAGGCGACGGTGGCGCCGGCGCCGTTGATCTTGAGGTTGATGTTGCCGTCGACCTCGGGCGCGGATCCGGTGAAGTCGGCGCGGATGCGGCCGTTGCCGACGGTCAGCTCGATCACGATCGGGATGTCGACCATGCCGAGCCCGTCGTCGTCCATGCGGTCGGCGAAGCGGTAGGTGCCTTCGGGGATCGCGCCGATCGCGCGCTCCATGCGCTGGCGCGTGCGGGTGACGATCTCCTCGAACGCGCTCGTCAGCGTCTCGCGGCCGTAGCGCTGCGCCACCTCCTTCAGGCGCCGCTCGCCGAGCCGGCAGGAGGCGACTTGGGCGAAGTAGTCGCCCTTGCGCTCGTCCGGGACGCGCACGTTCAGCAGCAGCAGGTCGAAGATGTCCTGGACGATCTCGCCCTTGCGGAAGAGCCGCACCACCGGGATCCGCAGGCCTTCCTGGTAGATCTCGCGCATGCCGCCGGCCATGCTGCCGGGCGCCATGCCGCCCATGTCGGCGTGGTGTGCGATGTTGCAGACGAAGGCCATGACCTCGCCGTCGACGAACACCGGCATCGCCATGTTGAGGTCGGGGAGATGCGTGCCGCCGGCGACGTGCGGATCGTTGGCGACGAAGATGTCGCCCTCGCTCATGTCCGAGACATTCACCTTGGCCAGCACCGCCGTCATCAGGCCCCACATGGAAGCCAGATGGATCGGCAGCGAGTTCTCGGCCTGGGCGATCAGCCGGCCCTTGAGGTCGATCACCGCGCAGGAGTGGTCGCGCCGCTCCTTGATGTTGGTCGAATAGGCCGACTTCATCAGCGCGATGAAGGACTCGTCGGTGATCGAGCGGAGCCCGTTGTGGATGATCTCCAAGGTGATCGGATCGGTCATGGCTGGACCTCGACCAGGAGGGAACCGGAGGCATCGACGACGAGAGAGTCGCCGGGATAGAGCAGCGTCGTCGCGTCGAGCTGCTCGATCACGGCGGGACCGGCCAGGCGATGGCCGGGGAGCAGCGCGTCGCGTCGATAAACAGGGGTGTCGTCCGCGGCTTCCCAGCGGAAATAGACCGGCCGGCGGCCGACGGGCGTCGGCGGCGAGGCTGGCGCCTTCGTTGCGGCCGGCGCCTTGGCTTCGGGGCGCCGGGCGCCGGCGGTGAGGCGGTAGTTGATCACCTCGATCGGCGCGTCGAGGTTCGCATAGCCGTAGCTGAGCTCGTGCACCTGGGCGAAGAGCCTGGCCAGCTGCTTCGCCTCCGGCAGCGCCGCCGAAGGCAGCCTCACCGGCAGCTCGAAGTTCTGGCCGACATAGCGCATGTCGAGGGTCAAGGTCGCGACGCGGTCCTTCGCCGCCACGCCTTCGGTGTCGAGCCAGCGGTCGGCCTCGACCGAGAGCTCGGCGATCACCTTCGTCATGGTGCCGGCCTCGGCGGCCGTGACCGGCGTGCGGCGCGTGCGGACGAAGTCCTCCTTGAGGTCGGAGACGACGAGGCCCTGGGCGCAGAGGATGCCCGGTGCCGGCGGCACCAGGATCTCCTTCATGCCGAGCGACCTGGCGACGTCGGTCGCGTGCAGCGGGCCGGCGCCGCCGAAGGGCATCAGCGCATAGCCGCGCGGGTCGTGGCCGCGCTCGACCGAGACCGTCCTGATCGCGCGCACCATGTTGGCGACGACGATGGCGAGGATGCCGTGCGCGGTGCGCTCGACCGAGAAGCCGAGACGGTCGGCGACCGCCTGCAGCGCCGTCCGCGACGCCGCCTCGTCGAGCGCCACCTTGCCGTCGAGGAGCCCGCGCGGGCTCAGGCGGCCGAGCACGAGGTTGGCGTCGGTGACCGCCGCTTCCTTGCCGCCGAGGCCGTAGCAGGCGGGTCCGGGCACGGCGCCGGCACTGGTCGGGCCGACCTTGAGCAGCCCGTCAGGCGCGAACCAGGCGATCGAGCCGCCGCCGGCGCCGATCGTGTTGATGTCGATCATCGGCAGGCGCACCGGAAAGCCGCCGACCTGGCGGTCATGGGCGGTGTCGGTGCCAAAGTCGCGGATCAGCGCCACGTCGGCCGAGGTGCCCCCCATGTCGAGCGTGACCACATTCGGCCGGTCGGAAAGCTTCGCCACGTGGATCGCGCCGACCGCGCCGGCGGCGGGGCCGGAAAGCGCGGTGCGGACCGGGAAGCGATGCGCGCGGCCGATCGACATCAGGCCGCCGGAGGACTGGTTGATGCCGATCTGGATCTTGTCGGAGAGCTTGGCCACCTGGTCGCCGAGATCGGCGAGATACCGCGCCAGCACCGGCTGCAGATAGGCGTTCAGCACCGTGGTCGAGAAACGCTCGTACTCGCGGAATTCCGGCTGAACCTCGGAGGAACGCGAGATGTGGACGCCCGGCAGCGCCTTGGCCAGTGCCTCGGCGGCCTTCCGCTCATGCTCGGGGTTGAGGAAGGAGAACAGGAAGCCCACGGCGACGGCGTCGACCTTCGCCGCCTTGATCGCCTCGGCGACTTTCGCCAGGTCCTTTTCGTCCAGCGGCACCTCGGCGGTGCCCTGCGCGGTCATGCGCTCGGCGACCTCGAAGCGCCAGTGGCGTGGCACCAGCGGCTCCGGATGGTCTTCCTGCAGCGAGTACATGTGCGGGCGGATCTGCCGGCCGATCTCCAGCAGGTCGCGGAAGCCCCTGGTCGTCACCAGCGCAACCTTGCCGCCGCGGCGCTGGATCAGCGCATTGGTTGCGACCGTGGTGCCGTGGGCGAGGCGGCGGAGCTGCGCGTAGTCGATCCTGAGCCGCTCGGCCACCGCCTGCACGCCGGTGACGATCGCGCGCGCCGGATTGTCCGGCGTCGACGGCGCCTTGTGGACGAAGGCTTCGCCTGTTAGTTCGTTGAGGCAATGGAAGTCGGTGAAGGTTCCGCCGACATCGACCCCGATGAACCAGGACATCCGTCCTCGCAAGATGAATACACGGTGTATGCAGTATGGGTAGGCCCCGGAAGCCGGTCAAGCGATCCAAAGGCGCCGGCGGCGAAACGGCCTACCAGGCCTTGCGCGAGCGCATTCTGTCGCTGTCCCTAGCCCCTGGAGCGGACCTGGAGGAGGGGGCGCTGGTGGCCTCCCTCGGCATGTCCCGGACCCCGGTGCGCGAGGCGATCATCCGGCTGGCATCCGAGGGCTTGGTGACCCTCACCCCGAACCGCGGCGCCCGCATCGCCTCGATCTCGCTGGACGAGGTGCGCGCCTTCTTCGAGGCCTTCGACCTCTGCCAGCGGGCGATGACGCGGCTCGCCGCTGCGCGCCGCCGGCCCGCCGACGTGAAGCGCATCGAGGCGGCCGGCAAGGCCTTCGAAGCGGCGGCGCGCAAGGGCGATGCGGTCGCGATGGCGAAGACCAACTTCGACTTCCACATGGCGATCGCCGATGCTTCTGGAAATCCGTGGCTCGCCCGCTTCTTCGGCGACCTTCTGAACCAGGGCATGCGGCTCTCGCACCTGGCGCTCGTCTACGACCCGCCGGTCGGCCGCAACCCGAGCCAGCACGGCCGCGCCATCGTCGACGATCATCGCCGGATGATCGAGGCGGTATCCTCCGGCCGGGCGGACGCAGCCGAGAAGCTGGCAAGCGCGCATACCGATCTCTTCCGCGACCGGGTCGTCGCCTTTGTGCAAGAGAATCTGACGGCTGGCATCTCGATTGAAACCTCCCCCCACCCCAACCCTCCTTCGCAAGGGGGGAGGGTTGGGGTGGCGGGAGGCCGCGCGACTTAGCCTTCGCTGCCTTCGATCGTGACCGGCCTGCGGCCGCCGTAGAAGGTGTCGCCGCACGCCTTGAAGAACGCGCCCGCGTCGCCGGTGAACTCGGCGAAGACGTTCGGATACTCCGGCGTCATGCGGCCGGGCACGCGTGGCTGGCAGAAGCGGTCATAGGCCCAGGTGATGCGGCTCTCGGCCTTGGGAAATCCCAGGCGCCAGCGCTCGGGGTAATGCGTGAACCAGACGTCGCCCGGATGGATCAGGCCGGTCTGGTTCTCGGCCGGCACGTCGAGCTTGGGATCGAGCTCCAGCGCGCAGGCGGTGCCGGCGAGCAGCACATGGCCGCAAGGGCCCGTCGCCGGCAGCTGCGACCACACGAGCTTGCAGGTCTCCGGCGCCAGGTCGTCGAAGAGACGGGCGCGCGCCTCGGTACCTTCGAGCCTGAAGATCAGGAAGCGCGGCATCAATCCTCCGCCTTCGTCACGCGGATCGGCTTCTTGCCTTCGCGCTCCAGGCGCGCGCTCATCTCGGCGAAGGCGCTCCAGTCGCCGTCGAGCCGGCCGAACCAGTTGCCGACGACGTCATGGATCTTTCCGGGCGAGCGGGTGGCGTTGAAGCGATCATAGGCCCAGACCACCTCGCTGACGCCGCGCAGGTTGTTGTAGCGCTCGCGCGGGTCGTAGTGGATGAAGACGACGTCGCCCTTGAGCAGCTGCGACGTCGTGTTCTCCTCGGGGATCAGCACCGAGGGATCGAAATGGAAGGCGCAGTTGGTGCCCGACTGCAGCGCATGTCCGCCCGAGGCATCGTGCGGCAGCAGGTCCCAGATCGTCCGGCATGTGACCGGCGCGTTCTCGAAATCCATCGCCACGCGGGCGACCGCGCCGGCGAGATCGAGGACCATGTAGCGGGCCATCGGGAACGCCGGGCGGCACGAGGCCGCCAGCTTTCCTTGATCGCTTACTTCTTTTCGGTGTTCCAGGTTGTGATGTTCAGCGTCTTCGGCATGCCGATTATGTTTTTGCGATAGGCTACCGGAGACTGGAACTGGCCGGTGATCGCGAACGGCATGACTTCGTAGTAGCGCTTCTGGATGGCCTCGATCGCGGCCTTCCGTTCCTCCGGCTTGATCAGCGGGATATAGGCCTTGCGGAGCCTCTCCAGCTCCTCGTCGCAAGGCCAGCCGAACCAGTTGGTGCCGTCGCACTGCGTCGGCATCGCGAAGTTGGTGACCGGGCTCTGCATGATCACCGACGACGACCAGGTGGTGAAGATGTTCCAGCCGGGCGAGCCCTGGCCGGGTGCGGCCTTCTGGCCGCGACGCGTGGTCACGGTCGCCCAGTCGGTCGCCTGGAGGTCGACGTTCATGCCGATCTCCTTCAGCGTCTGCGCCGCCATGATCGAGATGTTGTGGATGATCTGCTGGTCGGTCGGATCCAGCACGACGACCGGGCGGCCGTCATAGCCCGACTCCTTGACCAGCTGCTTGGCCTTCTCGAGGTCGCGCTTCTGGAACATCTCGGAGCCGACCGTGGTCTCGTTGGGCGAGCCGCACTGGAAGACCGCGTAGCACTCCCGCTCGTATTCCGGATTGCCGATCATGCCGGCGAGGTACTGCTTCTGGTCGATCGCCATGGCGAAGGCCTGGCGTGCCTTGGCATTATTGAAGGGCGGGTGCAGCGAGTTGAACCGCACCATGCCGTGGACGCCCGGCTTGTTGAACACCTCGACGACGATGTTCGGATCCTTCTTGAGGAGCGGCAGCAGGTCGACCGGCGGAATCTCGAAGATATCGCCTTCGGCGCGAAGGAACGCCTGGGTCGCGGTGTTCGGATCGGGGATGTAGGTCCATTCGACCCGGTCGACCTTCGCCATCCTGCTGCCGGTGTAGGCGTTGTTCGGTTCGCTCCGCGCCGCATAGTTCGGGTTCTTCCGATAGACGACCTTGTCGCCGGGCTTCCACTCGTCGCGTGCGAAGATGAACGGCCCGGAGCCGATCGCTTCCGAGATCTGCGTGTTCGGGTCGGTCTGCGCATCCTTCTCGCGCATGACGAAGGGCGGCAGGAGCGGATTGGCGAGCGAGTCCAGCAGCGGGCCGAACGGCTCCTTCAATACGATCTCGAAGGAGAGCTCGCCGGTCGCCGTCATCGAGCCCACGCGCGCCATCAATGCGGCGCCGTCGGTCGCCTTCCTGCTCCACCGGGTCAGCGAAGGAGGCACGTCCTTCGCGGTCACCGGCGTGCCGTCGTGATACTTCATTCCGGCGCGGAGCGTGAACTTGTGCGTCAGACCGTCGGAAGATGCGCTGTAGGACTCGACCATCTGCGGCTTGGGCTGCATGTTGGTGTCGAGCCCGAACAGGTTGTCGTAGACCATGAAGGCGTGATTGAGCGTGATCGCCGCGGTGTTCCACACCGGATCGAACGACTTGAGGTCGGCCTGCGGGATCAGCTTGATCGTGGTCTGGGCCTGGGCCGGACCGGACGCGAGCAGCGCAGACAGCGCAGCAGCCGACATGAGGAGCGGAAGCCTGGATCGGGTTATCGTCTTGGTCTCCGTGGACGTGGGATGAAGCCTCTGGCACATGGGATTTTTCTTATCCGACAATCCTAGACACGCGATTTCCGCACCCACAAGGGCC
>CAZDGR010000133.1:0-10609 GCA_964504845.1 uncultured Rhizobium sp. | reverse complement strand
GCCCGTACATGATGCCGATGCTGAGCGCTATGAGGCTGGCGCCGAGGTAGATCAGCGCGGCCTTCCAGCGCCAGACGAGGTCGACCAGGTGGCCCAGCGGGATCTTCAGGGTCCAAGGCACGCCCGCCCAGAAAGCCAACCCGGCGAGCAAGGAGGCCGAGAAGCCGAAATGCTCCTTGACGAAGAACGTCCCGACGATGGCGGTCAGCCCGGAGACTCCGGCGGCCAAGTAGACCAGCAGCGGCGGGAGGTACGAGAACCGCAACTGCCGCACCAGATCCAGGACCAGCGTGTCGATCGCGTGACCGACGAGCGCCCCGACGCGGCCGGAAAATTCCAGAACGAGCTCGCGCATCTTTGGCGGATCAGCAACCGAAGCCGTATCTCATCGTCAGCGCTTCCAGGCCCGAAGTCCCTCTCCAGCGCCGCTGGAAGGGGGCAACGAATCTTGCGAAGATTCCATCATTCGAGCCTTCCCCAAGTACTGCGCCTTTGTGGTTCACCTGGACCGCTACGGCGTTGACCTGCGTCAAGGCCCGCCACGGCTGGGCAGCTCATCGTCGGCGAAAGGCGCATCAGACGGTGCATCGCGAAAGTCGAAGAGGCGGCAATGAAGCGTATCGTGGTGGGGGTCGACGGATCGGAGCCCGCAGATCGAGCGGTCGATGTGGCAGCGGCGATTTCGGTCGCGACCGGGGCCGAGCTCACTTTGGTGACGGCATCAGTACTACCGATCGTCGCCAAGGACGAGCTGGAATCATACCCGCATGCGGCGCCTTTGGCGAGGCAGGACCTGGATCGACTGCTGGTCGATCCGCGTCCCGCGTGTCTCTATCGGGCGCGGGGCAGGGCGGCAGGCAAAGGTGTCAAGTCGATCGAGACGTTGGCGGTCATCGGCGATCCCGCCGAGGAGATCGTGGGTGCTGCCGACCGCCACCACGCCGACCTCGTCGTCGTTGGAAGGCGGGGTCGTGGCAGTCTCGAGTCCATCATGTTCGGAAGCGTCTCGCTGAAGACGATGCAGCTCGCCAAGTGCCCCGTGATCGTCGTCCGGTAGGCCGGACGCTATCGCAAGCGGAGGAGCAAAGTCCCCCCGCAGAGGACAGCCAGCGCTCCGCCCAGGGCAAAGCTCGCCGACGGGCCGCTGGCGGTCCAGAGCAGTCCGGCGCCCGCATTGGCCGCAAGCGTCGCGACGCCTACCGCGAGCTCGAAGATGCCGAAAGCGGTCCCGCGAAGGTTCGCCGGCGCGGTGTTTGCTATCAAGACGGAGACGAGGCCCTGCAGAATCCCCATCTGCAGGCCCCAGAGCACGATCCCGACCGCAAACAGGTCGAGCGAGTCCGCGAAGGCGAGCAAGGTCTGGGCTGCGGCCAGGCAGGCGATCCCGAGGGCAAGCTGGAACGTCGGGCGCACATGGTCGGAGAGCCGGCCGAAGGGATATGCGGAGGCCCCGTAGACCGAGTACACCAGGACCCACACCATCGGGATCAGATCGGTATCGAGCCCTACGGCATGCGCCTTCAGCAGAAGGAAGGCGGGGCTGAAGCGTGCCATGGTCAACAGGACGGCGAAGGACACGGTCCACCAGAATGTTGCCGGCAGGCTCAAGAGGTCCTCGCGTCGAAATGTTCGGCGAAGTCCGTCGCCCGGATCCGCGGAATTCTCCTCGACGAAGCGAGCGAGAACGAACACCGAGATGAAGGCGGGAACCGTCGCCGCTGCGAAGACCAGGCGGAATCCGTCGCCGCTCGCCGACATCAACGACATGGCGGCGAGAGGGCCTACGACCGCGCCGATCGTGAATAGAGAATGGCGCAGACCGAAGCCGGCGCCCCGCTGGCCGGTGACCGTCAGATCCGCGATGAAGGCATCGCGGGGGGCATCCCTGATGCCTTTGCCTATGCGGTCCGCAAGTCGCGCTACGAGCACGATCGCCGCGGTATCCGCAAGCGCGAAAAGCGGCTTGACGCAGGCCGAAATCGTGTAGCCGATCAGAACCAGCGCTTTCCGACGACGCATCCAGTCGCTGAGCGCGCCTGAAAAGATCTTCATGATCGAACTCGATCCCTCGGCAACACCTTCGATGACCCCGAGAACGAGCGGGCTCGCCGCCAGGACCGTGGTGAGGAAGAGCGGCAAGACCCCGTGGATCATCGACGAGGAGACGCCCATCGCCAAGCTGGCCGCGCCGAGAGCGGCAATGTTCCGGTGGTGGCCGGAGCTGAAGGCGAATGGGAATGCCGGCATCGCGCGCACCGGAGGTGGAGAGACGAATCCTAACCGACCTGCCGGCGGCCGCCTTGACGTGAATCAAGAGCTGGTCCGCCGGACGCGAGCCGCTAGCTGATGCTCGTTCCTTCGCGCCGGATCTCCACAGGCATCGCCGCAAGCTTCGCGTACAGGCGGGCCTGGTGTCGGATGGGCCACCAGTCGTAAAGGAAGATCTGCAGGGGTCGCCACATGGCGACCCACCCGAGGATCAGGAATCCTTCGGCAACGATCTGCGAAAGGGTCGCGCCGTCGATCCCCATGGCAAGTTGCCGGATCAGGACGCAGGCGAGCAGGAACACGACCCCGATCGCCAGGCTGAAGCGCCCTTCGCGCAGCTGAAAGCGCAGCCGGCGATCGGTCTCGCGGCCGCGATAGGCGAAATAGTTGGCCACGGCCTGCTGGACGATCCCTTGGTCGTCTGCCGACACGTTTGCGGCGGGCATCAACATCACCAGGCGCAGCGGCCGCGCCAGCGGATACTCGTCGGCCGATCCCACGATGTATTCCTCGGCTTCCCGGTCAAGCTCCTTGTCGTGGAAGGGAGACGGGTCGAGCGAGTTGAAGAGATGCTGCAAAGAGGACAAGCGGATCTCGATGGCAGCCGCGTTGCCGCCGCTCGAGGTCCCGTCGACCAGGTCACTTCCCGAAGCGCCTTCCATGCCGGCCAGAGTGCGACCGATTCCCCGATCGAGGTTTGACCTGCATCAAGGGTTGCTCCGCCGGACGTGACCGCTCGGACGTCCTTGAGCTACATCAAGGACGCTTCTGCCTGCCTGGGCGATCTTGGAGGCGTCTCGCCGATACGGCCCCGAGGAGACCTCGATGAAACGATTTGTGGTCGGAGTCGACGGATCCGCGCAGGCGAACCGGGCTGTCGACGTTGCCGCGAGGCTCGCCGCCGATGCCGGAGCGGAGATGACTTTGGTCGCTGTTCTGACCCTGCCCTACGTGCTCGATGCCGAGGACGAGGCCTATGCGAAGATCGAGCGGATCTCGCTGCAGGAAGTCAAAGAGATGTATGTCGATCCGCGTCCGCCATTCCTGTTCCGCGCGCGCGAACGGGCGGCGATCTCCGGCATGCGCTTCATCGAGACGGTTGCGACCGTCGGCGATCCGGCGGAAGAGCTCGTCAAGGCGGCGGACCGCCGGCAAGCCGACCTCATCGTCGTCGGCCGGCGCGGCCGCGGGCAGATCGCATCGCTGGTTTTTGGCAGCGTCTCCTTGAAGACGCTGCAGCTCGCGACCTGTCCCGTCATGATCGTCCCGTAAGGGCCGGGAAGAGACTTCACGCGTACTGACCATCGGGTGTCGCTGGCCGGCCCTCGCGCAGCGGCAGCGTCGCTTGAAGGGTCCCGGCCGCGCCGGCTTTGATCTCAAGTTGGAAGCCCAGGTCGCGCGCCAGGCTGATCATCCGTGCGTTCTCCGCCAGGATCTCCCCGACCAGCTCCTCAATTCCCCGCTGCTTGGCATGCTCGACCAGCCGGCGCAACAGGAGTGTGCCAATCCCACGCGACTTGTGGTCGCTGCGGACCGTCACGGCAAACTCCGCCCGGCAATTGTCCGGGTCCGCGGCGAGACGTGCGACCCCCAGGATTTCGCCACCTGACTCGAGCACGAAGGCCATCTGGCGATCATAATCGATCTGCGTGAGACGAACGATCAGATCCCTAGACAGGGTCCTGATGGCCCCGAAGAAGCGAAAGTGCACATCCTCCGGAGACAGGTTGTCGAAAAGCCGAAGGATGGCAGCGGCATCCTCCGGCTTGACCGGCCGGAGCAGCGCCTGGCCGACGCCGCTGACCTCGACGACCTGCTCGAGTTCGCGCGGATAGGGAAGGATCGCCAGCCGCGATCCGCGAACCCGGGCAGACTCCCGACGCTCCATGAGGACGCGTGCATCGACGACGATTGCCCCTCCGTCGTCGGCGAGCAGCGGATTGAGATCGACCTCGATGATCTCGTCCAGGTCGCAAACGAGCTGCGACAACCGAACGAGCACGTCGGCGACGGCGTCGAGGTCGGCGGCAGGCCGGTTCCGATAGCCCTGAAGCTGCCGGTAGATCCGTGTACGGGCCATCAGGTCGCACGCAAGCGTCCGATTGAGCGGAGGCAGGGCAAGGGCCTTGTCGCCGATGACCTCGACTGCCGTTCCGCCCTGACCGAACAGCAGGAACGGGCCGAACTGCCGGTCGACAGCCATTCCCAGGATCAGTTCATGGGCGAGAGGGCGATGAATCATCTCCTGAACCATGAAACCCTCGATGTGCGCTCCGGGCGCCGCCTGCCGGACCCGGCCGAGCATGGCGTCCGCGGCCGTGCGCACGTCCTTCGCCGATTTGAGGCCGAGCGCGACGCCGCCGACCTCCGACTTATGCGTGATTTCCGGCGAGACGATCTTGAGAGCGACGGGATAGCCCAGAGCCGACGCGGACTCGGCCGCCCGCTCGGGATCGGATGCGAACCGCGACCGCGCCGTACGGATGCCATAGCATTCAAGGAGATCTGCGACTTCGTCGGCCCGCAGCCAGCCGCCGCCTTTGGCCGCTGCTCGCTCGACGATGGCGCGGGCCGCCTCGACCCGTGCCGACGGTGCAGGCGAGCCGGCGTCCGGGACTTCCAGAAGTTGGGTCCGGTTTCGGTTGTACCGAACAAGGTGCATGAAACCGCGGATCGCGGCGTCCGGGGTCTCATAGGTCGGTATGTGCGCGGCCGCGAACAGCCGCCGCGCATCCACCGCGGCGCTGCTGCCGAGCCAGCTTGTCATGATGGCTTTGCGGCTGCCCGAGGCGACCTCGGCGACGGCGCGGGCGGCGTCGACGCCTGAGCTGATTGCCGTCGGGCAGTTCAGCACGAGGGTGGCATCGACTTCGGGTGCCTGTTGCAGTGTCCGCAACGCTGCCGCGTAGCGGCTACCCGGAGCATCGCCGATGATGTCGATGGGATTGCCATGGGACCAAGTCTGCGGCAGGACCGCGTCGAGCGACGCGACGGTCGCCGACGACAGATCGGCGAGCTTGCCGTCATGGTCGAGAAGCGCGTCGGTGGCGAGCACGCCGGCCCCGCCGCCATTGGTGAGGATCGCAAGACGGTCTCCCGCCAGGGGGAGGGACGTCGCCAGAGTCTCGGCAGCATCGAACAGCTCGCCGAGCGTTAGCACGCGAAGCATCCCCGCCCGGCGGAAGGCGGCGTCGTACACGCCGTCGGCTCCCGCCATGGCGCCGGTGTGGGATGAGGCTGCTCGGGCCGCAGCCGCGTGCCGCCCGGCCTTGATCACGATGACGGGCTTCAGGCGCGCCGCCGCACGAGCCGCAGACATGAACTTTCGGCTGCTCGTGATCGACTCGATGTAGAGCAAGACCGCGCTCGTGTCGGGATCGTTGGCGAGATAGTCGAGCATGTCGCCGAAGTCGACATCTGCCATGTCGCCCAAGGAGGCCAGGTACGAGAATCCGATGCCGCGATCCGAGGCCCAGTCGAGCACGGTGGTGGCCATGGCGCCTGATTGCGTCACGAAGGCCACGTTGCCTTGCCGCGGGCCGATATGGGCGAAGGTGGCGTTCAGGCCGACGGCTGTCGACATGACGCCGACACAGTTGGGCCCGACGATGCGCATCAGAAACGGCCGGGCCGCATCCAGGATGGCCTGTTCCAGGCGGCGGCCCTCTGCGCTCCCGAGCTCCTTGAAGCCGGCAGTGATGACGACCGCCCCTTTGGTTCCTCGACGGGCCAGCTCGGCGACGATCGCCGGAACCGTCGCCGGCGGCGTGCAAATGACGGCGAGGTCGGGCGTGACGGGAAGCTGCGACACGTCTGCACAGGTGTTCAGTCCGGCAACGGTCGAGTGCTTGGGGTTCACGGCGAGGATCTGCCCGGCAAAGCCTCCCGCCAGGACATTCTGCGTGAGAACGAGCCCCACCGATCCTGGACGTGGGCTGGCGCCGACTATCGCGATCGAGCGCGGCTTGAAGATGGCATCGAGGTTGCGGATGGACATGGGAGCTTGCCGAGAGTACCGGAGGGGGAGGTAAGGTCATCCTCGTTCACGCGTCGCTTTGGCGGGTTGAGGCACATCAAAGGGATGTGTGTTCTCCGGCGGCGACTTCCTTGACGAGACCCAGCCGTGCCTTTCGCTTGACCCAGATCAAGGAGAGACGACGCGTGCGATGGCCTCCTCCTGCCACGAAAAACGGAGGTTCGCATGAGCATCAAGAGTCTACTGGTAGTGATTCCGGCGATCGGTGATGTAGGGCCGCTCAAGATGGCCATCTCTCTGGCGAAGCGCCACGGCGCGAATCTGGCAGCCCTTCACGTGATCCCGCCGCCGCTGGTCTTCTATAGCGGCATTGGGGGGGAAATTCCGGTTGCGGTGATCGAGGCCCAGCAGCAGGAAGCGGAGGACGCGGCGAAGGCGATCCGGGCAAAGGTCGAGGCGGCGGCGCGCGAGGCGGGCTCCGAGATCGAGTGGCGGTGCGAACAAGGTGACACGGTCGGCATTGCGGCCGTCCACGCACGCTACGCCGACATGACGGTGACGACGCCCGATATCGCCGGCGACCTGGTTTTCGCGTCGGCGACGCCGGTCATAGCGATGCCGGCTTCGGCGAACGCTCAGGCGCCTCGGCGACTGCTGGTCGCCTGGAACGGCAGCCGTGAGGCCGCACGCGCCGTCCATGACGCGCTCCCCATGCTGGAGGCGGCGGAGTCGGTGGATGTCGTTGCGATCGATCCGCCACGGGAGGCGATCGGCATCGACATCGCCCGGACGCTGGGCCGCCATGGCATCAAGGTCGACGCGCGCGAGCGCCTGTCTCGGGGTGCCGAGGTCGGACAGATCCTCCTGGAAGAGGCCATGACCTCGGGCGCGGATCTTCTGGTGATGGGCGCCTACGGGCATTCCCGCTTTCGCGAGTGGGTGCTCGGCGGGGCGACGGAGAGCGCCCTGAAGCAGGACAAAGTGCCGGTCCTTCTTTCTCATTGAGTCGGTCCTGTGGCCGGACGGAGCTCAGATGAGCGCCATCCGGCCGAGCTCGACTCCCAAAATGGCGACAGGCAAGAAGACCATCCGGCTTGGGCTGGCGCGCAGCGAGATGCGCCATCCATGACGCGACGTCACCTACGCGCGATAGGGACATCTGAGCGCGCCATCATTTGAGAAATTTATATATATCAAATATTTACGCGGATTCCTGCGACGCGCCCTGGTGACCGTGCGTGGCGTCTCTCGGCTTTTGCCCTTTTCGGTGCAATCTGCCTCATCCGTAAGCAGGGCTAGGTTTTGTTGTGGATAAGTGATATACAGCTAGCTGTAGCTTTTGGTTTTCCGGTCATAAACGACACCAAGACATGGGGGAAATCAAATGGACGCCTTATCACGCATCAAAGCTTGGATCGGCGGCCTGACTGAAATCGGGCTGATGCTGTTGGCGCTGGCCATCGTGGCGGCGCTTCTGGTCGGCGGCTCCCTGCCGTTCTTCGGCAGCGTCGTAGGCAACATGATCAACCTCGTCAAGGAACTCGGCAACAACGGCCTGGTGGGATTGATCGCCCTCGGCGTCATCCTCTGGCTGTTCTCCAAGCGCGCGCTCACCTAAAGGCGATCCGGGGCGGGGCCCCTGGCCTCGCCTCGATCCCTCCATGACCTTCGAGAACATCAGCAGGATCGGCTGGCGGGTCGTCGAGCTCGCCCTGATGGCCGTGATCTTCTGCCTTCTCGCCTACGTCATCCTCGGCGACATGAGCGGATCCTTCGTCCACTCGGTCGCGATGAACGCGATCCAGTTCTCCCAGGACGTGCCCACCGGCACCCTGGTAGGCTTCGCGCTGATCGCCTTCCTCTACTGGTTCCTGAAGCCGCGTCGCGAGAAGCCTTAAGCTACTGAGACGGTGCAGAGTTTTGCCTGTCCGAGGGGCGGGGCGGCATGCGGCTACCGCTTTTTTCGGAACCAGTATCGAACTGGGGCTGTTGTCGTCGTGCCTTGGGCGCGTCTCCCGAGGTCAAGAAACGTCTTTCCGCTTAGCGGGCTCGAGGAATTCGACGCGCATCGCCGGGCTTCGCCCTCGGCCAGCCGCGCCCCTCTGTCCCGACAACAGTCCAATGCCGGCGGCGCCCCTCCTCCGCCGGCCCGCTTTTGGGGATCCGAGGCCGGGCCTCGGATCCCCGGTTTTCGTTCCCTATTCCGAAACCTTCGTTTCGTCGGCGTCCGCGCTCGGGCTAGGCTTCTTCCTGGCCGTGATAGCCATGGCCATCGCCAAAACCCAGGGGAGGACGCCATGGAACGCAGGGAGTTCTTGACGCGCGCAGTGTTGCTGCCGGTCGCCGCCGGTCTGGCAGCGAACCCGATCGCCGCATTCGGCCAGTCGACGCCGAAGCGGGGCGGCATCCTGAATGTCGTGCTCCAGCCCGAGCCGCCGATGCTGATGCTGCCGATCAACCAGGGCACCACGACCCAGGTCGCCGGCGGCAAGATCTTCCAGAGCCTGCTGACCTTCGACTTCGCGCTGAAGCCGCTGCCGTCGCTCGCCAAGTCGTGGACCGTCTCGCCCGACGGCCTGACCTACACCTTCAAGCTCGAAGAGAACGTGAAGTGGCACGACGGCAAGCCCTTCACTTCGGCCGACGTGGTCTTCTCGACCCAGGTCTTCCTGATGGACGTCCACGGCCGCGCCCGCGCCAACTTCAGCCGCGTCGCCTCCACCGAGACGCCCGACGCGCATACCGTCGTCTACAAGCTGAAGGAGCCCTTCGGCCCCTTCCTTCATGCCTTCGAGGTGTCGAGCGCACCGCTGGTGCCGAAGCACATCTACGAGAACACGGACTTCCGCGCCAACCCGGCCAACAACGCGCCGATCGGCACCGGCCCGTTCAAGTTCAAGTCCTGGACCCGGGGCTCGAACATCGAGCTGGTTCGGAACGAGAACTACTGGAAGCCGGGCCTTCCCTATCTCGACGGCATCAGCTTCCGCATCATCCCGGATGCGTCGCTCCGCGCGGTTGCGCTCGAGACCGGCCAGGCCCACGCCTCGCAGTTCGACGCCGTCGAGCCGTTCGAGGTGCAGCGTCTGGCGGCGCTGCCGCACATGACGATGACGACGAAGGGCTACGAGTTCGTCTCGCCGATCATGTGGATCGACATCAACAACCGCCGCGCGCCCCTGAACGACAAGCGCGTGCGCCAGGCGCTCCTCCACGCGCTCGACCGCGACTTCATCCAGAAGAGCCTGTTCTTCGGCATGGGCAAGGTTGCGACCGGGCCGATCGCCTCGACCACGCGCTTCTACGACGCCAACGTGCCGAAGTACCCGTTCGATCCGGCCAAGGCGGAAGCGCTGCTGGAGGCCGCCGGCCACAAGAAGGGCGCCGACGGCGTGCGCCTCAAGCTCCGCTGCATGGTGCTGCCCTATGGCGAGGTGTGGCAGCGGCTGGCCGAGTACACCCGCCAGGCCTTCGCCAAGGCCGGCATCCAGCTGACGCTTGAGAGCACCGACGTCGCAGGATTCTGGAAGAAGTCGACCGAGGACGACTACGAGCTCACCTTCAACTATCTCTCGCAGTTCGCCGATCCGGCGCTCGGCGTCTCCCGCGCCTACATCTCGACCAATATCCGAAGGGGCGTGCCGTCGACCAACATCGGCGCGTACACCAACCCGAAGGTGGACGAGCTGTTCGAGAAGGGCGCCAAGGGGATCACCGACGCCGAGCGGCAGGCGGCCTACTCGGAAGTCCAGAAGATCCTGGTCGAGGACGTGCCGGTTGCCTGGATCCTCGAGATGGCGTGGCCGAACTTCGTCAACAAGAAGGTCCACGACGTCATCACCACCGGCATCGGCCCGGTCGAAAGCTACGACCGCGCCTGGATGGAGAGCTGACGCAACTCTGTGGCATCCTCTCTCGGGTCGGCCGGACCCGGGAGAGGAAGCCCTTCGAGATGACGTCCAAGACCATCCCCGTCGATCCCTTCGACTGCGTCATCTTCGGCGGCACCGGCGACCTGTCTCTCCGGAAGCTGCTGCCCGCCCTCTACCACCGCGACGTCGACGGACAGATTCCGGCGAACTCGCGCATCTTCTCGATCTCGCGCAAAGCCATGGATGCCGGCGCCTACCGGGCCCTGGTCGAGGAGCGGGTCGGCAAGAACAAGGCCGACAGCGCCTCCTGGGAACGGTTCCTCGCCCGCCTCGACCACATCGCCCTCGACGCGTCCGCCGATGCCGGCTGGGACCAGCTCAAGCGCCGTCTCGACGAAGTTCCGGGGCAGGTGCGCGTCTTCTACCTGGCGACCGCGCCTGCGCTCTACGGTCCGACCTGCGTCCGGCTCGGCAAGTCGGGCCTGGCGACTCC
>CAZDGR010000132.1:0-10640 GCA_964504845.1 uncultured Rhizobium sp. | reverse complement strand
TGGTGTAGTCGAGCCCCTTGGGGAAGTCGCGCTTGAGCTCGGCCAGTCGCTTCTGGATCGCGGCCGAGGTGTCGAGCGCGTTGCTTCCCGGGCGCTGGAAGATGCCGATGGCGACCGCGGGCTTGCCGTTCAGGTAGCTGTTGGTGACGTAGTCGCGGGCTCCGAGCTCGACCCGCGCGACGTCCTCGAGCTTGATGATGCGGCCGTCGGAGGTCGAGCGGACGATGACGTTGCGGAACTGACGCACGTCCTCGAAGCGGCCCTGGGTCGTCACCGTGATCTGGAAGGCGTTGACCCCGGGATTCGGCTGCAGGCCGAGCGCGCCGCCGGACACCTGGACGTTCTGCTCCTGCAGCGCCCGCACCACCTCGCCGGCCGAGATGCCGTAGGCCGCGAGCTTGTCCGGATTCAGCCAGACGCGGAGCGAGTATTCCCGGGCGCCGAAGACGATCAGGTCGCCGATGCCCTCGATGCGGGCAAGCTGGTCGCGCACCCGCAGCAGCGCGTAGTTGGAGACGTAAAGCTCGTCCAGCGTGTCGTCAGTCGCCAGCATGTGGACGACCATCATCAGGTCGGGCGAGCTCTTGCGGGTGACGACGCCTTGCCGGCGCACCTCTTCCGGCAGGCGCGGCGTCGCCACGCTGACCAGGTTCTGGACCAGCACCTGGGCGGTATCGAGGTTGGTGCCCGGGCGGAAGGTCACCGACAGCGTCATCGCGCCGTCGGAGGTGGAATAGGAGGACATGTAGATCATGCCCTCGACGCCGTTGACCTCCTGCTCGATCGGCATCGCCACCGTCGCGGCCACGGTCTCGGCATCCGCGCCGGGATAGACGGCGCGGACCGTGATCGTCGGCGGCGCGATCTCCGGGTACTCGCTGACCGGCAGGCGGAAGAATGCGATGATGCCGACGATCACCGTCGCGATCGAGATGACCGCGGCAAAGATCGGCCGGTCGACGAAGAAATGCGCGAACTTCATGGAAGCGGCCCTCAGCGCGTCGGCGGCAGCTGGGTCATCTGCGGCGTCACCTTGGTGCCGGGCCGAGCCCGTTGCAGGCCATTGATGACGACCGACTCGTCGCCGGTGAGGCCCTGGCGGATGACGCGATAGCCATCCTCGCGCGGGCCCGGACGTACCACCTTCGGCGCGACGGTGCCGTCGTCGGCGACGACCATCACCACGCGGCGGTCCTGGTCGGCCGAGATCGCCTCGTCCGGAACCAGCACCGCCTTGTAGCGGGGCGTGCCCGGAATGCGAACGCGGCCGAAGAGGCCCGGCGTCAGGACGAGGTCCTTGTTCTCCAGCACCGCGCGGAGCTGCATCGTGCCGCTGCGGGAGTCGAGACGGTTGTCGGCGAAGTCGAGCACACCCGGACGATCCAGCGTCTTCTCGTCGCCGATGCCGACAAAGACCTGGGTCCTGGCCTCGCCAAGCGCGGCGCGGGGCTGGCCGAGCTGGCGCTGATAGGCGAGGTAGGAGCGCTCGTCGACCTCGAAGTAGAGATGGATCGGATCGAGCGAGACGATTGTGGTCAGCAGCGTCTCGTTGGCGCGGACCAGGTTGCCGTCGGTCACCAGGCGCCGGCCGATACGCCCCGAGATCTGGGCACGGATCTCGGTGTATCCGAGATCGAGGCGCGCCTGCTCGAGCGCGGCACGGGCGCCGACGAGATCGGCATCGGCCTGCTGGGCCTGCTGGCGGCGCTCTTCCAGCGTGCGCTCCGCGGCGACTCCGGTTCGGGTGAGGTTCTCGGTCCGCTCGAGATCGGAACGCGTGAAGGTCGCGCGCGTCTGCGCCGAGGTGACGGCGGCCTGGGCGCGATTGAACGCGGCCTGGTAGGGACGCTTGTCGATGACGAAGAGGAGATCGCCCTCCTTGACCAGCGCGCCTTCACGGAAGTTCGAGGACTCGAGATACCCGGCAACGCGGGCGCGCACCTCGACGGACTGCGGCGCCTCGAAGCGGCCGACGAACTCGTCCCACTCGACGATCTCCTTGACGATCGGCTTCGCCACCGAGACCGGCGGCGGCCCGCCGGCGCCCGGCATCTGAGCCGAGGCCAACATCGCGAAGAAAACAACGACAGCAAAGCCGGCCAGCGCCAGCGGCGCTCGGCGGATCGGAGAAGGCATCGTGAGACCTCGTCGTTCGACCCGAACCGATCAGTGCCGGCCCGGTGGGGATCGGCTGCTATTTGGGCGAGCCGGCCACGTTTTGCAATGCAGCAGAAATGTAACGGTACCTACGATAAATATCTAAAATCACCGCGACCTAGGACCTGTAGAAGACGGTCGGCAGCCACAGAACCATCTCCGGCCAGTAGGTCACAAGGCCGAGCGTGATCAGCAGCGGAATCAGGAACGGCGCGCAGGCGCGCGTCGCACGCTCGAACGAGATGTTGGCGACGCGCGCCAGGATGTAGAGCACCATCCCCACCGGCGGCGTCAGAAGGCCGATCATCAGGTTCAGCACCATGATCAGGCCGAAATGGACCGGGTCGACGCCGATCTTCTCCATCAGCGGCAACAGCACGGGCACAAGGATCGTGATCGCGGCGATCGTCTCCATGAAGCAGCCGACGATCAGCAGGAAGATGTTCACCAGCAGCAGCACCTGCCAGGGCTCGCTGGTGAACGACAGCACCAGGTCGGCGACGTCGTCGGTGATCTTGGTGATGGTGATCAGGTAGCCGAAGATCGAAGCGCCGGCGACGATCAGCAGGATGATCGCGGTGGTCTCGACCGTCTCCATGCTGACCTTGATCAGGCCGCGCCAGGTCAGCGTGCGGTAGACGAACAGGCCGAGGATCATCGCATAGGCCGTCGCCGCGATCGCCGCCTCGGTCGGCGTGAAGGCGCCGGTGGTCATGCCGCCGATCAGCAGCACAGGCGTCATCAGCGGCAGGAAGGCGCGGCGGAAGGTGAACCAGAGACGGCCGAGCGCGAAGGTCGCGTCGCGATGGAACCCCCGCACATGCGCGTACCAGGCGACCATGCCCATCATCGTCGTCGCCATCAGCAGGCCCGGGATCAGGCCGGCGGCAAACAGCTGGCCGATCGAAGCGTTCGCCATCACGCCGTAGATCACCATCGGCAGCGACGGCGGGATGATCGGCCCGATGGTCGAGCTTGCCCCGGTGATGCCGACGGCGAAGTCGACGTCGTAGCCGTGGTCGCGCATCGCCTTGATCTCGATGTTGCCGAGGCCGCCGGCATCCGCCACCGCGGTGCCCGACATGCCGGCGAATATCACCGATCCGACGACGTTGACGTGACCGAGGCCGCCCTTGAGCCAGCCGACCAGCGCAAGCGCGAAATCGTAGATGCGTGCGGTGATGCCGCCCGAGTTCATCAGGCTGCCGGCCATGATGAAGAACGGGATCGCCAGCAGCGGGAAGGAGTCGACGCCGGCGATCATGCGGTGGACGACGACGAGGTGCGGCGAGTTGCCCTCGGCCATCACCATCAGCAGCGAGGAGCCGCCGAGCGCAATCGCGACCGGGACGCCGATGATCAGCAGGCAGAGGAAGACCAGGATGAGTACGAGGCTCATTGGTGGCGCCCCTCGGTGTGAACGCGGGTGAGCGCGCTTTCGCCGGTCCGCCAATGGCGGATCGCGATCTGGATCGAGCGCAGCGTCAGGATCGCGAAGCCGGCGGCGCCGATGCCGAAGACGATGCTCATCGGCCAGTCGATCACCACCATGCGCTGGTACTGCATGACGTTGGCGACCTTCCAGCCGAGCCAGGCCGCATAGGCGAAGAACAGGATGCGGACCACGTCGACCGCGGTCGACAGCGCGAAGGCGAGCCTGGGCCCCAGATAGACGTAGAAGAACTCGACATGGATGTGCGTGTTCTTCCTGGCCGCCATGCCGGCGCCGATGAAGGTGACGCAGATCAGCAGGTAGCGGGCGATCTCCTCGGTCCAGGCCAGGGAGTCGTTGAGTACGTAGCGGGTGAAGAACTGCAGGAAGACGACGATCGCCAGGCCCCAGAAGAGCACGAACGCGACCCAGTCCTCAGGGCCGTAGTCCGAAAGCCGGACGTCGTTCTCGTCCGCGGTCCCGATCATCGGTTCGCCGAGATCGGGGCCTCCCGCCGGTGCGTGGGTCACGCCCGCCCCCTGTCGTAATGAGCGACGCCGAATGGCGGCGTGCAAGCCGCCATCCGGGCCTCGCACCCGGTGATCAGCTCTTCTTGCCGAGAGCCTGGAGACGGTCGTACTGGTCCTTGGTCCAGCCGGCGCCGGAGGCGGCGTCGTTGTGGAGCGGCTTCGAGGCTTCGATGAACGCCGCCTTGTCGGGCACGACCACGGTCTTGCCCTGGGACTTGAACCAGTCGGGCAGCTTCTGCTCGGAGTCGCGGATCGCCGAGGTGGCGCGCACCGCCGCCTGCTTCCAGACCTCGTCGAAGATCTGGCGCTCGGGCGGCGTGAGGCGGTTCCACAGCGGGCCGCCGACGACCGTGACCAGGCTTTCGAAGATGTGCTCGGTCAGATTGATGTGGCTCTGCACCTCGTAGAACTTCTTCGCCTGGATCGTCGGCAGCGGGTTCTCCTGGCCGTCGACGGTCTTCTGCTGAAGTGCCAGGTAGACTTCGGCGAACGCGATCGGAGACGCATTGGCACCGATCGCCTTGGCGTACATGAGATACAGCGGCGCCTGCGGTACCCGGAGCTTCATGCCCCTGGTGTCGGCCGGCGTCATGAGTGCCTTGTTGGCGGTGGTGTGGCGCGCGCCGTAATAGGTCAGCGCCAGGATCTTGTTGCCGCTCGCCTTGTCGTAGCCGTCGGCCAGCTCCTTGAAGAGCGGGCTCTCCGAATACGCCTTCCAGTGGTCGAAGTTCTGGAACATGTAGGGCGCGTTCGAGATCGCGATCGGCTTGAAGGTCGCACCGGCGAAGGCAGCGCCGGTATAGATCATGTCGATCGTGCCCAAGGGCAGCGCCTGGTTGATCTGCTGCTCGTTGCCGAGCGCCGACGCGGGGAATACATCGATCTGATACTTGTTGTTGGTGCGCTTGGCGATCTCGCCGGCAGCCCACACCGCCTCGGTGTGATAGGGCTCGTTGGTCTCGTAGACGTGCGCGTACTTGAGCTTGACCTGGGCCGTGGCCGGCCACGCCAATCCGAGCGCCGCGACGGCCGCCGCCGCCACCATATAAGTGCGATTCATCCGGTTTCCTCCCATAAGGAACGACTGTCACCTGCCGCCTTGCCGGCGGCCTCGTTCAATCCGTGACGACACTTTGTCGTATCATCATACAAGTAGCAAGTCGGCTTAGTTGGCCCCGGCGCCGAGCAGCAGCCGCTCGATCTCGCGATACCCGCGCTGGCGGGCATGAGCGAGCGGCTTCACGCCGTCCTTGTCGGCGAGGTTCGGGCTCGCCTTCGCTTCGAGCAGCAGGCGGACGATCTCCACATGCCGGGGACCGCCGTCCGATAGGATGATCGCCTCGAGCAGGCCGGTCCAACCGAGGCGGTTGACGTGATCGACGTTCGCGCCCGCCTCGATCAGCGTGCGCACGGTCTCGACATGGCCGCGCTCGCAGGCCGGGATCAGCGCGGTGCCGCCGTAGCGGTTGGTGCTCTTGAGATCGGCGCCATTGGCGAGCGTCAGCTTCAGGATCTCCAGATGGCCGCTCGCGCCGGCATAGAGATAGGAGCTGTCCTGAATGTCGTCCTTGGCATTGACGTCGGCGCCGGCAGCGATCAGCGCGCGAGCGACTTCGACGTGATTGCCATGCGTCGCCGCCAGCAGCGCGGTCCGGCCCCGACCGTCGCGCGCGTGGATGTCGGCCTTCGCCGCGATCAGTCGCTCGACCTCCTTGAGATCGCCCTTCTCCGCGGCGGCGATCAGTCCCGGGCCATCGGCGGCGAGCGGCATCGCGAGGATCAGCAGGAGCGAGAGAAGGAGTGCCCGCCCCACCTCAGCCGCCTGCGACGATCTTCGCCAGCACCTCGCCGGCCTTCACGCATTGCTCGCGGTCGACGTCGAGATGCGTCGTCGCGCGCACGGTGCGGGCGGCGAAGACGTTGACCAACACGCCCTGCTCCTTCGCCTTCGCCGCGACGGTCGCCGCGTCCGGGGCGCCGGGGCCGGTGCGGAAGATCACGATGTTGGTCTGAACGGTGCTCATGTCGATGATCACGCCCCTGACGCCGACGAGCTTCTCGGCGAGCGCCTTGGCGTTGGCGTGATCCTCGGGCATCCGCGTCATGTTGTGGTCGAGCGCGTAGAGCCCGGCCGCCGCCAGGATGCCGGCCTGGCGCATACCGCCGCCGAAGCGCCGCCGCGCGCGGTTCGCGGTCGCGATATCGGAGGCCTTGCCGGCGACGAGGCTGCCGACCGGGCATCCCAGGCCCTTCGAGAGCGCCACGCCCACCATGTCGAACGGCCGCACGAGCTCGGCGAGAGAGCGGTTGGTCGCCGCCGCAACATTGAAGATGCGCGCGCCGTCGAGGTAGCTCGCGATGCCGCGCTTCTTCGCCGCCGCACAGATCGCTTCGACGTCGGCCTGCGGGAAGATCACGCCGCCGCCGCGGTTGTGCGTGTTCTCGATCACGACGGCCGTGGTGCCGGGGAAGACGTGATGCCCGCGGGCGATCGCGCCGGCCTCGAACTCGTCGGCGGTGAAGAGCCCCCCCTTGCCGATCACGGTGAACTGAACGCCGGCATTGGCGCCCGAGGCACCGGCCTCGTGCCAGGCGATGTGGCTCTCGACGCCGATCACGACGTCGTCGCCCGGCCGCGTGAGCACCTGAAGCGCAACCTGGTTCGCCATCGTGCCCGAAGGCACGAACAGCGCCGCCTCCTTGCCGAGAAGCTGGGCGACCCGCTCCTGAAGACGGTTAATGGAGGGATCTTCCCCATACTGGTCGTCGCCGACCGGCGCTTCCGCCATCGCCTTGCGCATGGCCGGCGACGGCAACGTCACGGTGTCGGAACGGAGGTCGATACGGTTCATGAAAATCTTTCCCGGGGCTGGCAGCTTCGGGGCGGAGTGTTATGGACAAACGGGCCGCAAGTACATAGCTTCGGATACCGTCCGAGGTGAGTTCGGGTTCTTCGAGCGCATGGCCGCACCGCTTCGCATCCTTGTCACCGATCCAGATCAGGTCGCCCGCCAGCTCATCATGCGCTCGGTGCAGGGATGGCGTCCTGCCGACTTCACCTTCGCCGGAACGGCCGCCGAGGCCAAGGCGGCACTTTCCGCCGACGAGCACGCCTTCGACCTGATGTTCGTCGACGCCCAGCTTCCCGACGACTCCGGCGTCCGCCTCACCCGCTGGGTGCGCGCCGACGACGCGAGCCCGCGCCCCAACCTGCCGGTCGTGCTGATGTCGTCCGCCTTCCCTCAGGACTCGATAAAGGCGGCGCGCCATGCCGGCGCGCATCTGGTGATGCAGAAGCCGTTCAACACGAGCCGCGTCACCCAGCTCGTCGACGAGGCGGCCAGCGCCTACCCGAACTTCATCGTCAGCCCGGCCTATGTCGGCCCCGACCGGCGCGTCTCCAAGCGGCCGATCAAGCTCGACCAGCGCAGCCAGCGCTCCGGCGACACCCAGATCGTCGACGACCCGTCCAGCTACACGCTCGACAAGGACGCCGTGGTCGTCGTCTTCGACTACCTGAAGCTCCGCCTCTCGCGTGCCGAGCCCGAGGTCTTCCGCGACTACCTGCTGCGCTCGCATCTGCGCCCGGCGATGCGCAACATCCCGCTGGTGCGCGAGCGCGTGCTGGCCAGGGTCTCGGAGAAGCACTCGGTGCTGAAGGTCGAAAGCGACGCCTTGGTGCGCGGCGGCGGCACCGGCGACACGCTCCGGCGGATGAACGGGACTGCCCTGCAGATCGCCAACGACACCCGCACCGCCGGCTTCACGCTGATGGCGGCAATCTCGACCTCGCTGCACCACTACACCTCGGGTGCCTACGAGATCTCCGACCGGCTCTCGCGCTTCCTGCTGACCCACGTGACCGCGCTGGGCTCGTCGATCGCGCACCGGATCTTCGACGAGGGCGGCAATGTCGGGCAGTCGATCATCGCCACGATCGGCGTCGCCGAGGCCGTCTTCCGTCGCTCGACGACCAAGGCTGTCTAGCGGAGCTGGCCGAGCGCCGCCTCGGTCTCCCTCACCAGCTTCTGGACCAGGTCGCCCGCCTTCTGCCGGCGCGCAAGCCTCAAGCCCTGCCCGGCCCACAGCGACAGATACTCGGCCTTGCCTGCCTTGCCGGCGGCCGTCCGCATCGGCCGGGTCAGCGCGTTCTGAAGCGGGAACTCGGGGATCTCGGCATCCGCCAGGTCGGTCATCACGCGGTTCACGATGCCGCGGGCCGGGCGCCCGGAGAAGGCTCGGGTGATCCGCGTCTCGTGCTCACGGGCATTGAGGATCGCCTTCTTGTGGGCCTCGGGCGGCCCCGCCTCCTCGCAGGTGAGGAAGGCAGTTCCCATCTGCACCGCGCTGGCACCGAGCGCGAAAGCGGCGGCGATGCCGCGCCCGTCCATGATTCCTCCGGCGGCGATCACCGGCACGCGAACGGCATCGACCGTCTGCGGCACCAGCGCCATGGTGCCGATCATCGCGTCCTCGAAAGGCTGCGCGAAGCTGCCGCGATGGCCGCCGGCCTCGCTTCCCTGCGCCGCCACCGCATCGACGCCGAGCTTCTCCAGCGCCACCGCCTCCTCGACCGTGGTCGCGGTGCCGATGACCGTCATGCCGCGCGCCTTCGCGGCGGCGAGCGTCGCGGCCGGGACCGACGCGAAGGCGAAGCTGAAGACGGTGGCGCCGGACTCGAGCACGGCCGCCATCTGGTCGTCGAAGGAATAGGCCGGCGGTCCCGGCGGGGCCGGCGCCGGCAGGCCGAGCTCGGCGAAGTAGGACGCCAGCTGCGCGATCGCCGCGGCGTAGTCCTTCGGCGGCGCCGGCGCCGGCAGCGGCGAGAACAGGTTGATGCCGAAGGGACGCTTGGTCTTCTCGCGTACCGCCTTCGCGGCCTCCAGGATCTGGGCCGGCGCGAGATAGGCCGCGCCGATCGTGCCCAGGCCGCCCGCCTCGCCGACCGCCGCGACCAGCGCCGGCGTATCGCTGCCGCCAGCCATCGGCGCCTGGATGATCGGGTGCGAGATTCCCAGCCTCTGGGTCAGCGCGGTCGGAAGCGGCATCGGAAACTCCTCGGTTCGAGGAGAGCCTAGGCCGATCGGGATCGGGCGAGAAACGGCTTTGCGTGATAGCCGCTATCGCGGCGCGCGATAGCTACTCGGCGGCCGCCGCATGGGCCGGCACCGGCCGCGCCTGGTCGAGGAAGGCCTGGAGCGCGCTGGAGACGAAGGCGTCGCGACGGCGGACGAAGACGGTCGAAACCTCGGCCTCGTCCGGCGGGAGCGCATGCAGCGCCACGCGGCCGTCGCGCGCCGCGGCCGCCACCACCGAGCGGGGCAGCAAGCTGACGCCAAGCCCGGCGCCGACGGCGCCGACGATCCCATCGATGGTGCCGAATTCGAGCCGCCGGAGCCCGACGATTCCCTTCGCGGCGAGAAGTCCTTCAAGCTTCTGGCGATAGGAACAGCCGATGCGCATCACCACGATCTTGAGCCTGGGGTCGTGCGAAAGGTCTTCAAGCCTGGCGATCCGGCGCGAGGTGACCAGCACCAGCTCCTCGACGAAGACCGTCTCCTCGACGAGATCGGGATGATCGACCGGTCCGCAGACGAAGGCGCCCTCGATCTGGTGGGCGAGCACATCCTCGATCAGCTCGCCGCTCGTCGCGGGCCTCAGCACGAGATCGACGTCGGGATGCGCGGCGGCATAGGCCGAAAGCACCTGCGGCAGCCGCACCGCCGCCGTCGTCTCCAGCGATCCGATCACCAGCTCGCCCTTGGGCCTGCCGTCATCGGCGACCGCGCGACGCGCTTCGCTGATCAGGTGCCCCGCACGCCGCGCATACGGAAGAAGCCGCTGGCCGGCCGGCGTCAGTGCGACGCCGCGGCTGTGGCGCTGGAACAGGGTCTCGCCGAGCGAGGCCTCGAGATGACGGATGCGCGCCGTGATGTTGGACTGCACCGTGTTGAGCTCGGCCGCGGCGCGGTTCATGCCGCCGAGCCTGGCCACCGCCTCGAAGATGCGAAGATCGCCCGTGTCCATCGGAAGAATGGGATCATTCCCCGCTCTTCCGCGCAACCGCCATGATCGACGAAGCACGCCGGCCAAAGGATGTGCCTAGGCACGCTCGACCCGGTCGATCGCCATCCGATAAGAGAGGATCCGCTCGGCCAGCGCTTCGTATTGCGGGTCGACATGGGCGCCGTCGACGTAGTACTCGCCGGATGGCGAGGCACCCTTGCGCGCGACGATCACCTTCTTGGCCCATGCGACCTCGTCCGGGGTCGGGCCGTAGGCCTCGTTGGCGATCGGGATCAGCGCGGGATCCTCGAACACGCGGCCGTCGAATCCCAACTCCCGGCTGGCGAGGCAGGAAGCCTTGAAGCCGTCAGGGTCCTTCGGCTCGCGGAACGAAGAGTCGATCACCGCGAGATCGTGGGCGCGGGCTGCCAGCACCAGCGATGCCAGCGCCGGCACCACCGGCCAGCGGTTCGGCGCCGGACGGCGGAAGGCGTTGAGTCCGCGCGAGAGATCGC
>CAZDGR010000131.1:0-10681 GCA_964504845.1 uncultured Rhizobium sp. | reverse complement strand
TCTCGGAGGTGAGCCGCCCGGTCGTGTAGAAGATCTTGCCGCCGCCGGTGACCCTGTTCATCGCCATCCAGCCGGCGATCTTGTCGATCGCGTTGTGGCGGCCGACGTCCTCCATGTAGACCAGCGGCCGATCCTCTTCGCAGAGCACGCAGCCATGAATGGCGCCGGCCTCGAGATAGAGGCTCGGCACCGCGTTGATCTTGCGGCTGAGCGTGTAGATCCAGGAGGTCTTCAGGACCGCGTCCTTCGGCAGGCGGGACGCATCGAAGGTCTCCATCACGTCGCCGAAGGCGGTGCCCTGGGCGCAGCCTGACGTCAGCGTCTTCTTCCGGAGCTTGGTCTCGAAGTCGGTCGTGACCGGCGTTCGCACCACCACCGTCTCGATGTCGTCGTCGTAGTCGATGGCGTCGACCGGATCGCCGGCCTTCAGCATGTTCTGGTTCAGCAGATATCCCAGCGCCAGGTATTCGGGGTAGTCGCCGATCGTCATCATCGTGACGATCTCGCGCTTGTTGAGATAGAGCGTCAGCGGCCGCTCGGTCGGCACCGCGAGCTCCGTCGGTCGGCCCTCCTCGTCGGTGACGGCGACCTTGCGGGTCAGCCTGGGGTCGGCCGGGTCGGGCCGGATCAAGAACTCCTTCATATCCGGACTTTGGGGTGCCTCCAGGGGGGAGACAAGCCCATGACGACAACGGGGCTGATTTTCCTCCCTGGCGGGCCTACATTAGAGACAGATGATTGATCCATTCGGCCGCCATATCAGCTACTTGCGCGTCTCGGTCACGGACCGCTGCGACTTCCGCTGCGTCTATTGCATGGCCGAGGACATGACCTTCCTGCCGAAGGCGGAGATTCTGTCGCTCGAGGAGCTGGATCGTCTCTGCTCGACCTTCGTCGGCATGGGCGTCAAGAAGCTGCGGCTCACCGGTGGCGAGCCGCTGGTCCGCCGCGGCATCATGCAGCTGTTCCGATCCCTCTCGCGCCACCTTAAGACCGGCGACCTGCAGGAGCTGACCGTCACCACCAACGGCAGCCAGCTCGCCAAGCATGCCGAGGAACTGGCGGCGTGCGGCGTGAAGCGCGTCAACGTTTCGATCGACACGCTCAATCCCGATAAGTTCGCCGAGATCACCCGCTGGGGCCGGCTGCCACAGGTGCTCGAAGGCATCGAGGCGGCGACGGCCGCGGGCCTCAAGGTCAAGATCAACGCGGTCGCGCTTCGCGGCGTCAACGACGACGAGCTCTCCGAGATGGTCGGCTGGTGCGGCAGGCACGGGCACGACATGACCATCATCGAGGTCATGCCGATGGGCGACATCGGCGGCGAGCAGCGCCTCGACCAGTACCTGCCGCTCAGCATGGTGCGCTCGCGCCTCAAGCGCGACTGGACGCTCGAGGAGATCGACTATCGGACCGGCGGCCCTGCCCGCTACGTGCGCGTCAAGGAGACCGGGCAGAAGCTCGGCTTCATCACGCCGCTGACCCATAATTTCTGCGAGAGCTGCAATCGCGTGCGCCTCACCTGCACCGGCACGCTCTTCATGTGCCTCGGCCAGGACGATGCCGCCGATCTGCGCGCTCCGCTCAGGGCCAGCGAGTCCGACGAGGCGCTCCGCCAGGCGATCCGCGAGGCGATCTTGCGCAAGCCCAAGGGCCACGACTTCGTCATCGACCGCAACCACGCCGGCCCCGCGGTCGCACGCCACATGAGCGTGACCGGCGGGTGAAGAACCCGAAGCTCCATTTCGCCGCCGGCACATCGCCCGAGGCCCGCGCCGCCAAGTCGGCGCTGACCCGGCGCTACGGCTCGGTCTCGGCCGCGAGGGCCGATATCATCGTCGCCCTCGGCGGCGACGGGCTGATGCTGGAGACGCTCCACACTCATCTCGACCGCAAGAAGCCGATCTTCGGCATGAACCGCGGCTCGGTCGGCTTCCTGATGAACGAGTACCGGGAAGAAGACGATCTGATCGGCCGGCTCAAGCAGGCGGCAACGGTCAAGGTCCGCCCTCTGGTGATGCAAGCGAAGACGCGGAGCGGCCGAACCAAGACGGCGCTCGCGATCAACGAGGTCTCGCTGCTGCGCCAGACGCGCCAGACCGCGCATGTCCGCATCCATGTCGACGGCATCGAGCGGATGAACGATCTCGCCTGCGACGGCATCCTGGTGGCGACGCCGGCCGGCTCGACCGCCTACAACCTGTCCGCCCATGGGCCGATCGTGCCCTTGGGCGCGGGCGTTCTGGCGATGACCCCGATCTGCGCCTTCCGGCCCCGCCGCTGGCGCGGCGCGCTCGTCCCGCATGGCGCCAAGATCGAACTCACCGTGCTCGATCCCGACCGGAGGCCGGTCAGCGCCACCGCCGACTTCACCGAGGTCCGGGACGTAGTCTCAGTATCCATAGCGGAGGACCGGAACCGGGCCTGCCATATGTTGTTTGATCCCGAGCACAACCTTGAAGCTCGGATCCTGAAAGAGCAATTCATCCCGTAGGCACTTCCTTCGGATCCGCGGAGTAAGCCTCATGCTCTTCGCCCAGCTCTTGCGCCACAGCGTCCGCCGCGGCGACCTCACGATGATCGATGCCGACGGCCAGACCCATCGCTTCGGCGACGGGACGGGGCCGCGGTCGGTGATCCGACTGCACGACCGCAAGCTTCACACGCAGCTTTTCCTGAATCCCTGGCTCAAGGTCGGCGAGGCCTACATGGACGGCACGCTGACCTGCGAGGACGGGACCTCGATCTACGACCTGGTCGACGTCGGCACCTTCAATCAGGCCGGCCTCGACGGGTTCTTCTGGCTCAAGGTCGTGAACGGATTGAATCGCGCGGTCCGGCGAATAACCCAGTTCAATCCCGTCGGGCGCGCGCAGGAGAACGTCCATCACCACTACGATCTGAACCGGCGGCTGTTCGAGCTCTTCCTCGATCCCGCCATGCAATACTCCTGCGCCTATTTCGAGCACCCGAGCGAGTCGCTGGCCGAGGCGCAGCGCGCCAAGCTCCGGCACCTCGCGGCGAAGCTGCTGCTGAAGCCGGGCCAGAAGGTGCTCGACATCGGCTCGGGCTGGGGCGGCCTTGCCATCCATCTGGCCTCGGTCGCCGACGTCGAGGTGACGGGCGTGACGCTGTCGACCGAGCAGCTCGCCGTCGCCCGCGAACGCGCCCAGGCGTCAGGCGTCGCCGGTCGCGTGCGTTTCGCGCTGATGGACTATCGCCTGCTCGACCAGCGCTTCGACCGCATCGTCTCGGTGGGCATGTTCGAGCATGTCGGCGTCCGCCACTATCCCGAATTCTTCGGCAAGATGAAGCAGCTCCTCGCACCGGACGGAGTGGCGCTGCTGCATGCGATCGGGCGGACCGAAGGGCCGGGCTTCACCAATCCCTGGATTCGGAAGTACATCTTCCCCGGCGGCTACAGCCCGGCGCTGTCCGAGGTCCTCAAGCCGGTCGAACGTTCGGGGCTGATCGTCTCGGACATCGAGATTCTGCGGCTCCACTACGCCGAGACCTTGAAAGCATGGCGTCAGAACGTGTACGCAAACCAGGAGGAGATCCGCGCGCTCTATGACGACCGGTTCCTGCGCATGTGGGAATTCTATCTCGTCGGCAGCGAGCTGAGCTTCCGCTATGGCTACAATATCGTCTTCCAGATGCAGCTCGCCCACGACGTCGCCGCCGTTCCGCTGACCCGCGATTACATCGGCACGTCCGAACGCGAGCAGGCCGCCACCTCGCCGAGGCTCAAGGCCGCATCCTGAAGAACGACGAACAGGGAGGGACCCGATGAAAAGCGTTCTGTCGCGGCTCGGCGCCGCTGCGATCCTCGCCGCCGGACTGAGCCAGCAGGCGATCGCCGCCGAACTGACCTTCTGGAGCTGGCGCCAGGAAGACCGCGCCGCCTATCAGGAGATCATCGCCGACTTCAGCAAGCTGCACCCGGACGTGAAGATCAAGTTCGAGGCCTTCGAGCCGACGAGCTACAACACGATCCTCTCGACCGCGCTCGCCGGCGGCAAGGGCCCCGACATCATGCAGACCCGCGCCTATGGCGGCATCGAGGCGATCGCCAAGCCGGGCTATCTGCTCGCCCTCGACAAGACCATGGTGCCGGAACTCGAGAACATCCCCGCCGACGCGCTTGCCGCAGAGACGATGCGCGAGGACGGCAAGGCCTACGCGGTGCCCTTCGCGACGCAGACCGTGCTGATCCTCTACAACAAGGATCTCTTCAAGACCCACGGCATCCAGGTTCCCGAGACCTGGGACGACCTGATCGCCGCGGCCAAGGCGCTGAAGGCCAAGGGCGTGCAGCCCTTCGCCAACGGCACCGCGACAGCCTGGCAGAACGAGATCTTGATGGGCGCGATCGCCCCCAGCATCTACGGGGCGCAGTTCAACGCCGACATCGTCGCCGGCAAGGCGACCTTCGAGGACAAGCGCTTCGTCGACGCGATGGCGAAGGTCGCCGAGCTCAAGGACCACTTCCCGCCGGGCTTTACCGGCGTCGACTATCCGACGATGCAGCAGCTGTTCATCTCGGGCCGCGCGGCGATGATCGCCGCCGGGTCCTTCGAGATCGCCAACTTCCGCCGCCAGAACCCGAAGCTCGACATCGGCGTGATGGCGAGCCCGCCCGCGGCCAAAGGCTCGCCCAGGCTCGTCTCGCTGTTCGTCGACGGCGGCTATGGCATCAACGCCAAGACCGAGAACAAGGCGGACGCGATCAAGTTCATCCGCTACACGGCGACGCCTCGGTTCGGCGATCTGTTCGCCAACAAGCTCGGGAACATCTCGCCGATCAAGGGCGTCAAGATCGAGGACGGGTTGCTCGCCGAGGTCGCCAAGCTGAACGCCCAGTCGGCGCCCTACGTCATGCTGGTCAACTTCCGCTACCAGGAGCCGACCGGCTCGGCACTGATCCAGGCCAATGTCCAGAAGATGATGGCCGGCCAGGCGACGCCGGCCCAGGTCGGCGCCGACGTGACCAAGGGCATCGCCACCTACTACAAGCCGTTCCAGAAGTAGGCGCCCGAGCAAGGCCCCGCCCGTCACGGTGGGGCCTCCTCGCGTCATGCCCCCTCGTCTCCGCCGCCACCTCTGGATCGCAGCGCTGCTCGCGCCGGCGCTCTTGCTGCTGGTCGGGTTCGTGACGCTGCCGATCCTATCGGCCTTCGTCTACGCGTTCTACCAGTGGCAGGGACTCGCTCGGATCGGCTTCGCCGGGTTCGAGAACTTCCGGCTGATCCTGTTCCAGGAGCCGTTCAGCACGCTCACCTGGAACGCCTTCTTCCACAACGTCGTCGTCTTCGTAGCGCTGATGGTCGTGCAGAACGGCACCGCCTTTTTCCTCGCCTGGATGCTGTCGAAAGGGCTGCGCCTCCATCGCTTCCACCAGGTCTCGCTGTTCCTGCCGGTGATCCTGTCGACCGTGATCATCGGCTTCCTCTGGAAGCTGTTCCTCAATCCGCTCTTCGGCCTGGTGAACCAGGCGCTGATCGCGGTCGGCCTCGCCTCGTGGGCGCAGCCCTGGCTCGGCCAGCCCTCGACGGCGCTGGCATCCCTCATCCTGGTCAATGCGTGGCACTGGGTCGGATTCCCGACGCTGGTCTACCTTGCCGGCATCCAGCGCATCCCGCGCGAGATTCTGGAAGCGGCCGAGATCGACGGCGCCAGCGAATGGCGAAGGATCACCCGCATCGTCTGGCCGCTGGTCGCACCGGCGACGACGATCGTCGTGATCCTGACGTTCATCGGCTCGTTCAACTGGTTCGAGCTGCCCTACATCATGTCGGGTCTCGAAGGCCCGCCGTTCCACACGACCGATGTGCTCGGCCTCTACTTCTATCGAACCGCCTTCGGCACCGTGTCGTCGGCGCTGCAGGACTTCGGCCGCGGCAGCGCGCTGGCCGTCCTGATCTTCCTCTTCATCCTCGCGGTCTCGGCCTGGTGGGTGAGGCTGCTCCGCCGCCGCGAGGTCGAGTTCTGATGCTGAAGCCCCGGCCATGCTGAAACCTTGGCAAGCAGCGATGTACCAAGCGGTCCTCGCCATTACCACGCTGCTGATGCTCTATCCGGTGCTGGTGATGGTGCTGTCGGCGTTCAAGACGACCGGCGAGATCTACAACTCGCCTTTCGCGCTGCCGGAGGTCTGGAGCCTCGCCAACCTGGGCACGATCTGGCGCGAGACCCGGTTCCTGGCCTACCTCGGCAACTCGGTCCTGGTGACGGTCACGTCGATCGCGGTGATGCTGGCGGCCGGCACGCTCGCCGCCTATGCGCTCGCCCGCTACGCCTTCCGCGGCAACGAGGCGATCTATCTCTTCTTCCTCGCTGGGCTGATGGTGCCCCTCAAGCTCGCGATCATCCCGCTGTTCATCGAGCTCAAGACCCTGAACTTGATCGACAGCCGGCTGGGATTGGTCCTTGTCTACGCAGCGATGGGCCTTCCCTCGACCGTCTTCATCATGACAGGATTCCTCAAGACCATCCCGGCCGAGCTCGAGGAAGCGGCCAGGATCGACGGCGCCAGCGAGGCCCGGATCCTGGGACGGATCATGATCCCCCTTTCCCGGCCCGCCCTGGTGATCGCCGGCATTCACAACGCGGTGCCGATCTGGAACGACTTCTTCTTCCCGCTTGTTCTGATCCAGTCGGATCACGCCAAGACGCTGCCGCAGGGGCTGACCGTGTTCATGGGTGAGTACTCCACCGACTGGGGCGTGCTGTTCGCCGGGCTGACCCTGTCGGCCCTGCCGCTGACGCTGGTCTACATCGCCCTTTCCCGCCAGTTCATCGCCGGACTGACCTCGGGTGCGGTCAAGGGATGAGCCTCCCCTTCCCGACCCCGGCGCTGGTCGTCTCCTGCCAGGCGCGCGTCGACAACCCGCTGCATGGCGAGGTCTTCATGGCGGCGATGGCCAGGGCCGCCGAGGCGGGCGGCGCCAAAGCCATCCGCGCCAACGGGCCCGAGAACGTCCGCGCGATCCGGGCCGCCACCCGGCTCCCGATCATCGGCATCAACAAGATCTACGACGACCACCCGGTCGCGATCACGCCGAGCCTGGAAGCCGCCCGCGCCGTCGCCGAGGCGGGTGCCGACATGATCGCCATCGATGCGACGTCGCGGCCGCGCGCCGGCGAGCCGGTCGCCGACCTGATCCGCTGCATCCACGCCGATCTCAAGAAGCCGGTGCTGGCCGATGTCGACACGCTCGAGACGGCGATGGCGGCGCTCGGCCATGGCGCCGATGCGATCGCGACGACGCTGGCGGGATATACCGAGTCGCGGGCGCGCTCGCCGGGGCCCGACCTGGACCTGCTCCGTCAGATCGTCGAGCATGTCCGCGTGCCGGTCATCGCCGAGGGGCGCTTCTGGGCGCCCGAAGAGGTCGCCCGCGCCTTCGAGCTCGGCGCCGCCGCCGTGGTGATCGGCACGGCCGTCACCAATCCGCGCGAGATCACCCGCCGCTTCGTTGCGGCTGTGCCGGGCAGCGGCCGCTGATAAGCTGGGCCGCATGATCGGTTTGGGTCTCGATGGCGGGGGTACGGGCGCCCGCTGGCGTCTCGCCGACGCGAGCGGACGGATCCTCGGCGAGGGAACGCTCGGACCCTTGACCGGGCACATCTTCGAGCCGGCGTCGCGCACGGCGGCACAGCAGACCATCGCGGCGCTGCTGACCGACGTCCAGGCAATCGGCAAGCCCGTCCGCATCTGTGCGGGGATTACCGGGCTTTCGACCGGATCGGAGACTGCCCAGCTGATGGCGAGCTGGCTCGCAGGCGCCTTTCGGCTCGCGCCCGACGCGGTCCAGGTGGTCGACGACATGCGCATCGCCTACCGCTCGGCCTTCCAGCCCGGCGAGGGAATCCTCGTCTACGCCGGCACCGGGTCGGTCGCCTTCCATCTCTCCCAGGACGGCAAGGCCGACCGCGCCGGCGGCCATGGCTACCTGATCGACGACGCCGGCGGCGGCTACTGGATTGGCCGCCAGGCACTGGCGGCCCTGGTTCGCGCCCAGGACGAAGGACGCGATGCCGGCGTGCTCGGCCAGGAGATCGGCGAGGCCATCGGCGGCCTCGACTGGGAACAGATCCGCCGCCACGTCTATGGCGGCGGGCGGGCCGCGGTCGCAGCCCTGGTCCCGGCGGTCGCCAAGGCAGCCGCCCGCGACGACGAGGTCGCGACCACGATCCTGAGCTCGGCCGGCGAGGAGCTGGCAAGGCTCGCCCGCGTGCTGCTCGCCCGGCTCGGCCGCGAGCAGCCGGTGGCGCTGTCCGGCGGCGCATCGCGCGCGAGCCCGCTGATCTTCTCGCATTTCCGCGCCTCGCTGCCGCGCGATGCCGTGCTCCGACAGGTGACGCAGCCACCGGTCGAGGTCGCCGCCCGTCTCGCCGCCGAGGGGCTGGCGGCGTAAGCTGCGGCCGTGACTTTCCTCAAGTCGTTCTTCGCCGGAATCATCGTCCTTGCGGTCGCGCTGCTGGCGAAGTCGATCCTTGTCCGCGCGCTGCAGTTGAACGCCGGATCCGGCGCCGGCTCGCCGCCCGCCCCGGATCGTCCCGGCCAGGCGCTTCCGGCGCGGAGCGGTCCCCGGGCGGCGGCGCGCTCCGATCCCCGACCGCCCGCCCGGACGAAGGACGAGCCGGAAGACATGCTGGATGCGATGATCAACGTCCGGCGCATCGAGGGCCGCATCAACGCGGCCTCGACCAGGCGGCTTGCCGAGCTTCTCCAGCGCCACCCCGATCTCGCCGCCCAGGCGATGCGGCGCTGGCTGGCTCAGGGGAACGACTCTCGTTAAGGTGCGCCCGCGATGCTTGGCATGAAAAAGAAGAAGTCGCCCGAAGAGCAGGCGAAGGAGATCGTCGAACGCCTCCGCGAGGCGATCGAGAATCCCGACAAGGAGAAGCTCGAGATCGGCCAGTCCGGCATGTATCTCAGCGACTGGCAGAAGCTTGCCCGCGACGAGATCGCGTCGGCGATCCGCCAGACCCAGATGACGACCTCGATCAAGGAGTCGATGAAGGCGTCCCGGATCGCCAAGCAGATGGTCCGCGCCGGCTTCATGATCCTGTCCTCGACCTTCGCCTTCCTGGCGTTCTGGGGCGGCATCGCCATCGTCGGCGCCCAATACGGCTGGACCTGGGGCGCGCTCGCCGCGGTCTCGGCCGCCGGCCTCGCCGTGACCTTCATCATTCTCGGCGTGACCCTCAAGGACCAGGACGCATGAGCCGCCTGAAGCCCGGCCCCCGCAACCTGATCACCGACGTCGACGGCATCCGTGTCGGCAACGCGGTCGACGCCAAGGCTTGGAGCGGCTCGACCGTCGTGGTCCCGGACGAGCGTGCGGTCGCCGCCGCCGAGGTCCGTGGCGGCGCGCCCGGCACCCGCGACATCAACGCGCTCGACCCCTCCTGCCGGGTCGACGCGGTGGATGCAATCGTGCTCTCCGGCGGATCGATGTTCGGCATCGACGCGGCGGCGGGCGCGACCAACGTGCTGGCGGCGACGGGACGGGGATACAAGATCAATACGGCGGTGGTTCCCATCGTGCCCGCCGCGATCCTGTTCGACCTGGTCAACGGCGGCGACAAGTCCTGGGGCGAGGATCCGCCCTATCGCCGGCTCGGCGCCGAGGCGACGCGCTCGATCGGACTCGACTTCCCGCTCGGCAATGTCGGCGCCGGTCTCGGTGCCAAGGCCGGCAAGCTCAAGGGCGGCCTGGGCTCGGCCTCGCTGGTCTCGCCGGACGGCATCCAGGTCGGTGCGCTGGTCGCGGTCAACTCCTGGGGCGAGACGGTCATGCCGGGATCGCGCCACTTCTGGGCCTGGGCCTTCGAGCAGGACGGGGAGTTCGGCGGCCTCGGCGCCCCGACGCTGACCGGCTCACTGGATCTTGAAATGCCGCGTCCGCCGCTGCCGCCCTCGCCGGCTGCGAACACGACGATCGCGATCGTCGCGACCAACGTGAAGCTCGACAAGGCCGAGGCCCGGCGCATGGCGCTCATGGCCGATGACGGCCTGGCACGCGCGATAAGGCCCGTCCACACGCCGGCCGACGGCGATACGGTCTTCGCGCTGTCGACCGGCAAGCTCCCCCTCGCCGACCTGCCGATGCTGACCCTGGTCGGCCACATGGCGGCCGACTGCCTCTCCCGCGCCGTTGCCCGTGCCGTCTACCACGCCGAGACGCTGGGCCGCTTCCCGGGCTGGAAGAGCCTGAAATAGCGCCCTCCCCCTTGCCAAGGCGGCAGCCGATGGGCGAGCATTTGGCTCGTATCCTCGGCGCCCCTCGGGAAGGAAAAAAGATCAGATGCGTAAGCCCTCGCTGTTCGCGGCCGCGTTCGCGTCCGCCATGCTCGCCGCCGCCGGCGCGCACGCCCAGAAGGACTCGATCACGCTCAGCATGGCGCTCGAGCCGCCGCATCTCGATCCGGTGCTTAGCCCGGCCGCGGCGATCAAAGAGATCATGTACACGAACATCTACGAGGGGCTGACCCGCCTCGACCGCAAGAGCCTGGTGCAGCCGGGCCTGGCGACCGAGTGGTCGCTCTCGGCCGATGGCCTCGTCTACACCTTCAAGCTCCGCCGCGGGGTCAAGTTCCATGACGGCACCGAGCTGACCTCCGCCGCCGTCGCGCAGTCGCTGGCTCGCACGACCTCGGCGGAAAGCGCCAA
>CAZDGR010000130.1:9363-10713 GCA_964504845.1 uncultured Rhizobium sp. | reverse complement strand
CGGGTGCGGGCGGCGACCTCGAACACCGCGAGCGTGTTCAGGAAGGGCAGATCCTGGCGCAGGCTCATGGAGCGCAGGCTCATGGCTCGGCCAGCGTCTCCAGCGTCGCCTGCGGCTTGTAGAGCCGGTTCTCCCAGTCGGGCACCGCGTCCTGCGCCTTGGTCAGGTCCGCCTCGCTCATCTGCTCCTCGAGCTGGAGCAGGATGCCGGTCACCCGGTTGATCATCGCATCGTCGCCGTAGAGGCCGGCGGTCGCGAACCAGCGATAGGCCTCGATCGCGTCCTTCTTCACGCCCTGGCCGCGCCAGAGCAGCGTCGCGAGATTGAAGGCGGCGGCAGGGCTGTTCCGTTCGGCGGCGCGGCGGAACCACCTGGCCGCCTCGGCCGGGTCCTCCTTGAGCCCGTGCGCGCCGTAGAGATGAAAGGTGCCGATCGCGTTCTCGGCCTCGGCGTGGCCGGCGATCGCGGCGCGGCGGAAGAGGTCGAGCGCTGACTTCGGATCTCGCGGCACGCCGCGGCCGAGCTCGTAGGCATTGGCGAGCGCGAACAGCGCCTGCGGCTGGTTGGCGGCTGCGGCCCAGCGCAGCCAGGCGAGGCCGGATGCCGCGTCCTGCGGGCCGCCCTCGCCGTCGAGCAGCATCGATCCGAGCGAGGCCGCCGATCCGAGATGGCCTCGCTCGGCGGCCGCGGTGAACCAGCGACGCGCATCGTCCTTGTGCGGCGGCGTGCCGAGACCGCGATAGGTCAGCACCGCGCAATTGTGCTGGGCGCCGAGATGTCCCGCCTCGGCGGCGCGGCAGAACCAGCGCGCCGCGTCGACCGCCATGCCGTCCCGGTGCGCGATCGCGCCCAGATAGAAGACCGCTTCGGCATCGCCCTTCTCGGCGAGCCGACCGAAAAGCCTGTAGGCCGTGGAGAGGTCCTTGGCCTTGTAGGCCGCGAGCGCGTCCGCGCGCTCGTCGGCCTTGGCCGGGGAAGCCAGCAGCAGCAGCAGGGCGAGAAGGATGCGGATCATGGCTCGGCCAGCGCGTCGGTGACACCGTCGACGAGGTTGTGCGCGAGCAGATGCGCGCTGTCCAGCGAGACGGAGGCGCGTGCCGGCACCAGAGAGGCCTGGAGGCGCGCGAGCTTCTCGGCAAGCGCGCGCCGCGCGGCCGCCGCGCCGGCAAGGTCGGTGCGCTCGAAGCGGATCGTCGCCCCTGGACGGCCGCGCGCAAGGAAGCCGAGATCGGCCGAGATCACGGTCGCGATCTTCGGATAGCCGCCGGTGGTCTGGCGATCGGCGAACAGCACGATCGGCTGGCCCGCGCCCGGCACCTGGATCGATCCCGGCGCGATGCCGTCGGAGAT
>CAZDGR010000130.1:0-9263 GCA_964504845.1 uncultured Rhizobium sp. | reverse complement strand
GGCGAGGCGCGTGTAGTCGTCGTGCGCGATGCGCTCGAAGCGGATGCGGTCGCCGGCGCGGAACAGGAACGGGTCGGCGCGGGCGGGATCGAAGGCGCGGACCGGGGTGCGGCCGAGCAGGTGCCAGCCGCTCGGTGCTTCGATCGAGGCGACGGCGGCCTGGATGCCGCCGACCGAGATCGTCCCGGCCGGCGTCTTCAGGCGCGGTGTCTCGCGACGGGGCAGATGCAGCTTCGGATCGAGGCCGCCGAGATAGGTGAAGCCCGGCTGGAAGCCGATCATGTAGACGCGGTAGTCGCCGCCGAGATGGCGGGCGATCACCTGCTCGGTCGTCAGCCCGGTGCGCTCGGCGACATTCTCGAGGTCGATGCCATGCTCGCCCCCATAGGCGACCGGCACGGTCCAGAGACGTCCGGACGGCGGCCGGTCGTCCAGGTCCGCCGCGAGCCGCTCGACGGTTCGCCTCAGGGTGTCGGCGTCGAGCACGTCCGGATCGAAATGAACCTGCAGCGACCGATACGTAGGCACCGTCTCGACGATGCCGGCGAGCTTCGCCTCGGAAAGCGCCTTGTCGAGAGCCAGCACCTGCGCGTTGATCTTCGGGTCGACCGCGTCGCCGAGCTCGACCGTGAGCGCGGTGTCGCCGGCAGCGAGAAGACGGAAGCCCGCCGGGGTCACGGCCTCGTGCTATCCTTGGGCGCGCATCTTGGGCGAGGGGCCGTCATGGGCGTTTCGGTCGATCTCAACAGCGACATGGGCGAGAGCTTCGGAGTCTACAAGCTCGGCGACGACGCGGCCATGCTCCGCATCGTCTCCTCGGCCAATGTCGCCTGCGGCTTCCACGCCGGCGACCCGCTGGTGATGCACGCGACCGTCTCGACCGCCAAGGCCAACGGCGTCGCCGTCGGCGCGCATCCGAGCTTCCGCGACCTCTGGGGCTTCGGCCGCCGGCCGATCATGGGCGAGAAGCCCGAGGACGTGGCCAAGGAGATCGTCTACCAGATCGGCGCGATGCAGGCGGTCGCCCGATCGGTCGGCCACACGATGAGCCATGTGAAGACCCACGGCTCGCTCGGCAACCTGATCGCGACCGACGACGCGCTGGCCGACGGCGTCGCCAACGCGATCCGCGACTGCGCGCCGGATGCGATCTTCGTGGTGATGCCGGGGACCGCGATGGAGCGGGCGGGCCGGCGCGCCAACCTGCGGATGGCGCGCGAGATCTATGCCGACCGCACCTATCAGGACGACGGCACGCTGACGCCCAGAAAGCAGCCGGGCGCGGTCCTGCACGACGCCGAGGATGCGGCCAGGCGCGTGCTGGCGATGGTGCGGGAGAAGGCGATCGTCTCGACCTCGGGCAAGCACGTGCCGGTGTCGATCGACACGATCTGCGTCCATGGCGACAACCCGGAAGCGGTCGCGATGGCGAAGCGGCTACGCGAGGTGCTGGAGGCGGACGGGGTCCGCATCCGCCCGATGGCGGAAATTATCGGTTAGCTCGCCTTCGCGAGGTTGGTCAGCGCCATCGCCGGGCCGGTCAGGCTGCGCTCGGCCGGGAAGCCCATCGTGACGGTCAGCTGCTGATTCTGCGAGGTCTGCAGGTCGAGCCGGCCGCCGTGCAGGCGCATCAGGTCAGAGGCGAGCGCAAGGCTGACCGAGCCGTCGAGCGGATCCTTGACGTAGCCGTCGCGCTGCTCGACCGGGCGGCCGGTGCCTTCGACGAGGATGACCAGGCGGCCGTCGACGATCTGCCCGTCGACGGTCAGCACGCTCTGCGGCGTCACGCGCTTGAGCGCGCTCGAGACGACGTTGAGCAGCGTCTGGCGGACCGCGCGCTCGTCGGCGAGCACCAGCGGAAGGTCGGCGGGCAGGCGGGATTCGAGCGTCACCTGCGCGAGGCGCGCCCGGGCGCTGACCATCGTGAAGACCGCATCGACGTTGCGGGCGACCGAGACGGCGCGCTCCTCGACCTGCCAGCGGCCGGCCTCGACCTTGGAGAGGTCGAGCAGGTCGTTGATCAGGTCGAGCAGGTCGTGGCCGCTCGACTCGATATCGCGGGCGTAGTCGACGTAGCGTTGCGCGCCGACCGGACCGAACATCTGGTCGCGGATGATCTGCGAGAGCCCGATGATGATGTTCAAGGGCGTGCGCAGATCGTGGCTCATGTTGGCGAGGAACGACGAGCGCGAACGGCCGGTGGCGGCGGCATCGCGGCGGGCGCGTTCCAGCTCGCGGGCATGCTCGGCGCGCTCGGTCGTGTCGCGGACAAGGCCCAGGATCTCGAGGGCGCGGCCGGTCAGCTCGTCGCGGCGGAGCCGGGAGCTGAGCTCGACGCTGAGATAGCCGCCGGTCTTGCGCCGGAGCCGGAGCGACGCGGTCGGCATGCCGCCGGACAGCAGCTCGTCGTGCTTCTGGCGGGCGACGGCGAGGTCCTCGGGATGGACGAAGTCGTAGTACGAGCGGCCGATGATCTCCTGTCCCTCGTATCCCAGCAGGCGGGTGACCGCGGGCGAGGCCGCGAGAAAAGTCGCGTCCGGTGCCATGCGGAAGAAGAAATCGGTCGAGAGATCGGCCAGCAGGCGATTGCGATCGAGGGTGTCGCGCAGCTCTGCGACGCGATCGACGACGCTGTCGACGGCACGCGCGAGGTCGCCCATCTCGCTCTGGGCATAGGGGCCGCCGATACGCTGGCCGCGCTCGCCCGACGCGAGCGTACGGAGCACGGCGGCGAACCGGCCGGTGTCTTCGCCGGTGGCGCGGCCGAGACCGAACGCGCCGATCCAGGCGCCGAGACCGGCGGTGACGAGGGCGACGAGGATGAGGGCGGCCCAGCCGGCAGCGTTGCCGCCGCCGTCGAGAGCCTGGTCGAGAGCGACGAGGATCAGCACGGCAACCGCCGGCGCCGATGCGGCAAGCCCGAGAAGAGCGCCGCGCAGACGACCGCCCACGGCCTTTCGGCCGGGTGGGAAGGCTGCGTACATCGCCGTGGTCATCGGTCGTTGGTCCCAAGCTGGATCGTCGCGATCGCAAGGCTAGGGGGCGAGGGTTAACAATGCCTTTACGGCCGGCGGGCAGTTCGGTGCGTATTTACAAGGAAGTTACGGGTATCACGCGAAGTCCAGCGCGACTCCGCAAGCATAGGCCGAAGCGACCCGGATTCCGCCGTTTTCCAGGGTCCGGAAGGGCACCTCGTTGGCGTCCAGGGCGGCCCTTGTCGCCTGGCGGTCCGAGACCTTGAAGCCGAAGCCGATCGGAACCGGCCGCTTGTAGTCGAGAACCGGGTCACCGGCATGGTCGGTCGCCGCCTGGGCGGGCGTGATCAGGCGGATCGTCGCCCGGGGGCCGGGTACGTCCATGCCGCCAGGGCGGGCGACCGGCGTCGTTCCGGTGACCCGCCCATAGACGGATGCTGCGGCGACCGGATCGTCGATCGCGATCGTCAGGTGCGAGATCGCGGTCGCGGCGTTCGGGTGGCCGAGATATTCCGGCCGCCAGACCAGCTCCGGCGTGTGGTGAATGCAGGCGAAGAGGCGGATGCCTTCGACCGCGTCCGGCTCCAGGTAGGTCAACGTGAAGCGCGCCTGCTGCGCGCCGCCGGGAAGCTCGACCGGACGGCTGAAGTCCTTGGGCTGGGTCGGATTGAAGCCCGCGCCCTTGAAGCCGGAATAGGTCGCGTTGATGTCGGCGGAGGTGAAGCAGGCAGCCCAAAGGCCTTCTCGCTCGGCGACCGCCGCGGCCCAGGGCTTGTTGAACTCCGTCGGTGTCAAGATGCCGAACAGCTCGAAGAAGTCGTCGGCGAACATCACGCAGTGGTTGGCGGTGCCGGTGTCGTTGTGGCGGCCGATCGGCGTCGTCTTGAAGCCGAGACGCCGATATGTCGCCTCCGCGCCGGCGAGATCGCGGACCAGGATCGCCGCATGGTCGACGCCCTTGAGATGCGTCATGTCAGACCAGGTCGATGACGACGCCGTTGGCCTGGGTCGACGGGATGCGGAGCCCGCCATGCGCGGATTCGGTGAACGGCACGCTGCGCGACGAGAGCGCCGCCTTCGCCGCGCGCTTGTCGGAGACCGCGAGCCCGAGCGCCAGCGGCACCGGATGCCTGTAGGCGAGAACCGGATCTCCGGCGAACTCGTGCGTGGCCTGGATCGCCGACAGCAGGCGAATCTCGGCCTGGCCTGCCGGTACCATGTAGCCGCCCGTGATCGGCACCGGCGTCGTGCCGAAGACGCGACCATAGGACTTCGCGGCGGCGTCCGGATCGTCGGCGACCAGCGTCACGTGGGCGAGCGACTTCGCCGCATTGGCCTGGCCGAGATAATCCGGCCGCCAGACCACGTCGCGGGTGTAGTGCTGGCAGAGGAAGAGGCGGAGGCCCGGCACCGCGTCGACCTCGAGGTAGAACACGGTGAAGCGCGCCTCGGTCATGCGTCCAGGCAGCTCCACCGGCCTGGCGAAGTCGACGGGCTCGGTCGGATGGAAGCCGGCGGCCTTGAGCCGCCCATGCGCGGCGCGCGCGTCGTCGGTCTGCAGCGCCAGCGCCCAGAGGCCTTCGCGCTGGGCCAGCATCACGCGCTGATCCTCGTTGTAGGGACCGGGCCTGTCGACCGCGAGCACCTCGAAATAGTCGCGGTCCAGCATGATGCAGTGATTGACCGTGTCTAGCTTGGTGTGATGGCCCTTCGGCGTCGGGCGGAAGCCGAGCCGCGTGTAGTTGGCCTCGGCCTTGGCGAGGTCGGCGACGACGATGACGGCGTGGTCGATGCCGGTGATGCCGGTAGGTGAGTTCACGGGGCTGTCTCGCAGAAGCGTGGAAGCGATTGCGGCGGGAGCCGACGGCCGGGTACCGTATCGGCTCCCGACCCAACCGTCGAATCCAACCATGTCCGCCAAAGCCAAGACCGACTCAGCGCCCTTCGTTCATCCGGAGATGGCGAAGATCATCGCCTGGTATGCGAGCCTCGGGCTTCCGGACACCACCAAGATCCCGCTCGCCGAGGCGCGGCCGATCACCAACCGGGTCTCGACCCATTGGAACTGGCCGAAGCCGGACATGGAGGTCGTCGACCTCTTCGTGCCCGGCCCGACCAGAGGGCTGAAGGCGCGACTCTACCGGCCGAAAGCGGGCAAGCTTCCGGTCATCCTCTATCTGCATGGCGGCGGCTGGGTGTTCTGCGATCTCGACACCCACGACCGGCTCTGCCGGATGCTGGCCGAGGAGAGCGGTGCTGCGGTGCTGAGCCTCGACTATCGCCTGGCGCCCGAGCATCCGTTCCCGGCGGCGCATGACGATGCGATGGCGGCGGTGTCGTGGATCCGCTCCGAAGGTCCGTCGCGCGGCCTCGACGCAGAGCGCATCCTCGCCGCCGGCGACTCCGCCGGCGCCAACCTGGCGCTTGGCCTGATGGTGGGACTGCGCGACGGCGGCCACAAGCAGATCCAGGGCGGCGCGATCTTCTACGGCTGCCTCGAGCCCAACCACGAGACCAACAGCCACAAGACCCTCGGCAGCGGCGCCTACAATCTCTCGACCGAGCGCATGAAGTTCTTCTGGCGGGCCTGGCTCGGCGGCACCCCCGCCTCGCCCGACACGAGGGCGGCGCCCTTGCTCGCCGACATGAAGGGCCTGCCACGGATGTACCTCAACGCCGCCGCGCTCGATCCGCTGCTCGACGACTCGATCAAGCTCGCCGAAAAGCTGAAGACGGCGGGCGTGCCGCACAGGTTCGACCTCTACGAAGGCGTCATCCACGGCTTCCTCAACATGAGCCGCGAGCTCGAGATCGGCCGGAAGGCGATCGCGGACGCCGGCAAGGCGATCAAGGAGATCCTGTCGGCGTGAGGCTCTTCGATCTCAAGGGCAAGGTCGCCGTCGTCACCGGCGGCAGCAAGGGCATCGGCCGCGCCATCTGCGTCGCGATGGCGGAGCACGGCGCCTCGGTCGTCGTCTCGTCGCGCAAGCTCGATGCCTGCGAGGCGGTGGTGAAGGAGATCGAGGCGAAGGGCGGCAAGGCCAAGGCGATCGCCTGCAACATCGGCTATCGCGAGCAGGTCGAGGCGCTGGTGGAGGGATCCCGCGCGGCCTTCGGCAGGATCGACGTCATGGTCTGCAACGCGGCGATCAACCCGCATGCGGGGCCGCTGTCGGAGATCACCGACGCGCTGTTCGACAAGGTGATGGCGAGCAACGTCCGCTCGAACCTGTGGCTCGCGAACCTGACGATCCCGGAGATGGCGGCGCGCAAGGACGGCGTCGTCATCATCGTCTCCTCGATCGCGGGAATGCGGGGCGCCGGCAGCATCGGCCTCTACGGCATCTCGAAGGCCGCCGACTTCCAGCTCGGCCGCCAGCTCGCGACCGAATGGGGACCGAGCAACATCCGCGTCAACTGCATCGCGCCGGGCCTCGTCCGCACCGACTTCGCGCGCTACCTCTGGGAGAACCCGGAGCTCTACGAGAAGGCGGTGACCGGTTATCCGCTCCGCCGTATCGGCGAGCCCGATGACATCGCCGGCATCGCCGTGTTCCTTGCCAGCCCGGCCGGTGCCTTCGTCACCGGCCAGGTCATCGTCGCCGATGGCGGCGCCACCACCACTTCCTGGCGCTGACTCACCTTACCTAGGACGTCCGAGATGCTGGAACGCCAACCGCTGTTTCCCGAAGCAGAGCCGCGCGAGACCGGCAAGCTCGCGGTCGACAATCGCCACACGCTCCATTACGAACGCGTCGGCAATCCGAAGGGCGTGCCGGCGCTGTTCCTGCACGGCGGCCCGGGCGGCGGCATCCGTCCCGCCAACCGCCGCACCTACGATCCCTCGTTCTTCGACGTGACGCTGTTCGACCAGCGCGGATGCGGCCGCTCGACGCCGCTCGCCGAGCTCGAAGGCAACAACACCGAGAACCTGATCGAGGACATCGAGAAGCTGAGGAAGCATCTCGGCATCGAGAAGTGGCTGGTAACCGGCGGCTCCTGGGGAAGCTTCCTCTCGCTGGCCTATGCCGAGCGCTATCCGGATCGCTGCCTGGGCTTGATCGTCCGCGGCATCTTCACCGGCGGCGACGACGAGATCCACTGGTGGTACTACGGCATCCGCAACCTGTTCCCAGAGGCCTGGGAAGAGTTCGCCAGCTTCCTGCCGGCCGAGGAGAGGGGCGACCTGCTCGGCGCCTACTACCGCCGCGTCTCCTCCGACGACCCGAAGATCAGCTATCCGGCCGCTCTCGCGCTTCGCACCTATTCCGGCTGGACGCAATCCTTCCGCGCGACCGAGGAGACGGTGAAGGCGCTGCTGGCGCCGGAGATGTGCGTGCCGCTGGCGCGCTTCTTCACGCACTTCTGCGTCAACCGCTTTTTCATGAAGCCGGGCCAGCTGATCGAGAACATCGGCAAGATCCGCCACCTGCCGGGCATCATCGTCCAGGGCCGCTACGACGTCGTGACGCGCGCCGAGATCGCCTACAAGCTGAAGAAGGCGTGGCCCGAGGCCGAGCTTCAGGTCGTGATCGAGGCCGGCCACAACTCGACCGAGCCGGTGCTGGCGGAATCGCTGACCGCCGCCTGCGAGCGCATGAAGCAGCGCCTGCAGGCAGCCGGCGTGAAGCCGCGCGTATGACCAACTTCCTCGATCCGCATCCGCTCTACCCGGAGCTCGAGCCGCATGCCTCGGGCATGCTCAAGGTCGACGGCACGCACTCGCTCGCCTGGTGGCGGCTCGGCAATCCGAAAGGCGTGCCGGTCGTCTTCCTGCATGGCGGACCGGGCGGCACGACGCGGCCGTTCTATCGGCGCTTCTACGATCCCGCCTATTACGACATCTGCATGTTCGACCAGCGCGGCGCCGGCGAATCCAAGCCGAACGCCGAGCTCAAGGACAACACCACCTGGCACCTGGTCGACGACATCGAGAGGCTCCGCCGGCATTTCGGCGTCGAGAAGTGGCTGGTCAGCGGCGGCTCCTGGGGCTCCGTGCTGTCGATGATCTACGCGATCGCCCATCCGGCGCGATGCCTGGGTCTGGTGATGCATGGGATCACCCTCGGCGAGCCGGAGAACATCAGGTTCTGGTTCCACGGCATCGGTGATGTCTTTCCGGACGCCTGGGACGAGTTTGCCGCCTTCATCCCGGAAGGCGAACGCGACGATCTGCTCGCCGCGTACCATAGGCGGGTGATCGATCCCGATCCGAAGGTTCATCTGCCGGCGGCCGTCGCGCTTCGCACCTACTCCGGCAAGACGCAATCCTTCGACGCCAAGCCCGACGTGGTGAACGCGCTGCTGAAGCCGGAGCTGTGCGTGCCGCTGGCACGGTTCTTCACGCACTACGTGACGCAGGACTCTTTCCTCGAGCCGAACCACGTCCTCGAAAACCTGCCGAGGATCCGTCATCTGCCCTGCATCCTGGTGCAGGGCCGCTACGACGTGGTGACACGGCCGCTGCTTGCGTGGCGTCTCAACCAGGCATGGCCCGAGTCCGAGCTGTTCTTCGTCAACGAGGCCGGCCACAACCCGACGGAATCGCCGATGGCCGAGACCATGTGCGCCGCCTTCGAGCGCATGAAGGGCCGGCTGTCAGGCCTGGGCCACAAGCCGAAGGCATGAAAAGCCCTCTCCCCGGAGGGAGAGGGCTTCCTTCTTTCGGACGTTAAGCGGCTGCCTTGAGCTGGTTCGCCATCGCGTCCTCGCCGCCGATCGTCGATGCCACGGCATGGACGGTCGCTGCGATGCGGACTGCGGCCTGGATCACCTCGGCGGTGACGCCGTGCTCGCGAAGCGCCTTCTCATGGCTGTCGATGCACATGCCGCAGCCGTTGACGGCCGAGACCGCGATCGACCAGAGCTCGAAGTCGACCTTGTCGACCCCAGGCTTCGCCAGCGCGTTCATCCGGAGCTTCGCCGGCAGCGTCTTGTAGTCCGGCGCCGACGAGAGATGGACGAAGCGGTAGTAGATGTTGGTCATCGCCATGATGGCCGCTGCCGTCTTCGCCGCCTCGAACGCCTCGGCCGAGAGCTTGGGCGCGAACTCGGCGGTGATCGCCTGGATCACCTCCGCGTTGCGCGACGCGATCGCCGAGGCGATGAACGCACCCGCCCGCTGCTGCTCGGTCAGGGCTGCTTCCGTGCCCAAGGACGAGAGGTTGAGCCTCAGGTCCTTGGCATAGTCGGGAAGCCGCGACTTCAGGGTTTCGATGGTCATGATCATGCCGCCTTCAGGACGTCCTCGCCCTTCTGCCAGTTGCAGGGGCAGAGCTCGTCGGTCTG
>CAZDGR010000129.1:0-10747 GCA_964504845.1 uncultured Rhizobium sp. | reverse complement strand
CGCCGCCCTGGAGGAAGCCCGCCATCACGCCGCAGGCGGTCCAGTAGTTGCGCACCCCCGGCGCAGGGCCGACCAGCGGATTGCCGTCGGGCGTGAAGGTGAAGGAGCCGTTGACCCACTTCTTGATGCCGACCTGCTGGAGAGCAGGGAAGCGCTTGAAGCCGATTTCGAGCTCCGGCGCGATCCGGTCGATGTCCTCCTGGTTGAGCTCGATGCCGAAGTCCCAGGGGGCGCCCTCCATGCGCCAGTGCTTGTAGTTGCGCTCGTAAAGGCCGACCAGCAGGCCTTTGCCTTCCTGGCGCGTATAGGTGAAGCCTTCGAGGTCGACGATCAGCGGCAGCTCGGAACCCATTGCCGCGATCTCCGGGATCGTCTCGGTCACCAGGTAGTGGTGCTCCATCGGCGTCACCGGCAGGTCCAGTCCTGCCATCAGTCCCACCTGCTTGGCCCAGAGGCCGCCGCAGTTGACCACGTGCTCGCAGCCGATCGTGCCCTTCTCGGTCACCACGTCCCAGCCGCCCGGCTTCTGCTTCAGCTCCAGCACGCGGGCATGCTCGATGATCGTGGCGCCGCGCTTCCGGGCGGCACCGGCATAGGCGTAGGTTGTGCCGTAGGTGTCGACGTGCCCTTCGTTGACGTCGTAGAGCCCGCCCAGCACGTCGCTGACGTCCATCAGCGGATGCATCGCCTTGATCTCGTCCCGTGTCACGAGCCGGGCGGTGTCGATGCCCATGGTCTGGAAGATCCGGTAGGCCGCCTGGAGCCACTCCCAGCGTTCGGGCGCGCTGGCGACGTTGATCCCCCCGGTCATATGCAGCCCGACGTCCTGGCCCGACTCGGCCTGGATCTCCTTGAACAGCTTGATCGTGTAGGCCTGCAGCGCGGCGATGTTCGGGTCGGCGTTCAGCGCATGAAAAATGCCCGCCGCGTGCCAGCTCGAGCCCGAGGTCAGCACGTTCCGCTCGACCAGGGCGATGTCGGTCCAGCCCAGTTTCGCCAGATGGTACAGAACCGAGCAGCCGACGACGCCGCCGCCGATCACCACGACCCGATAGTGCGATTTCATCTCGTTCCCAAGCCCCCGAACTGGCTACTGTACGAGCCTAGCCATTCCGAACTCCACCTGAGGATCGCCTTGTCTTCAACGAAATTCGCCATGGTCGCCACGACCGGGAACGAGCGCCATCTCAGGACGATGAAGCAGATCGGCGTGGACCATGTCGTCCACTACGCGATGGACGACCTGCCCGAGTCCGCTGACGATCTCAAGGCGATCCGGCGCCGCTATGCGGATTTCGGCCTGACCTGGTCGATCGCCGAGTCAGGGCCTGCGATCGACCTGATCGTCCTGGCCAAGGAAGGCTGGCAGGCGCAGACCGAGCGCTACAAGCGCATCGTCGAGGTCCTGGGCGATCTCGGCGTCGGCGTCGTTGCGTACAACTTCATGCCGCAGGTCAGCGACGACGCGATGGTGATCCGGACCGACCTCGAGGCCAAGGCACGAGGAGGGGCCAAGACCAGCCGTTTCGCTCTCGCGGATATCGGTCCCAAGACGATGCCGCATCAGGAGAAGGCGATCCCGCGCGACGAGATGTGGCAGAACCTGGAGCGCTTCCTCGAGGCCGTCCTGCCCGTAGCCGAGAAGGCAGGGGTCAGGATGGCGATGCACCCAGACGACCCGCCGATGTCGCCGCTCTGCGGGCTCGAGCGGATCATGGACCGGGTCGAGAGCTTCGAGCGCCTGCTGGCGCTGTCGCCGAGCCCGAGCAACGCCGTGACGTTCTGTGCTGGCTGCTTCGGCGAGCTCGGCGTCGACGTGGTTGCCCTGTTCGAGAAGTTCATCGACCGCGTGCCTTACGTTCACGTCCGCAACATCGAAGGCGGGCCGACCGACTTCATGGAGACCTTCCCGGACGAGGGCCGTATCGACCTTCCAGGGCTGGTCGGCGCGTTCGAGAAGCGCGGCTACGCTGGTTTCGTCCGCCCCGACCATGCGCCGCTGCTCGCGACCGACGGCGACGACATGCCGGCCGGCTACGGCATCCAGGGTCACATCTTCACCATCGGTTACATGCGCGGCCTGCAGCAGGCCACATCTCGGCGGCGGTGAACGACACGCCGCCAGTCCCGGGGGGCGAGGACGGCTCGCCCAGGTGGCGCACGACGCTGATGGCGATGGTCGCTGTCCAGCTGGTGATGAGCCTCTCGTTCACCTTCGTCAGCCCGATCCTGCCGCTGTTTTTGCCGGAAGTCGGTGTCGCCCAAGACGCGCATGTCTATCTGTGGTCGGGCACGCTCGCGGCAGTCACCTCGTTCATGGCGGCGCTGGTCTCTCCGATGTGGGGCCGCATGGCGGACCGGCGCGGACGCAAGCTGATGGTGCTCCGCTCCTGCATCGCGATCGGCGTCTGCACGGTGTTGATGGGGCTGGCGCAGAATGTCTGGCACCTGCTCGGGGCGCGGATCCTGATGGGCATCTTCGCCGGCTTCTCCGCCGCCTCGGTGATCCTCATCTCGACCCAGGTGCCGAAGAACCGCCTGGGCTATGCCCTGGGCCTGATGAGCAGCGGCCAGCTGATCGGATCCTTGCTGGGGCCGGTCTTCGGCGGAGGGCTCGCCGACCTTGCCGACAGCTACCGCCTGCCGTTCTTCGTCAGCGGCGTGATGTCGCTGGCCGCCGCGGTGCTCTGCTGGTGGTCGGTGCCGGAAGCCTTCACGCCGCCGGAGCGCGGCAAGCCGAAAACGCCGGTGCTCGTTGCGCTTCGCCAGGTCGGTGCCGTGCCCGGCATGGCGGTCCTGATCGTGATGCTGTTCCTCGCCCAGTTCGCGACGCAGGCGGTTCAGCCGATCGTCGCGCTCTACGTGCAGAACATCGTCGGCGACCAGCCGAACCTCGCCACCTTGGGCGGCATCGCGCTCTCGGTGACGGGTCTTGCCGGTATCGTCGCGGTTCCCCTTCTTACCCGGTCCGGCGACCGGTTCGGCGAGAAGACGGTGCTCCTGGTCGCGCTCGCCGGCGCGGCGTTGGCGACCGCGCCGCAGGCGCTTGTCGGGTCGTATTGGGCTTTCGTCGTCGAGCGCCTCGGCCTCGGTCTCTTCGTCGGCAGCATCGTGCCGGTTACAAACGCGCTGATCGCAAAGGTCACGCCCGCCAGCGAGCGCGGCATGACCTTCGGCATCACGTCTTCGGCCTACTTCCTCGGCAACTCATTGGGCCCGATGACCGGAGGAGTCGTCGCGGCCTATGCCGGCCTGCCCTGGGTCTTCGTGCTGACCACGGTGTTCCTCCTAGCCGGCCTCGCCTGGGTCGCCGTCGCAGTGCCCAGGCGAGGGGAGACGACGCCCTAGACGTTGTCGCGCGGGATCGACTCCTTCCAGTTCTTGGCGAAGACGCGGACGCCGTTCTCGAAGGCATCGAGTGTCGCCTCCAGCTCGAAGCTCGTCGGCGTCGCCGTCATCACCGTCCGGCACTCGGTCTCGATCTCCCAGTCCTTCCGTGCGTAGCGGCTCTTTGAGGTGACCTCGGCGCGGGCCTGCAGCGGCTCGGACGGGTGGATCGAGAAGTCGTCCCGCATCCGGCTCGACGTCTCGAGACCGATGCCGTCGATCAGCGTGGTGCCGCTGTCGTTGACGAAGACGTAGCGGAGCGCGCCGGTCGGCCGGTCGCGGGTATGGGTCTGGGTGATCTCGCCTTTCTTGATCGTCGTCGTCTTCAGCACCTCCGGCAGCTCGTGCGGCGGCAGCGGCTTGAGCTTGCCATCGTGGGGCGACGCGCCCCGGACGGGAAGGATCAGCGCGCTGCCCTCCGAGCGGATCGTCAGGGTCGCTGCCTCCGGCGACGGCCAGGCGAGCGGCCAGTAGGTCGTCGAGATCGAGACCCGGATGCGATGGCCGGCAGGAAACACCTGCGCCATGTCGTTGAGCTTGACCTTCACCCGATAGGGTTTGCCTGGCGCCAGCGGCGCAGGGGTCTCGTGGCTGTCGCGATGCGTCAGGTTGAGAAGGCCGTAGCTGACTCGCGTTGCGGCTCCGCCCGGATACACGTTCGAGAGCCGGACGGCGACCAGCGCCTGCGGCTTGTCGGAGGAGACCTCCAGTTCCACGACTGGCGCGCCCATGATCTCGACCGCCTGGGCGAGCGGCTCGGTGTCGAACACCAGCGATCCGCCGTCGTCGTCGCGCTGATCTCCAGGCATGTCTGGGAAGAGGCCATACGGGCACCATTTGCCGATCGTCTGGCCGACCGTCTGCGGCGAGCGGATCGAGGAGGCCTCGGCGCGGGCCGGTCCTGTCGAGAGCCGGCCGGCATTCATGCTGTAGCGGGTCGGTGTCACGCTCGGCGGCGGCCAGGAGGGTTCGGCGACCCAGCGGCCGGGAAGGTCGTTATAGAAAGTCTGCGGGGGCACGCTTTCCTGCATCCAGATCCGCATCATGGGCTCGTCCATGACGCCGGTCTCGACGCCTTTCAGCCACTTGTCCCACCAGCTGAGCGCTTCCTTGAGGAATCCAACCGGCGGGCCGGGATTCGCCATGTGCGGATAGCGGTGGGCCCATTGGCCGATCATCGCCTTCTTCGGTCCAGTCAGGTTCTCCATGAGCCTGGGGATCGCATTGGTATAGGCATCCGCCCAACCGCCGATCGCATAGACCGCGCACTGGATCTTCGAGTAGTCCTCGCAGACCGAGCCGTGCTTCCAGAACTCGTCGCGGCGCTGATGCTCGAGCCAGTTCTTGACCCAGAGCCCGCTGTTCTCGAGCCGGTCCACCCACATGTCGCGCCAGCGTTCGCCGACCACGGTCGGATCCGGCGGCCGGGCGTTGTGCGAGAACATCGTGGATGCCCAGCGCAGATTGTCGTTGATGACGCAGCCGCCCATGTAGTGGACGTCGTCGGCGTAGCGATCGTCGGTCGAGCACGAGGTGATGATCGCCTTCAGCGCCGGCGGGCGGAGCGCCGCGATCTGCAATCCGTTGAAGCCGCCCCACGAGTTGCCGATCATCCCGACATTGCCCGAGCACCACTTCTGCTGGGCGAGCCAGGCGATTATCTCGACGCCGTCGTTCAGTTCCTGGGCCAGATACTCATCGACCAGTACGCCGTCCGAGTCGCCCGATCCCCGCTGATCGACGCGAACGCAGGCATAGCCGTGGCCGGCAATATAGGGATGCATCAGGGAGTCGCGGGTCGCGGTCCCGTCGCGGCGACGGTAGGGGAGGTACTCCAGGATCGCCGGCACCGGGTTCTTCTCGGCGTCGTCCGGCATCCAGACCCGGGCGGCCAGGCGGGCGCCGTCACTTAAGGTGATCCACATCGTCTCGATTTCCCGCACGCTCCGCGGGAAGGACTTCACGATCACGGTCATCGGTTCGCCTCGTCTGCCATTCGATTGCGCAAGGCCGCCGGCTTGGCTCAAACTGCTAAGGAAACGGGGCCGGGGGAAGCGATGCGGGTCGTCGAAAAGCTGCCGCAGTCCATTCGCGTCGTCGAGAACATCTTCATCCCGCTGAAAGACGGTTCCAAGGTCGCGGCCAAGCTCTGGATCCCCGAGGACGCCGGGAAGTACCCGGTGCCGGTGGTGATGGAGTACATCCCCTACCGCAAGCGCGACTTCACCGCTCGCCGCGATGCCCAGACCCATGCCTACCTCGCCGGTCACGGCTACGCCTCGATCCGGGTCGACTGCCGGGGCGGCGGTGACTCCGACGGCATCATGCACGACGAGTACCTGAAGCAGGAGATCGAGGACGGCGGCGAGGTGATCGGCTGGCTCGCCAAGCAGCCCTGGTCGACGGGCAGGGTCGGCATGTTCGGCGGTTCGTGGGGCGGCTTCAACTCGCTTCAGGTGGCGGCGATCCGGCCGCCGGCTCTGAAGGCTATCATCACGGTCGTCTCGACCGACGACCGCTACGCCGACGACATGCACTACATGGGCGGCGCGGTGCTGAACGACATGCTGTCCTGGGGTCAGCAGTTCTTCACCCAGCGCGGACGACCGCCGGATCCGGAGATCGTCGGGGAGCGCTGGCGCGAGATGTGGAAAATGCGCCTCGAAGCGATCCATCCACAGATAGCCGACTGGATGACGCATCAGCGGCGCGACGGCTTCTGGAAGCACGGCTCGGTTTGCGAGAACTACGCCGACATCCAGTGCGCGGTCTATGCGATCGGCGGCTGGGTCGACGGCTACTCGAACGCCGTGTTCCGGATGATGAAGGGGCTGACCTGTCCGAAGAAGGCGCTGGTCGGGCCCTGGGGCCACGGCCGCCCGCACTTCGCCTATCCAGGCCCGATGATCGGCTACCTGCAGGAGCAGCTTCGCTGGTGGGACCATTGGCTGAAGGGCAAGGACACCGGCATCATGACGGAGCCGGCGTTCAAGGCCTGGATGCAGGACAGCATCGAGCCGAAGTCGTTCTACGACGTCCGCCCTGGCCGCTGGATCGCGGAGCCGTCATGGCCGACGCCGAACGTGACCGACCGTCGCTATGCGCTCGGCCAGGGCACGCTGTCCGAGGGGGCAGCGCAGGCGGGGCCGGTTCTCTCGATCCGTTCGCCGGAGACCGTCGGGATCGCCGGCGGCGAGTGGTGTCCGTTCGGCCTGGGCGGCGTTGGTCCCGAACTGCCGCTCGATCAGCGGATGGACGACGGCGGCTCGCTCGTCTTCGATTCCGGCCCGCTCAGGGAGAGGCTGGAAATCCTGGGTGCGCCGGTCGCCGAGCTCACGCTCTCCTCCGACAAGCCGCGCGCGAACCTGATCGTACGCCTCTCCGACATCAGGCCCGACGGGTCGGTGCTCCGCGTCACCTACGGCGTACTGAACCTGACCCATCGCGAGAGCCATGAGACGCCGGCCGCGCTCGAGCCCGGTAAGGCCTACAGGATCCGGCTTCCGCTCAACGAGATCGCGCATGTGTTTCCGGCCGGGCATCGATTGAGGATCGCGATTTCGACCGCCTATTGGCCGATCCTGTTCCCGTCGCCAGACCGGGCGACTCTTTCGATCGCGAGCGGGATCAGCAGCGTGACGATGCCGGTGCGCCCACCGCGTGCGGAGGACGCGAAGGTGCCGGACTTCCAGCCGGTCGAAGGCGCGCCGTTGCTCCCGGCCGAGGTGCTGAGGCCGGCGACTGTCGTCCGCACGCTCAGGCACGACGTCGGGTCGGGCAAGATCGAGTACCGGATCGACCGCGACGACGGCCGCCTGAAGCTGTCGCACAGCAACACCTGCATCGAGACCGTCAAGGCCAACATCTACCGCATCAAGGACGACGATCCGCTGGCGGCGGAGTCGACGGTGACTGTCAGCTACAAGATGGAGCGGCCCGGCTGGAACATCGAAATCCGGACCGCGGTGACGCTGAGCGGCAGCGCCACCCATTTCCGCCTGGTTACCGATTTCGACGCGTTCGAGGATGGCGCGCGCGTCTACAGCCGGAGCTGGGATAACCGCATCGCCCGGGATCTCGTCTGATGTTGCTCTATGCCCTGAAGCGCCTGGGTCTGATGACTGCGATCGTTGCGGTCGCGATGACGATCCTATTCACGATGATCCATCTGGTGCCGGGCGATCCCGCCTCGATCGCGCTGGGTCCGCGCGCGACCCCGGCGATGGTTCAGGATTTCCGCGAGCGCATGGGTCTCGACCAGCCGGTGGCGGTCCAGCTATTGCGCTTCTTCGGCAACGTGCTCAGCGGCAACATGGGCGTCGACGTCTGGACGCAGAAGAGCGTCGCGGTGATCGTCTTCAACGAGCTTCCGTACACGGTCGTCCTGGCGCTGGCCGGGCTCGGCTGGGCGGTTGTCCTCGGCATTCCGCTGGGCTGCTACTCGGCCGTCCGCCGAGGCACCTGGCTCGACCGGTTTACCGGAGTCTTCTCGGTCGCGGCGATCGCGGTGCCGTCCTTCGTGATCGCGATCTACCTGTTGCTGGTCTTCGCCGTCTGGCTTCGCTGGTTCCCGGCGATCGGCGCCGGACCGTCCGACGATCCGCTCCGCCAGGCATGGCATCTGGTGCTCCCAGCCTTCGCGATCGGGCTCGGCTGGGTGGGGTTCCTCGCGCGTCTCGTCCGCGCCTCGATGCTCGAGATCATGGGCGAGAACCATATCCGGACGGCCAGGGCCTTCGGCCTCTCGCCACGCAAGATTATCTATCGTTATGCGCTGAAGCTGGCGATTCTGCCGACTGTGGCCTTGCTCGGTGTCGGCATGGGCCGGCTGCTTTCGGGCGCGGTGTTCGCCGAGATCGTATTCAACCGTCCCGGCGTCGGCCGACTCGTGTTCGAGTCGGTCAACAGCCGGAACTATCCGATCGTCATGGGAGCGGTAATGGTCACGACCGTCCTGTTCGCAGTCTCGACCCTGCTCTCAGATCTGGCCGCGGCCGCACTCGATCCGCGGACGCGCGACAAGCTTTAGCCGCCGTACGGCGAGCGGCAGAGGATCCGTTCGCCCGCGTAGTACCCCTGATAGGTGTTGTCATAGGCGTTGTAGCCGGGCGTGTTCGCCGCGCACCAGTCGGTATGCGGGGAACGCGTGTACACCGGCGCCGGAGCGACATAGGCCGGGGCCGGAGCGTAGTAGACCGGCGGCGGAGGGGCCGGATTGGAGATGGCCGCACCGAGCGCCAAGCCGCCGAGCAGGCCGATGGCCGCGGCGCCGGCGGCGTTGTTGCCGCCGTGGTGGTGGCGTTGGGCGAACGCCGGTGCAGCCGTACCGAGCACCGCGACGGTGGCAAGGGCGGCGACCCCAAGGCGGATTGCATTCGCTTTCATGTCGGCTCCTTTTCCCCGATGCACCGATCGGTAAGAAAAAACGCCGACTCGGCGAGGAGGTTTCCCCCTCGGCCTAGGTCTCCTGTGACATCGTGGGGCGTGCTGGTGGCCGATTACCGCGGCAGGCGCTCAAGCTTCCGTTCGGCCAGCCGGACGAAGAGGCTGGCGCCCAGCGGCAGGATCTCGTCGTTGAAGTCGTAAGCCGGGTTGTGCACGGCGCAGCCGCCCACGCCTTCGCCGTTGCCGATCATCATGTAGGCGCCGGGGCGGACGTTGAGCATGTAGGAAAAGTCCTCCGAGGCCATGATCAGCGGCCCCTCCCGATTGACGTTCGCCTCGCCGACGAGCTCGGCGGCGGTGTCGGCGATGAAGGCCGTCTCAGCGTCGTCGTTGACGGTCGGAAGGAAGATCAGGCGGAAGTCGAGCGCGGCGGTCGCGCCGAAGCCCGCGGCGACGCTTTCCGAGAGCCGCCGCATGTTGGTCTCGATCAGCTTGAGGGTATCCATCGAGAAGGCACGCGCCGTGCCTTTGATCACCGCCTCCTGCGGGATCACGTTGTAGGCGTCGCCGCCGTGGATCTGCGTGATGCTGAGCACGGCGGTGTCCGAGGGCCTGACGTTGCGCGAGACGATCGACTGCAGCGCGGTGACGATATGGCTTGCGACCAGCACCGGATCAATGCCGGTTTCCGGCTTGGCGCCATGGGCCCCCTTGCCGGTCACGGTGACGTCGAAGAAGGCGCCGCCCGCCATCATGCCGCCGGAGCGGATCGCGAACTTGCCGACGGCGAGGCTCGGCCAGTTGTGCATGCCGAAGATCGAGTCGCAGGGGAAGCGCTCGAACAGCCCGTCCTCGATCATCGCCTTGCCGCCGCCGAGGCCTTCCTCGGCCGGCTGGAAGATGAAGTTGATGGTGCCGTCGAAGTTCTTGGTCTTGGCGAGGTGCTGGGCGGCGCCGAGCAGCATCGTCGTGTGTCCGTCGTGGCCGCAGGCATGCATCCGGCCGGAGTTTCGCGAGCGATAGGCGAAGGTGTTCGCTTCCTGGATCGGCAGTGCGTCCATGTCGGCGCGAAGACCGATGGACCGGGGCGAGTTGCCGACCTGCAGACGGCCGACAACGCCGGTCTTGCCGACGCCGCGATGGACCTCGCAGCCGAAGGACTTGAGCTTCTCGGCGACCAGATCGGAGGTCCGCTGTTCCTCGAACCCCAGCTCGGGATGGGAATGGATGTCCTGGCGCCAGGCCGTCATCTCGGCATGGGCCTGCTTCAGGCGTTCGGTGACGTTCATCGGCAATTCTCGGAGCTCAGGCCAGCGGGAAGTGGCAGCGTACCTCACGGCCGTCTCCCAGCGGAGTCGGGCCTGGCGCCTCGACGCGGCAGCGCGCCTGGGCATGGACGCAACGGGTATGGAACTCGCAGCCCGGGGGGCGCCGCCGGAGACTCGGAATCTCGCCCTTGAGCTCGAGCTGGTCGCGGCGCTTGTCCGGATCCGGCTGAGGCACGGCGGCCAGCAATGCCTGGGTATAAGGATGCGCCGGCTTGGCGAAGATGCTTCGGGTCGATCCCTGCTCGACCAGGCGACCGAGATACATGATCGCCAATCGGTCGCTGACGTGTCGGATCACCGGCAGATTGTGAGTGACGATCAGGTAGCTGAGCCCGAACTGCTGCTGCAGCTCGTTCATCAGGTTCAGGATCTCGCCCTGGACCGAGACATCGAGGCCGGCGGTCGGCTCGTCGGCGAGAATCATCTTGGGCTTGAGCGCCAGCGTGCGGGCGACGCCGACGCGCCGTGCCTGGCCGCCCGACAGCTGGTGCGCATATGCCGCGAGGAATCCCTCGTGCAGCCCGACGATGGAGAGGAGCCGCCTCGCCTCCGCCTCGGTGTCGACGTCCTTGATGCCGTGGATGCGGAACGGCTCGACGAGCAGGCCGCGGACGAGGCTGTCGATGGCCGCCCGAGTTTGACGGTCG
>CAZDGR010000128.1:0-10838 GCA_964504845.1 uncultured Rhizobium sp. | reverse complement strand
TCGCCGCCGAAGAGCTGAGCCCGGCACGTGCGCTGAACCACGTGGAAGGAGCTGCCGATCAGTGCCGTGCCGCCGAAGGCGAAGACCGCCGCCGAGGTGTGCAGCGGCCGAAGCCGGCCGAAGGTTGTCCATTCGAGGCCGAGGTTCAGCGCCGGGAAGGCGAGCTGGAAGGCGATATAGACGCCGACCGCGAAGGCAGCGACGCCCCAGAACATCGTTAACGCCATCGAGGCGCGGACGACGTCCTCGAGGTAGTCCTCGCGGATCTCGCTCCGAACCGTATTCATCGTCGTCGCCGTCATCTTTCACCCCGGCCTTGGATCGGGCGCACCCTCGCCCGGGGCAGGATGGACGGCATTGATCCATCTCAATTCGACGGCGGAGTCGGATCGGCATAGTCCCCGCGCAGGAGGACCGAGATGAGCGACACAGTCCCCGTCTTCACGACGCCGAGTCCCCGAATCCGCCTGGTTCCGGTCGACAGGCCCTGGCTCTGGCTCGCCCGGGGCTGGACCGACTTCGTCCGTGCGCCTCGGCTCTGCCTCCTCTACGGGCTGGCCATGGTCGCGGCGAGCTTCCTGCTGACGCTCGGGCTCGTGCTCGCCGACCTTCCGTACCTGGTGCTGCCGCTTGCCGCCGGGTTCACCTTCGTGGCGCCGATTCTAGCCGTCGGGATCTACGAGATCAGCCGGCGCCTGGAGCTGGGCGAGAGGCCGTCGCTGGCCGGTGCCGCCATCGCCTGGCGGCGCAATCCATTGCAGATCGCGCTCGCCGGCCTGGTCCTGCTGTTCTTCCACCTGGCCTGGGTGCGGATCGCGACCCTGCTCTTCGCCCTATTCTTTTCCGAGGCGGCACCGAGCCTTTCCCGGCTGGCCGAAACGCTGCTGTTCTCGCCGGCAAGCCTGCCGTTCCTCATCGTCGGAACGGCCGTCGGCGCAGCCCTTGCCGCGGGCGTCTTTGCGATCGCCGCGATATCGATCCCCATGCTTCTCGACCGCGAGGTCGGCGTCGTCACCGCCATCGCCACCAGCATCACCGCTGTCCTGGTCAACTGGAAGGCGATGGCGCTCTGGGCCGCCCTGATCGCCGCCTTCACCGCGCTCGGCGTGGTGACGCTCTACCTGGGCCTGGCGGTGGCGCTGCCGCTGGTCGGCCTCGCCTCCTGGCACGCCTATCGCGATCTCGTCGAATAGCGCCTTAGAGCGACCGAACCGCGAGAGCGCCGAGGACCACTGCGTTGGCGAAGCCGGCAAAGGGTGCCGCCGACTGCGCCAGCGCCAGCCAACGCTTGCCCGCGGCAAGGCCGAGCCACGCGACGGCAACGAGCGCCGGAACCGTGCCGAGACCGAATGAGGCAAGAGCCAGAGCGCCCTGCCAGGCGCCGCCGGCGCCCGCGGCGGCGATCAGAGCCCCATAGACCAGCCCGCAAGGCAGAAAGCCGAGAGCGAGCCCGAGCGTGAACCCGCGTGTTCCGCGTCCCAAGCGGGTGACGATGGACGGGCCGAAGCCGAGCCGTCCGAAGGCTTGCAGCGCGAAGACCGCGGCGCCAACCGCCAGAGCCGCCGCGGGCAGCCAGCTCAAGTCGACGAGCCATGCCGCCGCCGCGCCGATGCCGCCGGCAAACGAGCCAAGTGCCGAGTAGGTCGCAAGCCGCCCGAGCTGATAGGGCAGGAGCACGGCGGTCCAGAGACGCATCCTCGCCCCGTCGGCAAAGCGCTCGGCGACCTGAGCAATCGCGAAGGAACCGCACATCAGCGAGCAATGCCCGGCCCCGCCCAGAAGGCCGGCAACGAACATGCCGCCGGCGAGAGGCAGACCGCTTCCCGCGCCCAAGCCGCAGATCGCCCAGAAGAGGTCCATCAGACCGCGCGGGCGTGCCGGGTCTCGTCGGGCACGAGATAGGCATCGAAGGCCGCTGCCACATTCCGCATGAAGGGCCAGCCCCGTTCCGTGACGCGCAGCCGGCGTCCGTCGACCTCGACCAGCCCGTCAAGCGCCGGCTCGGCCAGCCGCGCCAGACAGTCGTCGAGAAGGTCCGGCCTTTGCGCGTGCCGAACGAGCACCTGCTCGAGGTCGACCGTCCGGTCGCACATCAGGTCTTCGATCACGCGGCGGCGCAGGCGGTCTTCCGGCGAGAGCGCCCGCATCTTCGCGACCGGGAGGCGGCCTTCGAGTACGGCACGCTGCCAGTCGGGAATCGCGGTCAGGTTCTGCGCATAGCCGTCCGGCGTCTCGCTGATGGCCGAGGCTCCGAAGCCGATCAACGTCGTGGCGGCGTCGTCCGTGTAGCCCTGGAAGTTCCGCCGAAGCCTCCCCTCGTCCGCGGCCCGCGCAAGGACGTCGTCCGGACGCGCGAAGTGATCGAGGCCGATCCGGCGATATCCCGCGCCTGCCAGTGCGCCGGCTCCCGCCATCAGCTGCGCGAAGCGGTTCTGGGCGTCAGGCAGCTCGGCCTCGTCGATCTTGAGCTGATGCGGCTTCATCCAGGGCACGTGCGCATATCCGAAGAGCGAGATGCGGCTGGGCTTCAGCTGCACCACCGCCTCGACGGTCTCCAGGATGTCTTCTTCGGTCTGGGCCGGCAGCCCGTACATCAGGTCCGCGTTGAACGAGCCGATGCCGGCACGCTTCAGCCGTTCCACGGCCGATGCCACCTGCACAAAAGGCTGGATCCGGTTGATCCGCCGCTGAACCGGCTCCGACAGGGTCTGGATGCCGAGGCTGACGCGGTTGACGCCGGCATCTGCCAGCATCGCCACCCGCTCGTCGGTCAGGGTCCGCGGGTCGATCTCGACCGCGTGCTCATCGAGCGCCTCGAGGTCGAACAAGTGCCCAAGGTCGTCACGGATCGCGGCAAATGCGTCCGGGGAAAGGATCGTCGGCGTACCGCCGCCCCAATGAAGGCGAGAGACCGGCGCGAGCGGTCCGATCGCCTCCGCGACGAGCGCGATCTCGCGCCGCAGCGCCCCGACATAGGCCTGGACCGGCACATCGTCCTTGGCGACCCGCGTGTGGCAGCCGCAGTACCAGCACATGGCGCGGCAGAAAGGCACGTGAACGTAGAGCGAGAGGCCGCCGGGCGAACGCGCGCGCGAAAGCCAGTCGCGATACCCGCCATCGCCGACCACCGCGCGAAAGTGGGGCGCGGTCGGGTAGCTGGTGTAGCGCGGCACCCGGCCGTCGTACTTCGCGACGAGAAAGCGCGCGTCCACCGGGGCCTCAGTGCGACATCAGGACAGGAATCTTGGCGGCCTGGAGCACTTCCTCGGTCGCGCCGCCGAGCACCCATTCCCGCAGCCGCGAATGACCGTAGGCGCCCATGACGAGGAGGTCGGCGCCGGAGACACGCGCCTCCTCGAGCAGCAGGCCGCCGATATCGGCATCTCCCGACAGGCGCTCGCGGACATCCACCTTGATGCCGTGTGCGGCGAGAAGGCGCGCGATGTCTGTCCCGATCTCCTGCCTCGGAGGGTCAATGACCAGTACCTCGGCCGATCCGACCGCCTCGATCAGAGGCAGCGCGTCGCGAACCGCGCGCGCGGCTTCCTGACTGCCGTTCCAGGCAATCACGGCGCGCTTCAGGCCGCCCGGGGTCGCACCGTCCGGGATCGCCATCACCGGAGACGCCGAGACGAACACGAGATCGCGCGCGACGTCGGGAGCGGCGACGACCAGGTCGGCATAGCGGGCGTGCACGCCGGCAACCGACACCTCGTCTCCCTCCTCGCAGCGCCAGTCGATCTTGGAGCCGACGCGAGCCGCCTGCGACCTCGCAGCGGCCTCGACCGCGGCCGCAGTCGCGTCGATCTGCTGCTGCTGGGCTTCGATCAGCGACGCCGGGACCTCTCCGTTCATTCCGCCGGTGAGGATCACCGGCGCCGGCTTGACATGGAGGACGGCGATGCCGGCCTCGAAGCGAGCCCCCAGGAGAAGCCCCGCTGCCAAGCGGGTCTCGTCGCCGGGAACCCCGGAAAGCACGACGAGAACGGTCTTGATCGTCATCGGGGAACTCCGTGTCGGATTGGTTGCCGGATACGACCACGGGGGGTTTCCGGCCACCTTGATCTGCATCAATGCGAGGGGCGGCCGGCACGGCAAATATTCATGCATGGGCCCACTTGTCCTTCGCCCGCTCGAGCATGAGCGCATCCGCCAGGCCTTTCCGCTGGTCCAGTCCGTACTGCCCAATACCAGCCTGTTGCGGTGGACGGAGTTCGCCCGCGGCCAGATTCCCGAAGGCAAGGGATCGGCCGAGCGCGGCGTCGTCGTGGCCGAGAATCAGCCCGGCTACATCGTCGGCCTCTTCACGCATCAGACCCGGGACGAGCTGGCGCTGGGCAGGACCTTGGCGATCGGAAACCTGCTGGTCCCGGACTTTCCTGGCCGGGAACAGGCGGTGGCCTACGTCATCGACGGCATCGAGGTAATGGCGAACCTGCGCGGCTGCGACGCGGTCACGGTCGACCTCGATATCGCTTTCGCCGACGGCACGCCGACAAGCGGCTGGTCGCTGCCGATCTTCGAGCGCAGCAGCTTCCTTGCCATCGGCGCCAGCCAGTGCCGAAAGCTCTTTCCCGCTCGGCGCCGGGGTTTCGCCCCCGTCCTGCAGGATGCACCGATGCGGCGCTAGCCGCCGGCCGTGGCAATCGGTCGCGGTGTTCAGTTACGAGATTTCACCAACATTGCTTTGAGGCTGCGCACGTCCGGCGGGATGATGCGGCATCGTCCGGAGCGCGGGTTCATGTCCTGGTTCGCCGTCGAGACACAAGAGCGGAACGCCAAGGCAGGCCTCGTGCGGCCATGCAGCGACTGCGCCGTTCGCGAATTTTCGGTTTGCGCCCCCCTGGACCCGGTCGAGCAGGTACGGGTCACCCAGATCATGTCGCAGGTCGAGGCCGCCGACGGCTCGACGATCTTCGGCGAGTCCGATCCGGCTGACCATGTGTTCAACATCACCACCGGGGCCGTGAAGGTCTACAAGCTCATGCCCGACGGAAGAAGGGCGATCACCGGCTTCCTCTTTCCTGGCGACTTTCTCGGTCTGACCCATCGCGAGTCCTACGCCTACAGCGCCGAGGCGATTTCGCCGACGAAGCTTTGCAAGTTCCCGCGCGCGAAGCTGGAGAGGCTTCTCGAGGACATGCCGAAGCTCGAGCGCCGCCTGCTCGGCCTGGCTTCGCACGAGCTCGCCGCCGCCCAGGATCAGATGCTGCTTCTCGGCCGGAAGACGGCGAAGGAACGCGTCGCGTCCTTCCTCGTACTGCTGTCGAACGCCGCACGGCGCCACGGCAAGCCAGGCAGTCCGGTCGACCTGCCGATGAGCCGGAACGACATCGCCGACTATCTCGGCCTCACGATCGAGACCGTCAGCCGGACCTTCACGCAGCTCAAGCGCGACGGCACGATCCAACTCCTCGACGGCAACCGCGCCAAGCTGGCAAACCTGGAAGAGCTTCAGGAACTCGCCGGCGTCATGTGACGCTGGCGATCCGGAAGGTGCGCTCGATCCCATCGTGCTCGGTGATCGAGATGTATTCGCCGGCTCGGAACACATGGCTGTCGAGCCGAAAGATCGGCTCATCGTCGGAGTCGTCTCCCGGCACGTAGGAGAACGCCCAGCGGCGGCCCGCCGTATGGATCAGGGTCCCTCGCTGCTCTTCCTCTTCCCCCCAGAAGCGCCTGACGGCGCAGAGGTCGCGCTCCTTGCGCCACCTCTCGACATCGAGATGACCGTCGGCCCTGAGGGGCGCGCGCAAGACATAGCCGTGGGCGGCGCTCCCATCGGGAAACTCCCTGCTGCGTGCAAGCTCCAGGCGGATGGTCTTCATGATCTCGTCTCCGTTATGTGAAGCGGACAATGGGACCTCGCCCCCGCGTCGGCGTTGATGTGCATCAATCGCAAGAGATCTAAGCCGCGTGGAGAATCGCATGCTGATGCCCGCTCCCGGACTTGAACCGGGACGGCCTCAAGGGTCCCCGGATTCTAGGTCCTGGTCGCAAAGTCTGGGACACGAGCGGATTCCGACAAATTCCTCAGCTACGGGCAGGTTGCGTCCGAACGGCAGGCTGAGATCATGCGAAACCTCGCCAGATCCAGAGATTGAACTCGGTCATGGTCGCGACCACGAGCACGCAGCTTCCGGGCTCGATGACCTGTCGGCTTCTTTCTTGTGCCCCTCGGGTTCCTGAGGCCAATGGCCGACACTTCTTACTCTCGCGGTGTTTCCCTTCCTCGTCGCCATGTAATGTACGGCTGGCGCGCAGCGAAGAAAGAAACGCGATTGCGGAGTTCGGTGACGCCTATCGGAGCTACCCCGCTCGGGTCCCGCGGTTCGCCCCCCGTTTGCGCCAGCTCCTCCCGGTTCCGCATGATCTTGTCGGTGACGGCGGCCCCTGGGTGGCACCGGCGTGCCCAGGCACTCGCCGTTGCGGCCTTGTCCCGGCCCCGCCCCGAGGGCAACCTCGTCGGGGGCGCCACACGCGCATGCCGAGGCTCGTCACTGTGGGAAACGCTCACGCTCGCGACATAACAGTCACCTGCCATCAAATGAGCCCCGCTTTCAGGCGGGAGTCCTCAGCAAGAGAAGCGCCATGATCCTTCCTCGTTCCAAATCCTTCGCCCGACTCCTTCTCGCGGCTGCCGTGCTGCTTGCCGCCGCGCCTCATGCTCATCCGCAATCCAAGATGTCTCTCAACGATCTGCTACGTTCGACGCACATCCACGGGCTCGCGGTAGATCGCGCCGACGGTGAACGCCTTCTCATAGCCACGCATCACGGTCTGCACGCCTTGCGGCTCGATACCGCGCTGGTTGAGCCGGTTTCGGAGCGTCGAGACGACTTCATGGGGTTCACACCGCACCCAACCGACGCGATGAAGCTCTACGCCAGCGGGCACCCGGCCCGAGGGGGAAACCTCGGCTTCATCTCCTCGACGGATGGCGGCCGCACATGGGCTGCACTCTCGCAAGGTGTCGGTGGGCCGGTCGACTTTCACCAGATGGATGTCAGCAAGTCGGAACCGAGCACGATCTACGGCGTCCACGGCGGACTCCAGGTGAGCCGGGATGGAGGACGGAGCTGGCGCCGTGTCGGTCCTGCGCCGGACGATCTGATCGACATCGCCGCATCTGCCACCAACGTGGAGCGTCTCTATGCCGCGACCCAGCAAGGAATCCTGCTCAGCGAGGATGGCGGCCGAAACTGGCAGACGGCCCACCCGTTGCGTCGACCGGTCAGCATGATCGAAGTGGGGGCGGACAAGTCGGTCTACGCCTTCATGGTCGGCGGCGGCCTGCTTCGCACGGAAGAAACGTCCCTAAACTGGCAAACCTTGAGCCGCGACTTCGGGGATCACTATCTGCTGCACCTTGCCGTGTCTCCGCAGGATACGTCACGCATGTATGCTTCGACGCATCGGAACGAGTTGCTGTCCAGCAGCGATGGCGGCCGGACCTGGCGGCGCATAGGGTCTCATTGAAGTCGCTGCCGCTCGACCTGACACGCAGCCAGACAAAGGCGGCATGAACGTTTGCTCGGTGAAGGCCACCATTTCGCGCCGGTCCAATCAATGGATTGGTTACGGCGTATGTCGATGACGCTGGACGGCTGGCCGGCCCTGGTGGCTCTGCTGGCTGCAAGTCTTGCCGCCGGCAAAGGTCACCGCCTGCTTGAGCGCCAACGTCCTCGGTGCCCGCTCTTTCATCCAGCGCAGCACGAATCGAATTTCCTCACACTATTGGTCAGTCTCTGAGTCGGGCCACGCAGCTCGCACGGCTGTCCTAGCTGCTGCCCACAAAAGAGCCCTCACGTAAGCGCTCTAAGAAGTAGTCGTTGTGCAAGTGCGCGGTGACTGGCGCCATGCCTAGGCGCAAGACTCGATTCCAGGGTTCCGCCGATAGGTAGAGCCAAACCGCGCATGATGCTTCCACTTTGCTTCCACGGGCTCCGGCGCGATGGAGTTCAGCGAGGCGTGTGTTGTCATTTAGCTTACTGATTAACTTACTGGTGCCCGCTCCCGGACTTGAACCGGGACGGCCTTTAGGGCCTACGGATTTTAAGTCCGTTGCGTCTACCGTTCCGCCAAGCGGGCGCCGGCGGCGAGGCTATAGGCTGGGGGCGGCGATGTCACGGCGACGCGCGGACGGCGGCGCTCCTATATTCAGCGCATGAGACGACCGAAGTCGGCGATCGGCGACCTGTTCGCCGGATCCGGGCGGCGGGCCGATCGAGAGGAGATCGCGGAGGGTGCCTGGCTGCTGCCGGCGTTCGCGCTCGGCGTCGCGGACGACCTGCTCGCGGCGATCGAGCAGGTCGCGGCGGCGGCGCCGTTCCGGAACATGGTCACGCCTGGCGGCTTCAGGATGTCGGTCGCGATGACCAATTGCGGCGAGGCCGGCTGGGTCACCGACCGGAAGGGCTATCGCTACCAGCCGGTCGACCCCGAGACAGGCTCTCCCTGGCCTACGATGCCGGCGGCGTTCCACGATCTCGCCGCGCGTGCCGCAGAGGCTGCCGGCTTCGGCGGCTTCCGTCCCGATGCCTGCCTGGTCAACCGCTACGAGCCCGGCACGCGGCTGACGCTGCACCAGGACCGGAACGAACGCGACTTAGCGCAGCCGATCGTCTCGGTCTCGCTCGGCATTCCGGCGACCTTCCTGTTCGGCGGCGACGAACGAAAGCACCGGCCGAAGCGTGTGCCGGTCGAGCATGGCGACGTCGTCGTCTGGGGCGGGCCGGCCAGGCTCGCTTTCCACGGCGTCGCCGAACTTGCCGAGGCCGGGCACCAGGCGACCGGCCGGCTCCGCTACAACATCACGCTGAGGAAGGCGCTTTAGGAGATAAAGGGCGCGGCGATCGGCGGCTGGCCGATCGCAGCGCGAAGGATCGCCCAGTGCTGGGTCTCCGCCCCCATGATCGAGGCCGCGGCCTTGGCGAGGTCGCGGTTCTGGAACACCGGCACGGTCGAGAGATAGGCGCTGGCCGCCCCCTTCTCGAGCTCGGCGGCAAAGGTGAGGATCGCGGTCTGGTCGGTCAGCCGGTCGGTACGGAAGCCGTACTCCTTGACTTCCTTCGCATCGACCGGGCGGCCCCCGAGGCCGCGGATCGTGCGGTCGAGGACTTTCGCGTGCTCGCGGTGGTCGTTCTGGAAGGCGACCGCGACCTGGAGGACCGCCGGCTGCAGCAGCTTGGAGTCGGCGCCGAGCTGGTATGCCGCGATCGCCTCGTATTCAAGGCCGAGCGCAACGTTCAGCAGGTCGACGTCGGACTGGCGCGGCGGCGCGCTCGCGGTCTTCGTCTCGGTCGAGCTGCAGCCCGCCAGCATCGCGAAGGCGGCGACCGACAGCGTCGTACGCCGGGTGGTCATCAAGGTCATCGCGCTTCTCCAGCTTCCGGGAAGGGGCTTCAAGAACTTCTACGCCGCCTGCTCCTCGCGCGGATCACCGCCGAGGCTTCGAATCATCGCCTTCAGCTCTTCGGTCACCTCGGCCAGACGCCCGGCATCGGTGCCGCGCGAGACCAGGCTGACGCCAAAGCCACCGGCACGGAAATACGGGTAGCTGCCGATCTCGACGTCGGCGAACCGCGCCTGGATCGCCGTCAGGTCCCTGGCGATCGTCCCCTCGCCGAGCGCGCAGGTGACCGAGCGGCTCAAGACCGGTGCGCCGTGGCGGAGCTTCCCTTTGATGCCATCGAACATCGCCCGCATCACCAGCGGCACGCCGGCGAGCACGAAGACGTTCTCCATCCGGAAGCCCGGCGCGCGGCTGACCGGGTTCTCGACCAAGGCCGCGCCTTCCGGCACATGCGCCATCCTGAGCCGTGCCTCGTTGAGGAAGCCCGGCGGGTAATGTGCCTGCAGCACGCGGACGGCCTCGGGATCGAGCCGCAGCTTCACGCCGAAAGCCTTGGCGACGCATTCGGACGTGATGTCGTCGTGGGTCGGCCCGATGCCGCCGGTGGTGAAGACATAGGTATGGCGCGCACGAAGCTCGTTGACGGTGGCGACGATCGCCGCCTCGTCGTCGCGGATCACCCGCGTCTCGACCAGCTTGATGCCGATCTCGCCGAGTCCGGTCGCGAGATAGGCCAGGTTGGCATCCTGGGTGCGGCCCGAGAGGATCTCGTTGCCGATGATGACGATGGCGGCGGTGATGGTCTGGTCGGTCATGGGTCGGGCGATCTTAGCCGAGGCCAGTCGCTTGAACACGCCATCCCTTGAACACGGGGACCGCCGCTCCTAGGTTCGCTGCCCCATGCGTTTCGATCCGCCGCTGATCCGGGGCGTGCTCGCCCGCCGCTACAAGCGCTTCCTCGCGGACGTCGAGATCGGCGGGCGGATGGAGACGGTCCATTGCCCGAACCCGGGCGCGATGCTCGGCCTCGACCGGCCGGGATCGGAGGTCTGGGTCAGCCGTTCGCCCAATCTCAAGCGCAAGCTGCCGCTGACGCTTGAGCTGGTCCGGGTCGAGGATCACCTGGTCGGGGTCAATACCGGGCACCCGAACGGCCTGGTCGAGGAGGCGCTCCGCGCCGGTGCCGTGCCCGAGCTTGCCGGCTACGACACGATCCGACGCGAGGTCCGCTACGGGAAATCGAGCCGGATCGACCTTCTGCTGGAGAGCGCCGGGCGACCGGCATGCCATGTCGAGGTCAAGAACGTGCATCTGAGGCGTGCCGACGGGCCCAACCCCGGCGCCGCCGAGTTCCCGGACTCCGTCACCGCCCGCGGCACCAAGCATCTGGGCGAGCTTGCCGAGGTGGTACGGGCCGGCGGACGGGCAGTCATGGTCTATGTGGTCCAGCGCGGCGATTGCGACCGTTTCGCCCTTGCCCGGG
>CAZDGR010000127.1:0-10878 GCA_964504845.1 uncultured Rhizobium sp. | reverse complement strand
GTCGCCGCCCGGCCGAAGCCGCTTGAAGGTGCCCTCGCCGCGCTTGTGCTGGGCGACGCGCTCGGCAATCAGCGCCTCGATGTCGCCCGGCTGCTCCGGGTACTGGCCGCGCGAGACGCTGGTGCGAAAGAGCTCCTCGAAGCTGCGGCCCGGCGCCAGCATGTCGGCGATCGGCGCGTTGTGGCGGCGATAGGCCTCGTTGAAGGTGACGAGGCGATGCTCGCGATCGTAGACCGCGGCGGCGTCCGGCAACCGGTCGAGGACGCCCTCGACCAGGCCGATGCGCCCGCGCTCCTCGTCGATGTCGATCGCCAACCCGAGATGGCCGCCGTCGGTCACGGCACCACCGATCCGGGTCCAGCGCCGGGCCGGCCAGAAACGGAGCGTGAGGTCGCGAAAGGATCGACTGTCGGCGAGCGCCTGGGCGAACTTCCGCTTGTCGGCTGGGCCCTCGATCAGGTCGACCAGCGGCCGCCCGATCGCTTCCGCGATCGGCAGTCCCGCCGTCTTCCCGAATCCTTCGGTTGCCGCCGAGAGGCGCCCCTCGGCGTCGGTGCGCCACAGGAAGCCCGACATGGTGTCGGCGAAGAGTTCCGCCGAGGGCCAGAAGTTGGGCGCGTGCGTCACCCCTTCCTCCCGTCCGGCCAGTCGATGCAATTCTGCATGGAAGCTCGCGTCCTCCCTTCTGGAGAAACCGTCCCGATCACGTGCATCGAACGTGCCAGACGGCGCTGGCAGCGGGCGCGGGCCGATGCCAAGCTTCGCCATGGCGAACGAGTCGCCTCCACTGGTCTATGACCCAGATCACAGCGGGACGCGGACCGATCCGTTTCCGCTTTTCGAGCGGCTCAGGGCCGAGGATCCGGCGCATTGGAGCCCGGTCCTCAAGAGCTGGGTGCTGACGCGCTACGAGGATTGCCGGCTGGCGCTGACCTCGCCGTCGCTCTCGGCCGAGCGGGTGCGTGCCTTTCTTGCCCGCCGCAGCGGCGACCCGGCCGATCTTGCCGCGCTCCGCAACCAGATGGACCGCTGGATGGTGTTCCGCGATCCGCCGGATCACACGCGGCTTCGGGGTCTGGTCAACCGCGCCTTCACGCCCCAGGCGGTCGCAGCGCGGGCCCCGGCGATCGCCTCGCTGGTCGACGAGCTGCTGGCTCCCCTTGCCGAGCGCGCCGAATTCGACCTGATCGCCGACTTCGCCGAGCCGCTGCCGGCCTACGTGATCATGGACATGCTGGGCGTGCCTCGACCCGACCTCCGCTCGGTCAGGCGGTGGTCGGACGAGCTGGCGCTTTTCGTCGGCGCGGCCCGCGGCACCGGCGAGGCCCGCTACGACCGTGCCGAGGAAGGAGCCAAGCAGCTGGCTGAGTACTTTCGCGGCCTCGTCGCCGAGCGGCGCGCCAGGCCGGCGGATGATCTCACCACCGCGATGCTGAAAGCCCGCGAGGCCGGCGAGGCCCTCGACGACGAAGAGGTGGTCGCGACCGCCGTGCTGCTGCTGTTCGCCGGGCACGAGACGACCACCCACCTGATCGGCAACGGCATGCTCCACATGCTCGGCCAGCGGGAGCCGTGGCGGCGGCTGGTCGCCGATCCGACCCTGGCAGCCTCCGCGGTCGAGGAGTGCCTGCGCTTCGAGGGGCCCATCGGGGCGATCGGCCGCGTGGTCGCGACGCCGATCGAAATCGGCGGCCGGCCGATGCGCGAGGGCGAACGGGTCTTCGCGCTGCTGAACGCCGGCAACCGGGATCCGGCCGCCTTCCCGGAGGCAGATCGTTTCGATATCGGAAGAACCCCCAACCGGCACCTGACCTTCGGCCACGGCATCCACTTCTGCCTGGGCGCCCCGCTGGCCCGGCTCGAAGGGGAGATCGCGCTCAGCCGGCTGGCCCGGGCGTTCCCCGATCTCGCGGTCGTGAGCCGGAATGCTGACTGGGTGGATTCGTTGGTGTTACGGGGTCTTTTGAGCCTTCCGGTCACCAGGGACCGGGGCTGACGATCACCTCCCCTTCGCGAACGCGAATTGCGCGCCTATCTTACGGGGACAGATGAGCGACAACACCGACTGGGAAATTCCGGAAGAGGCCCGCCCCCTTCCCTCCGACTATCAGTTCGACCTCGACCAGGCCCTGTCGAGCGTCGTGGCCCTGCGTGCGCGGATCCCGGAGGACGCCTTCACCGCGTCCATCCTCGGCACCGAGCGCGGCGGCAACGGCGTGATCATCCGCGAGGACGGCCTGATCCTGACGATCGGCTACCTGATCACCGAGGCCGAAACGGTCTGGGTCACCACCGCCGGCGGCAAGGCGCTGCAGGCCTATCCGATCGGCTACGACCAAGCGACCGGCTTCGGCCTGGTCCAGGTGCTGGGCCGGGTGAAGCTGCCGGCCCTGCCGCTGGGAAGCCTCGCCGAGGTCAAGGTCGGCGACGACGTCGTGGTCGGCGGCTATGGCGGCCGCAAGCGCTCGCTCGCCGCCCGCGTCACCGGCAAGCGCGAGTTTGCAGGCTACTGGGAGTACGTGCTGGACGAGGCCCTGTTCACCGCGCCGGCGCATCCGAACTGGGGCGGCACCGCGGTGATCGGCCCGACCGGCAAGCTGATCGCGGTCGGCTCGCTCCACGTGCAGGAGCGCCAGGGTAGGTCCCAGATCGACGTGAACATGTCGGTGCCGATCGACCTCCTGAAGCCGATCCTCGACGAGATCCTGCGCCAGGGCCGCCCGGTCGCGCCGGCTCGGCCGTGGCTTGGCATGTACACGATGGAAGCCGAAGGTCACCTGGTCGTCGCTGGCTTGGCCGGCGGCGGGCCCGCGGCGCGGGCCGGGATCAAGATCGGCGATCTGGTGCTGGCGGTGGCGGGCGAGCCGGTGAAGAACCTGGCACCTCTGTTCCGCCGGGTCTGGGCGCTGGGTCCGGCAGGGGTCGAGGTGCCGATGACCTTGTCGCGCGACGGCAAGACGATGGAGACGAAGATCCGCTCGGCCAACCGTTCGGACTTCCTCAAGGCGCCCCGTCTTCATTAAGCGGAGGCTGCACCGGCCGACGGGACGCCCCGGCGAAAACTTCCTAGCTGTCCTTCTCGGTCGCGAGCGACGCCCTGCGGGCGATCGGCTGCCAGGCCTCGCCCGTGCCCATCAGGCAGGTAGAGCCTTTCGGCATGGTCACAAGCAACGTCCAGCTGCCGCTGCTCGAGGTCAGCAGCTCGACGACGGCGCCGTTGCTGGCGAGGCCGATGCCGACGGGGGCTTCCTGGTACTCGGAGGCGAGCTGCTTGAGGACGCTGTCGCGGCTGCCGCAGAGGGTTTCGGCGGCGATGGCCGGGGACGCCGCGAGCATCACGGCGATCGGGGCTGCGAGGATCAGGCGGGTCTTGGTGAGCATGGAACTCTCCTTCGACTGGCGACGTACCCTGTTATTGCAGGCTACATGCCAACCCCTGATTTCCCGTTAACGTCCCGAGGCCGGAAATTAACCTCTAGGCGCCTCCGGATAGTCTTCGGCGCCGCATTTCCGAATGCGGACAAAGACATCAGCCCGTCGGCCATGATGAAAGTCCGAACGTAAGATTGTTGCGAAATAAGATCTACACGATCAGGGGCCCAGCACCACCCGACCCGGACAAGCGGTTGATCGGCTTATCCAAGTTGGCGACTGGCTTTGTCTTGCGATCCCATGGTAACAAGCCAGAAGAACCAATAAGCAACGTGGGTGGGCGCGGTCTTTCGGCATGACGACTTCTTTCGCAACGTCGGAGAAGTTCTGGCCGCTGACGTTCGGAGAACGCGGCGTGCTTGTGCCGTTCACAACGCCGATGCTGGCGGCGAGCCGCATCCGCGGACCTGAGATCAAGAAGGCGGAGATCCTGGTTCCCGGCCTGTCGGGCGGTAAGGGCACCTACATCATTCCGTGGAAGTCGGTGCCGGAGATGTTCAAGCTCACGGTGCACGACCGTGCGCTGCACGAGTCGATCTGCGAAGCACCCGACTTCAGCCCGCGCCAGATCCGGATGGCCGCGCTCGGCACCGCCCGTCTCGGCCTCGCCGGCCGCGACGCCTGCGCCGCCGCGCGTGCCCATCTGCAGCGCGACGACAGCCTCCAGGTCACCGCGCGCTTCTTCCTGACGCTCCGCGTCGTCGAGCGCATGGCGACCGACGGCGCCTCGCTGACGCTGGCCGAGCTGACCTCGGTCGCCGGCCAGCAGAAGGCGCACAAGATCCTCTCCTCTATCGCCAAGACGCTCGGCTGGGACTTCGACACGCTCTACGACCACCTGGAAGTCTGGTCGAAGACGGTGGCGCAGATCGGGCTATCCGAGATGCCGGCCGAGGCCCCTGCCCGCCGCCTGATCAATCGCTTGAAGCCGCTCGGCGAGCACTTCACCGAATGGCGCAAGGGTGAGACCGAGGATCAGGTCGACAGTTCCGCCGACGCCCAGCTGGCCGCGGATTTCTGCCGCGAGACCTGGCGGCTGGCGACCGAGTACGCGACCGACATCGACCTCACCGTCAAGCAGCCGGCGGAATCCTTGCGCAACTGGGACGGGACCATCCGCAGCGCCGAGAAGGTCGTCCACAAGCTGCTCTGGATCCTGGACGGCTGGGAGCAGGTGGTGAAGCTCTGGGACCAGACCGTGGGGCGTCCCCGCGAGGAGCAGCGCTCGGCCTTGAGGGACGTCATCCGCCATCTGCCGATCGTCCCGCGTGACGAACTACCCGCGACCAGTCAGGATACGTGGTCGGGCTTGGTCAACAGCCTGCGCAAGCAGATCAAGCCCGTCAGCGGCGAGGGAGCGGCGACCATCGGCATCGACTTCGACCATATGCTTCGGCTGGAAAAGCTGAAGGGAGCGCCTCTGTGACCGGGGCCGAGGAAAATCTCTCGGATCTCGAAGGCAAGCTTTTCGAGATCCCGGAAGCCAAGTTCGTCCAGCTCGTGGGATTCCTCGAGAAGAACCTCGAGCGCGGCGGCGATACGACGCCGTTGCGCCTGCTGCTTGCGAAAATGCGCCCGCGCATGGTCCAGGTGCGGCCGCCCAGGCGCAACACGGTCAAGCGTCAGTTCTGCCGGCCGTTCGAGGAGCTGCTCTACAACACCAAGAGCCTGGTGCCGGTCGACGGCCGCATCCCGCGCAACGCCATCGACCCGATCTACAAGCTGTTCGAGGACGAGAGCGACAAGACCGATCTCGGCGCGATGGAGCTCGAGCTCTCGGGCATGTCGATCGACGATCCGCTCTGCGATGCGATCGGCTCCAAGATCTGGGCGGAGGCGGCGGTCAACCTCCGCAGCATCATGGTGCGCTCGCAGCGCGATAGCCTCAGCAAGCGCGACCTGATCGACAAGCTCAAGGGCGAGCACATCTACAAGGCACTTGGCGACGTCGTCGATATCCTGGAGATCGCCGACATCGTCCAGTCGATGCGCAAGCAGCTGCCGCCGCGCCCGATCCAGACGCTCTCGACCGGCGTGGTGAAGATCATCGGCGAGCACATGGACAAGGCCATCCGGTTCGCACCGAAGAAGGCCGAGACCCTGCTGCTGGTTGCGATGGGCTGCCTCGAGAAGCCTTGGGAGATCATGGAGGCGCTGGAGAAGCTGGCGCTGGAGCAGAAGAAGACGATCGACCCGGCGCTGTCGGCGCTCGCCGTCCGGGCGCTGGTCACCGGCGCCGAGCAGCGGCTCGAGACCATGCGCCTCGACCTCGACGGCGGCGACTACAAGCCCGACTCAGAGACCCTCGCCCGTCAGATCGCCGACCTCGCCAAGACGATGCTCGGCGCCAAGTCGGCAGTGCAGTCGAGCGGCCAGGGCAAGGGCCTCGACCGCCAGCTCGACCGCGCGCGCAAGTCGCTTCGCGACATGGTCACGATCAACATCCTGAACGGCGCCGACCAGTCGATCGTCAGCAACCTGCTGCTGAGCGACAGCGGGGCTTTCGTCACCGGCGGAGCCGGCATCGGCAGCTGGGACCTGCCGCCGGACGAGCAGAAGCTGCGCGAGGCCGAGCAGCGGGCGGTAGCGCTCCGCCTGTGCGCGCGCTACGCCGAGGAACTCGGGCTCGGCGGCGAGGCCGAGGAGAAGCTGTCGGTCCTGAAGGATCAGCTGACCAGCCTCACCACGGGCATGATCGAGTCGATGCACGGCCGCTTCCTGTCGACAAAGCAGCGCAACTCGGCGGAGGCGAACCTCTACGCTTCGGTCCGCCTGGTCGAGCTGCTCGCCGGCCCCGACGTCGCCAACGACCTCCGCCTGAAGGGCGTCGAGGCGCTCGAAGCCTGACGTCGTCTCGCCGCGCCGTCGGCTCCGTTCCAGGTCATCCCGTCTTCGATAGACTTCTGTCCGCATCCAGCGGGAGGGAAAGCAGATGAAGAGCCTCTATGTCGGCGGCCTCCTGTTCGACGGCCGCGCCGAGCCGAAGGAAGGCCTCGGCGTGGTGGTCGAGGATGGCAAGATCGCCAGGGTCGCGCCGGCCGGCGAGTTTTCGGGCTTCTCCGGCACGCGCATCGACACCTCCGGCTGCACGCTGATGCCGGGCCTGATCGACTGCCACGTGCATCTCGTGCTTCCCGGCGAGCCCAGCGTGATGGCAAGCATCCGCTCGCATTCGGTGCAGGATACGGTGATGCGCGGGCTCGAGCTGGCGCAGTCAACCCTGCGCGGCGGCTTCACCGCGGTCCGCGACCTGGGCGGCCGCGACTACATCGAGATCTCGATCCGCGAGACGATCAACGCCGGCTTCCAGCTCGGCCCCACCATCCACTGCGCCGGCAAGGTCATCTGCATGACGGGCGGGCATGGCTGGTTCCTCGGCCGCGAAGCCGACGGCCCGCTCGACGTGGTCAAGGCGGTGCGCGAGAACATCAAGGCCGGCGCCGACCACATCAAGTTCATCGCGACCGGAGGCGTCGCCACGCCCAATGTCGATCCGATGCTGGCGCAGCTCACGCTCGAGGAGATCTCCGCGGGCATCGCCGAAGCCCAGCGCTTCGGGCGCAAGTCGACGGCGCACGCTCAAGGCGCTCCGGGCATCCTGAACGCGGTACGCGGCGGCATCCACTCGATCGAGCACGGCTTCCAGATCACCGACGAGGTGATGGCCGAGATGCTCAAGCGCAACGTCTACCTGGTGGCGACGCTCGCTGCTCTCGACCGCACGCTCTCGAAGCCCGGTGCGCTTCCCTACTACATCCTCGACAAGGGTCAGCGCTTCTACGAAATGCACCGGCAATCGACGCTCAAATTCTACAAGGCCGGCGGCAAGCTGGCGCTCGGCACGGACGCCGGCACGCCGTTCAACTATCACGGCGAGAACGCGCAGGAGCTGAAGCTGCTGGTCGATCTCGGCATATCGCCGATCGACGCGATCCGCGCCGGCACCGGCAATGCCGCCGACCTGATCGGCTTCGCCGACCGCGGCTACGTGAAGGAGGGCTACTGGGCCGACCTTCTGCTGGTGAAGGGCAACCCGGCGAAAGACATCGCCGCCGCCGCCGACCGCGCCAACCACCGCCAGGTGCTGAAGAGCGGCATCGACGTGCATGCGACGCTCGGCCCGCCGCTCAAGCCGCAGGCCCCCCGCTTCCCGCAGCTCGCCCCCCCTACATTCTAGGCGGCGTTCTCGGCGAGGATCGGGCAGCCGCCGTTTCCGGCCGATGGCTGATAAGCCATCACCTGGGTGACGATGTCGATGCCGGTGAAGTAGCGGCAGACCAATTGCGGCTGCTGCGACTTGCCCAGGTCGTTGCCCCTCACGACATAGGTGTCGCCGGGGGTGACCTTGGTTTCCCACACCAGCAGGCGCTGGTTGGTGGAAACCAGGAACACGGCGGCGGTCGCCGCGGCGACCGCCAGGATGACCAGCCGTCCGAGCATGACGTATCTCCTCTGTCGGCACGAACGCCGGACCGTGCTACCCGTTGCGTGACCAAAAAGGAGCGCAAGGTGAAGCGGATAGCCTATGGCGCGTTCGGCGACCCGGCGGCGGTCTGCCGCATCGAGGATGTCGCGGAGCCGGCGCCGCCGGGTCAGGGCGAGGCGCTGGTCGAGATCATCGCCTTCCCGATCAATCCTTCGGACCTGCTCCGGATCGAAGGGAAGCACCGGTTCCGCCCGACATTCCCCGCGCAACCCGGCAGCGAGTCCGTGGCGCGTGTGCTCAGCGTCGGTCCATCGGTGACCTCGGTGAAGCCCGGCGACGTCGTGGTACCGGCGGTCGGCGAGAGCTGGGCTCAGCGCCGGACGCTTCCCGCCTCCTCGCTTCTCTCCGTCGACCCGAAGGCCGATCCCCACCAGCTCTCGGTGCTGCGCGGCCTGCCCGGGACCGCCTGGTACATGCTGGAGGATCACGGGCCGCGCGAGCCGGGCGGCTGGGTGCTGCAGACGGCGGCGAATTCCGGCGTCGGCCTCTCGCTCGCGATGCTGGCGCGCGACCGCGGCCTGAAGACGGTGAACATCGTCCGGCGCAAGGACGCGATGGACGCGGTGAAGCGCGCCGGCGGCGACGTCGTGCTGCTGGACGAGCCGCACGAGACGCTCGCCGAGCGCGTTCTGGCGGCGACCCGCGGCGAGCGGCCGAAGGTGTGCTTCGACGCGGTCGCCGGCCCGATCACGCGCGCGATCGCCGATTGCCTCGCCGATCATGCGCCGGTTGCCGTCTACGGCGTGCTGTCGGGGAAACCCTGCGAGGTCACGCCGCAACAGCTGATCTTCCACGGCATCTCGATGGTGGGATATTCGCTGCCGGCATCGATCGCCAGGCGCACGCCCGAGGTGGTGCAGCGCGACTACATGGTGCTCTCCCGCCTGGTCGCGGCAGGCAGGCTCACGGTGCCGATCCTCGCCACATACCCGCTGGCCGCGATCGCAACCGCGCTCCGGCACGCGGCGCAGGGCGGCCGCGACGGAAAGATCCTGGTGTTGGCGAACGCCTAGGCCAGGCGGCGCGCGACCTCGTCTGTGGCGAGGCGCGCGAGATCGCCCGTCGCGAGCACCTCGGCGAAGGGACCGGCGGGCGCCCAGACCTTCGGATCGGTCGGGCCGAATAGGGCCAGCGTCGGGCACAGATAGCTCGCGAGATGGCTGACGCCCGAGTCATTGCCGACAAAGGCCCGCGCGGCCGCCAGCGTCGCTGCGACCTTCCGGAGCGGCCAGTCCTTCGCCACCGGCAATCCGTCGAAGTGCGAGGCGAGATCGTCTTCGGCCGGCCCGAGCAGCACGAGCGGCGACGCGGCGCGCCGCGCAAGATCGGCGAAGCGGTCGGCGGCCCAGCGCTTCGCCTTGCCGCCGCTGCCGGGATGCACGACGAGGTCGTGACGGACGCGGCCGATCTCTGGCGCGATCAGCGCGCGCACGGCCTCGGCGTCGATCTCGGTACCACCGACGCCAGCCAGAAGCCGCTGCGCTGCATGCTCGCCGCGCTCGCCGGGCCTGATCGGCGGGACATGAGTTGCGGCGACGCCCGCGCGCGCGATCACGTCGGCTGTGTCCGGCTTGCCGAGCATGACGACGACGCGGTCGAAGGCACGGACCTCGTCGGGGCAGTCGCCGGCGAAGAGCGTGCGCCACCACGCGGACTCGACATCCTCGATCTCGATCGCACCGCGCGGCGGAAGGAAAGCCCAGGAGGCGCGCACGCCGAGCAGGGTCACGCGCTCGCCTTTCGCGACCAGATGGGCCAGCGCCGGCAAGGTCAGCACCGCATCGCCGAGCGCGCCGAGGCGGATGACGAGCGTTCGCGTCACGACGGAGAGATAATCGTCAGCTCGCCGCCTGCTTCGCGAGCTTGGTGACGCCGGCCCAGTTGCCCGACTTCACCAGGTTCGCCGGCATCATCCAGGTGCCGCCGGCGGCGACCACGTTCGACAGCGCCAGGTAGTCGCGGAAGTCGTCCATGGCGAGGCCGCCGGTCGGGCAGAAGGCGACGTCGGCGAACACCGGCTCGAAGTTCTTGAGCGCGCCGATGCCGCCGGCCGCCTTGCAGGGGAAGAACTTCAGCGTCGTGTAGCCCCATTCGCGCGCCTGCATCACCTCCGACGGCGTGATCGCGCTCGGAAGGTAAGCGAGCCCGCTTCCCTTGCCGGCTTCGGCAAGACGCTCGGTCAGGCCGGGACTCACGGCGAAGACCGCGCCGGCATCGCGCGCCGCCTTGAACTCTTCGGGCTTCGTCAGCGTGCCGACGCCGACGACAGCCTTCGGCAACGCCTTGGCGATCGCCTCGACCGCCTTGAGAGCTTCCTTGGTGCGGAGCGTGACCTCGAGCATCGAGAGCCCGCCCTCGACCAGCGCCTTGGCGAGATCGACGCCCTGGCCAACGTCGGTCACGGTCATCACCGGGATCACCCGCGCCGCCTTCAGCATGTCGCGGACATTCATCGGTTGGCCCGCCTCTTGGCGATGCCGTCGATCTCGACCAGCGTCTCCAGCACCGCCGGCATGTCCTTCAGATGGATCATGTTGGGACCGTCCGACGGCGCCTTGTCCGGATCCTGATGCGTCTCCATGAACACCATGGCGACGCCGACCGCGACCGCGGCCCGCGCCAGCACCGGCACGAACCGGCGATCGCCGCCCGAGGTCTCGCCCTGCCCGCCCGGCTGCTGCACCGAATGGGTCGCATCGAACACCACCGGATACCCGGTCTCGGCCATGATCGGCAGCGAGCGCATGTCGGAGACGAGCGTGTTGTAGCCGAACGAGACGCCGCGCTCGCAGAGCAGGATCTTCTCGTTGCCGGTGGACGCGATCTTGGCAGCGGCGTGCTTCATGTCCCAGGGCGCCAGGAACTGCCCCTTCTTGATGTTGACCGGCTTGCCGGTCTCGCCGGCGGCGAGCAGCAGGTCGGTCTGGCGGCAGAGGAAGGCCGGGATCTGCAGCACGTCG
>CAZDGR010000126.1:0-10886 GCA_964504845.1 uncultured Rhizobium sp. | reverse complement strand
ATCCAGTTCTGCCAGGCGGAGAGTCGGCCGAAGATCTTGGTCTCCATGGTCTCCGATCCGGCAAAACGCAGGCTCGCCTCCATGCCGGTCAGCGCGTCGGGCGAAAGGCTGGCGCGGTCGTCGAGCGCGAGGCGGATCTCCTCCTCCCAGTCTAGATCGTCCGGCGCCGCCGTCACCAGCCCGGCCGCCAGCGCCGCCGGCGCAACGAGAGCCTCGCCGATCCACGCCTTCAGCCTCTCCGGCGCGGTCTCGTCATTGAAACGGGCCACCAGCCGCGTGCGGCCCGAGACCGTCGGGTAGAGGCCGAAATTCGCCTGAGACAGCATGACGGCCGGTCCTGCCTCGCCGGATGCGGTCGGGTCGATCATGTAGCTGCGGTCGGCAGCCAGCAGCAGCTCGGCCAGTGTCCCCGCGAAGCACGAACCCTCTTCGACGATGGCATAGAGGCTCCGCGAGGAGACATCGAGTCGAGCGAGAGTCCGGCGCAGCAGGCCGACGGTCTCGCGCACGAACCAATGCTTGGCATGTTCGGCGAGCGACGCGTCGGCAGCAACCACATGCGCCGCATCGCCTCGGGTACGAAGCACCCAGAGCCCGATATCGAGCGCGTTCAGCCTCAGCATCAGGATCGCGTCATCGAGCTCGCGCGCCATCTTGAGCGGCCACCAACCTGCGCCGGCCGCCTCGATCGCGGCAATGTCGGAGGGAGGCGATGTCTGCGGCGCGTGGACCGTGATCGTCGCGATCCGGCGCGCGCGGTCGATCTCGACAGAGACGCAATCATAGTCGATTCGGATATCGTCCTTGATCCGCCGGTTGAGGGGCGTGAGCTCGACACCCTTGGCATTCGCCGGCCGATCCGACCCGGCGGCAAGGGCGAGCGCCCGCTCCTTCGCCTTCGCCGCGATGTCGCGAGGCGCTGCGGTCGCATCGACGAGGCCCCAGGCCTTCGCCCGGTCGGCGCGGATGCCGTCCGGATTGGTGCAGAAGAGGTCGGCGAGATCGCGGCGGACCCTGCGCTTGTCGACGAGGCGGCTCAGGCCCCCGGTCCCGGGCAGGACGCCGAGCAGCGGCACCTCGGGCAGGCTGATCGTCGACGAACGGTCGTCGATCATCAGGATCTCGTCGCAGGCCAGCGCCAGCTCGTAGCCGCCGCCGGCGCAGGTGCCGTTGACCGCAGCCAGGAACTTGAGGCCGGAGTGGCGCGAGGAATCCTCGATACCGTTCCGGGTCTCGTTGGTGAACTTGCAGAAATTCACCTTCCAGGCATGGCTGGAAGCGCCCAGCATGTAGATGTTGGCGCCGGCGCAAAACATCCGTTCCTTTGCCGAGGTGACGACGACGGATCTGACCTCGGGATGCTCGAAGCGGATCCGCTGAAGCGCGTCGCTCAGCTCGATGTCGACGCCGAGGTCGTACGAATTGAGCTTGAGCGCGTAGCCTTCGACTAACCCGCCGCTCTCGTCGACGTCCATCGAGAGCGTCGCTATCGGCCCGTCGAAGGACAGATTCCAGTGCCTGTAGCGGCTGGGATGGCGATCGAAAACGAACATCGGCATCTCCTTAGGCCTCGCTCTCGACGAGGAACGGCTTCATCTTCTCGCGCAGATCCGGCGGGATCGGGATCGCCTTCGGTCCCCTAAGGTCGCTGTGCACGACCTTGAGCCGGGCATCGAGCCGCCGCTCGCCTTCGCATTCGGCGGTGATCTCGAGTTCGACCGCGCTGCGGCCGAGCCGGGTCAGAGCCAGCGAGAAGTCGAGCTTCTCGCTGAGCCGACTGGGCTTCAGGAAGCGGACATGCAGGTCGACGATCGGCATGCCGCGATGCTCGGTTGCATGCATCCGTCCCCAGGGAAGGTCGAGCGCCTTCTCGAACCACTCCTCGCAGACATTGTTCAGCATCTCGACATATCGGGGATAGAAAACGATCGCCGCCGGATCGCAGTCGCCGAAGCGCACCGTGAAGGTGCAGCGGAAGACCTGGCCGCTCACCCGAGGCTCGCGACGAAATCGACGATCGCTCTGGTCGTCGCGGCCTCGGCTTCTCGGTGGGGCGCATGGCGACAGTTCTCGATCATCAGGCCACGCGCCTTCGCGCCGACACCGCGAACGATCGCGTCGACCTGGGCCGGCGTCCCGTACTGATCGTCGACACCCTGGATCGCCAGCACCGGGCAGCGGATCTTCGGCAGGAACCCCTCGATGTTCCAGGCGCGGAAGTCCGGATGAAGCCAGATGTCGTTCCATCCCCAGAAAGCGCTCGCGACGTCCTTATGTATGCGACCCAAGCGCTGCCCGAGATCAGTGGTCTCGAACGCCTCCTTCGCATCGACGATACCGGCGATCGTCAGATCCTCGACGAAGACATGCGCCGCCAGCGTGACGACGCCTCGCACCGGGCGATCGGTTCCGCCGGCATGGATCAATGCAATAGAGCCGCCATCCGAGTGGCCGATCAATATCGGCAGCTCGATGCCGAGCTGGTCGAGCATCGCCGGCAGCACGACCCTCCCTTCGTCATGCATGAAGTCCACCCTGCGCGGCCCTGAGATAGGATCCGACTGGCCATAGCCCTGGCGCGAGTAGACCAGGACTCGCAAGCCTGTTGCAGCGGCGATCTTCGCCGGATAGTCGCGCCAGCCGGCGACCGAGCCCAGCCCCTCATGCAGGAAGACGAGCGTGTCGCTCCGCCCCTGAGGGGATTCGATCAGCTGGTACTCGAGCCGGGCGGCGTTGACGGTGGCGAAGGTTGTCATTTCGTGCGGGATGCTAGTGGAGCCAAACAGGGTTTGCACTAGAGCTTGATGCTGCGCACCATGCCGACCTGCCCTTCCGCCGACAACGAAATCCCCGCCATGAAGATCACCAGCCTCGACGCCTACATCCTGACTGCGCCTGAGACGGGGCGCCCGCACTGGGTCAGCCATTTCGTCGTGCCCAGGGCCAACGAGATCCTGGTGCGGCTCAGGACCGACGAAGGGATCGAGGGCTTCGGTCTTGCGACGAACTACACCTCTATCGCCGGCGCCATCCAGGCCTTCAAGACCGGCATCGCCGAGCAGATCGCGGGATCGGACGCGCTGGCGCCCGAGCGCGTTTACCAGAAACTTTTCGCGCTGACCTCGCAGCGCCTCGCACATGAGAAAGGGTGGGGCCGCGAGCCGCTGATCCGGATCGCCGCAGCGGTCGACCTCGCCTGCTGGGACATCGTCGGCAAGGCGGCGGGCTTGCCTCTTTATCGCCTGTTCGGCGGCTTCCGCGACAAAGTCCCCTGCTACGTCACCTGCGCCTACTACCGCGATGGCAAGGACCTGGCCGAGCTCCGCGACGAGATCGAGAAGTTGAAGGCCCAGGGGCACACCGGCTTCAAGGGCAAGGTCGGGGGCCTGAGCCTGGCTGAGGACGTGAAGCGGATGGAGGTCGTCCGCGACGTGATCGGCCCCGACCGCGACCTGATGGTCGACGTGAACCGTGCCTGGGACCTTCAGACGGCGATCGAGGGCGCGCACCTGCTGGAGCCGCTGAACCCGCGCTGGCTGGAAGAGCCGGTGCGTTGGGCCGACGACCGACGCGAGCTGAAACTTCTCGCCCGCCATACGCGAATACCGCTCTCGGGCGGGGAGAGCGAGCTCACCAGCTATGGCTGCCGGGCGATGCTGGAGGAGCAGGCGATCCAGATCCTGCAGTTCGACTGCACGATGGCCGGGGGCTTCACCGAGGGGCGCAAGCTGGCGGCGCTCTGCGAGCTGAACCATGTCCACGTCGCTCCGCACCACGACTGCTTCATCCATGCGCAGCTGGTCGCCTCGACCCCGGCGGGACTGATCGTCGAATCCTTCACCGATCCGGAGCGCGATCCGCTGCAGGCCGAGCTGTTCGAGAATCCGCCCAGGATCGCCGGTGGCTGGCTGACCTTGAACGACGCTCCCGGTCTCGGCCTCACCCTTTCCGGTGCCGCGCTGAAGAAATACGGCGAGCGGGTGCTCTAGCACCTCGATTGCTGTTTTGTACCCGCCCCTTCCGCAACGCCTTGGGGCCACGATGGTTAAGCGGCCACTTGCCGCCACCGTCGACAGGGAGCCGGGTCGTGAAGCGGGTTCAATTCTTGCTCGTGATTTTGTTCGCCTTCGCCCCCGTCGCACGCCAGCCGGCATGGGCTCAGTCGGTCCCGAGCTCGCAGGAATTCGCCGAACGTGCCGCCGCCGCCAGCCAGTTCGCGATCGCCGCCAGCGACCACCTGCTGAAGCGCTCGACCGACCGCCGGGTGCGCAGGTTCGCCGAGCAACTCATCGACGACTACGAGACCGGAAAGGCCTACATCTTCGAGGCGGCGGCGACGGCGAAGCTCAGCCTGCCGGACAGGCTCGACGCCGATCTCCAGTCCCGCCTGGACCGCCTGGCCAATGCGTCGGCGAACGAGGTCGACCTTCTGTTCATGACCGAGATGAGCCGAATGCACGGCGACGCGATCCCCCTCTTTACCGCCTATGCGCGGGGAGGCGACAATCGGAGCTTGAGGCTCCTCGCCGGGCGGGCGCTGCCGACGCTCCGCGAGCACTACTCAAGCGTCCAGCAACTCGCATCGCGTTGATCCAAAAGAGAGGTACATGGCAGAGTCCCGGGTCGCGATCGTCACCGGCGCGGCCAGCGGGATCGGCCGTGCGACCGCGCGGCGCCTCCTCGACGATGGCTGGCGGATCGGCGCCGTCGACCTGTCGGCGGCGGCCCTCAGGCGCGTCTTCGGCAAGCGAAGGCGCCATGTCGAGATCGTCACCGGCGACATAGCCGAGGAGACGACGGCGAAAACAACCGTCGCGGCCGTCCTGAAGCGGTTCGGCCGTCTCGACGGCGTCGTGTCGAATGCGGGGATCATGAACCGGGTCCCGCTACGCCGGCACTCGCTTGCCGACTGGCGACGGGTGATCGACGTCAACCTGACGGCGTCTTTCCTCGTCGCCCGCTCTGCCGAGAAGCCGCTCCGCCGTTCGAAGGGGGCGATGGTCCTGGTGGCGTCCACCCGTGCCCTGATGTCGGAGCCCGATACCGAGTCCTATTCGGCGTCGAAAGGCGGCCTGGTGGCTCTGGCCCATTCATTGGCGGTGAGTCTCGCCCCCGACGTCCGCGTCAACTGCGTGAGCCCAGGCTGGATCGAGACCAGGAACTACGCCGCCCTTCGTCGCAAGGACCACCTGCAGCATCCGGCCGGCCGCGTCGGCAAGCCGGAGGACATCGCGGAGATCGTCGCCTACCTGCTCGATGGCACGCGGTCGGGCTTCGTCACTGGCGCGAACTTCGTCGTCGACGGCGGCATGACCCGGAAAATGATCTACGAGGAGTGACCCTAGCGCGCGTGCGGATTCCCGCCGCGGCTGGTCGGGTTGCCCTGGTTCCGGGTGTTCTGGTGGATGTTCGCCTGCGCGCCGCCGGACTTGGCCTGCTCCATCTGCCGGTTCTTGATCTGCTCCGGGGTCACCTGGGGATCGTTCTCCGAGTCCTTGGGATTGCGGTTCGCCGGCGGGACCGGCGGCATCTTGCTGCTCATGATGCTTTCCTCTGCTTGCGGGGATTGGGCGTCTCTTCGCCCTGGTCGGCGAGGCCTGGGAACTCGCCCTGGTTCTCGATCGCCTCGCGCGGTTCGACCGGCGTCTCTCCGAGACCCGGCGGACGCTCGTTCGAACCGGTTGTGATGTCCTCGGCCTGATGGATGACCTCCTCGGTCAGTTCGTCCAGGCCATCGTCATTCTCGTCCGGAAGGTCCGGGCGGCTGTTGTCGATCAGCGCGAAGGCGGGGTCTGGCGCGATCGATGTTTCGGTCGCCTGGCCTGGGGGCCGCGGAAAGAGCTCCCTGTTGAGGACGGTGTCGTCATCCGCCGGCGGCCTCGCATAGGTGGCCCATCGACGGATCGTCTTACCGTCGCGGAATCCCGCATTGGGCCTGGTCGGCATCTGGCGATCTCCTTGTCACTGCGTACTTAACGCCAGCAGGCGACCGGTGTTCCCCTCATGTCCAGTTGCTCAACACCGTTTTGCAATCGACTGTCTCGACCTGCTGCTCGAAGCGATGCCGATAGAAGCCGAGAAGCGCGTCGTGGCCCTCGTCGTTGGAACTGCAGATGGCGTCGGTGACGACGATCACACGATATCCGCGATCGACGGCGCCAAGCACGGTCGCCAGGACGCAAACGTCGGTTTCCGCGCCGGTGACGATCAGGGTGTTCACGCCCTCCTGCTGGAGGACATGCGCCAAGTCTGGAGTCGCGAACGAGGAGTAGGTCGCCTTGTCGACCACGCGCGCACGCGCGCTTACCTTGTCCAAGGGCGGCACCAGCTCCAGCAGATCCGGATCCAGCCGCTCGCGCGTCACCTGGCGCCAGCGCCGGTAGTAGCGTTGCCATGCGCCGGGCAGGTCCTCCGGACGCGCCGGTGGAATGAAGCGCGTGAAGATAGTGCGCTCGGCGAAGCGTTGGGCCAGCTCGGCCACGACCGGCAGCACTCTCGGCATCCACGGCGTCGGCCACGGACCGCCGGGCGCGAACAGCCGCTGCATGTCGATGCACAGATGTCGCGCGCGGTCGCCGATCGGGCCGAACGACAACCGATCCATCGGCTCAGCTCTGGTGACGGCCCTTGTCGGCCTTGGACGAGGCCGGCGGCGGGAACTCCCCGGGATGCTCTACGGCGCGCATCAGCTTGAGCGAGTCCTCGATATTGGCGGTCGCCTTTCGATCGCCGGCATCGATTCCCTTGCTGGTCGACGGTGGGCGACGATCTCCGCGAGCCGGGGTCCGGTTCCGGCGGGACTTCCGGATCTGCATCTGACTCTCCGGTGACGAGGGCGTGCCCAAGGGAACCGAGCTGGTGCATCCAAGGTTCCAGGCGCACCAAAGTATTGAGGTCCCCGCCCCCATGACCGACAAGTCCAACTACCCCCTCTGGGTGAAGCTGCCGTACCTCGCTTTCGTCCTTGTGCTGATCCCGATCTATCTTCGTCAGTACGGCCCACAGAACTTCCTCTGGTTCTCCGACATCGCCCTGTTCGTGACGCTGGTCGCGATCTGGACCGGCAATCGCCTGCTCGCCTCGATGATGGCGGTCGGCGTGCTGCCGCTCGAGATCGTCTGGACTCTCGACTTCTTCACCGGCGGACACATCGGCCTTGCCGCCTACATGTTCGACACGCGACTCCCCCTTTTCCTGCGCGCCCTGTCGCTGTTCCACCTGTTATTTCCGGCGATCGTGATCTGGATGCTGGTCCGCCAGGGCTACGACCCGCGTGCCTACCGGGCCCAGACGGCACTCGCGCTGGTGGTCTTGCCCGCCTCGTTCTTCATCGGCACGCCCGAGGAGAATATCAACTGGGTCTACGGGCCGATGGGCGCACCCCAATGGATCACATCGCCGCTCGCCTACCTCTTTGTTTACATGGCGTTTCTGCCGGTCGTGGTATTCCTGCCGACGCATTTCCTGCTGAAGAAGCTGTTCAACGCTCCCGGGGCCTACGCGTCGACGCCGAGGATCGAGAACACCGCCCTCGGCTGAGGCCCCACTCGCCACCTTGGGTTGGTCGCCGGATGCCGTTCCATCACGGCCCCGGCGGCTTTGTCGCCTGCCCCCGGACGTGCCAAGATCGCCTCAAATCGCTGGCCGCGACGCGGCTGCGAAGCGATCTCACGGGGACTTCTCGAACAGGAGGGGCGACATGGCTTTCGACGCATTCTCTCGCAGGAACTTCCTCAAGACGGCCGCAGGCGCAGGACTGGTCGCGACCATTCCCGGCACCGAGGTCGTCGCCCAGGGTGGGCTCAAGATCCTGAAGTCGCGTTGCGACCAGGCGATCGAGACGATCGATCCGGGCTGGCGGCTCGGCACCGTCGACGACAACATCATGCGATCGGTTTGGCAGGGCCTGATCTCGGTCGTTCCGGGCGAGTCCTGGAACTGGGAAAAGCAGCTCGCGACCGAGATCGTCCAGGAGACCCCGACCCGCATCCGCTTCGAGATGAGGAAGGGCGTGATGTGGAGCGGCGGCTTCGGCGAGATCACCGCCGAGGACGTCAAGTTCTCCTACGAGCGCATCGCCAATCCCGACAACAAGATGGCCTACCGGACCGACTGGGAGAAGCTCGACCGCGTCGAGATCACCGGCACGCACTCGGGCATCATTCATCTGAAGGCGCCGTTCATGCCGCTGTGGCTGTCGACGCTGCCGGCGGGCTCGGGCCTGGTGCTGCCCAAGAAGGCGATGGAGTCGAAGGGGATCACCAAGATCACCACAGATCCGCTCGCCTACTCCGGCCCCTACCGCATCAAGACGATGGAGCCGCGCCGTCTCATCGTGCTCGAGCGCAACCCCGACTGGAAGGGCGAGCGTCCGGCTTACGACGAGATCCACTACATCGTGGTCCTCGACGCCAACGCCGCCGAGATCGCCTACGAGGCCGGCGAGCTCGACATGACGCATCTGCCGATCGCGTCGGTCGCGCGCCTGCAGAAGAAGATGCCGGCCAAGTCCAAGCTGGTGGTCAAGCCGTCGCTGGCCTACTGGTGGCTCGGCATGCAGATGGAGGATGGTCCGTTCAAGGACATCCGTGTCCGCCAGGCCGTCCAGCACGGCCTCGACGTCGACATGGTGCTCGATGCGGCGTTTTTCGGCGTCGCTACCCGCTCGACCGGCATCATCGCGCCGGGCCTGATCGGCCATCGCCCGAAGAACCAGATCGAGAAGCCGGACGTCGCCAAGGCGAAGCAGCTGCTCGCGGCCGCGGGCTTCCCGAACGGCTTCAAGACCGACATCGGCGTCCGCAACTCGGCCGAGTTCGTCAACGCCGCCCAGGCGGTCGCGGCGAGCCTCAAGAATATCGGCATCCAGGCCGACGTACGCACGTTCGACACCGGCGCGCAGAAGGCCCTGGCCGGTGACAAAGGCGGCAAGTGGAAGGAAATGGGCCTGCACATCGTCCGGTTCTCGATGCAGCCCGATCCGTCCTGGGCGACCGCATGGTTCGTCACCGAGCAGATCGGCGAATGGAACTGGGAACGCTTCAGCAATCCCGAGTTCGACAAGCTGCATCAGTCGCTGACCAGCGAGCTGGACGAGAAGAAGCGCGACGAGGGATACCGGCGCATGCAGGACCTGATGGAAGCATCGGGCGCCTACGTGTTCCTGACTCACGGCGTGAATGCCCTGGTCCATCGCGATACGGTGGCACCGGCGCTCTCTCCGGACGCCCAGCGTCAGTTCTGGAACCGCTTCAAGCCGGCTTAGAGCTGCGGAATCAACCGGCCAGCCGTCGCCCTCGCTTTGAGGGTGGCGGCTGGCCGTTCACGCAATGACCGCTCAAATCGCCTCAACCGCCCCGCCGCCGACCGAACGGGCTTGGCGCACCGTATCCCGTCGGCTGTTCGCCGATCCGCTCGGCACGATGGGGTTTGTCATCGTCGCTCTTCTCGTGCTCAGCGCCATCGGTGCCGACATCCTCGCCACCCATGATCCTTTCCGCATGGCGCCGCGCCAGCGGATGCTGGATCCCAGCGCCGAGCATTGGCTCGGTACCGACCAGCTCGGGCGCGACGTCTACAGCCGGGTGATCTACGGCGGGCGCATTGCGCTCTGGGTGTCGCTGACCGCCGTGTCCCTGTCCCTGATTGGCGGTCTGGTCCTCGGCATGCTCGCCGGCTACGGTCCGCGCTGGCTGGACAACCTGCTGGTGCTGGTCTTCGACGCGGTCCGCTCCTTCCCGACCATCATGTTCGCGCTGGCGATGGTGACCCTTCTCGGACCCAGTATTCCGACGATCATTACGGTCATCGTCGTTGCATCGATCCCGGTCTACGGCCGCATCGTCCGCATCCAGACGCTGTCGATGAAGGAGACCGAGTTCGTCCTTGCCGAGCGCGCGCTCGGCGCCGGTCCTGTCCGCATCCTCTTCTCGCATATCCTGCCGAACGTGATCGGGCCGCTCTTGATCCTCGCCAGCATGGAGATCCCGGTGGTGATCACGATCGAGGCCGGCCTCTCCTTCCTAGGGTTAGGCGTGCGGCCGCCGACGCCGACCTGGGGATCGATCCTCCAGGACGGCTACCAGTATATCCGCGACACGCCCTGGCTGGTCATCGCCGGGGGACTGCCGCTGATCCTGACGACGCTGGGGTTCACCTTCCTCGGCGAGGCGCTGCGCGACGCCTTCGATCCCAAGCTCAACCGGCACTAGTGGAGCCGCTTCTCGACATAAGGGACCTGAGCGTCGAGTTCTCGACGCCGCGCGGCCAGGTCAAGGCGCTCCGCAAGGTCGACCTCGCCGTCCGGCCGGGCCGCATCGTCGGGATCGTCGGGGAGAGCGGCTGCGGCAAGTCGACCCTGGTCTCGGCGGTTATGGGGCTTCTTGCCGGCAACGCCCGCGTCACCTCCGGCTCGATCGCCTTCGAGGGCAAGGAGCTCCAGGGGCTGTCGGAGGAAGCTTGGCGCGACATCCGCGGCCGCCAGCTGGCGATGGTCTTTCAGGATCCGATGACGTCGCTCAACCCGGTGATGTCGATCGCGACCCAGATGATCGACATCCAGCATCGCGATCCAGGCACGCGCGCCGACAAGCTCAAGAAGGCAATCTCCTGGCTTGCACGCGTCGGCATCGCCGACCCCGAGCAGAGGATCGAGGACTACCCGCACCGCTTCTCCGGCGGCATGCGCCAGCGCATCGCCATTGCGATGGCGCTCCTGGTCAATCCGTCGCTGCTGATCGCCGACGAGCCGACCACCGCGCTCGACGTGACGCTGGAAGCCCAGATTATCCACCTGATCAAGCAGCTTCGTGCAGAGTTCGACGGCGCGATCCTGTTCGTCTCCCACAATCTCGGCCTCATCGCCGAGATCTGTGACCACGTCGTGG
>CAZDGR010000125.1:0-10890 GCA_964504845.1 uncultured Rhizobium sp. | reverse complement strand
CTTGAATCACATCTCAATGCCAAAGGGAATCCTTATTGAGTACAGACCCTAGGGCGGGCTTTCGCCAAGATTTCGCCGTACCTATATGCTCTGCTCGGATCAGGACGTTCTTCTGAGCTCTCAATGACCCGCCTTCGGACCATCTGCGCCAGCGCCGCGATAACCCTCATGGCCGTGCTGCCGGCGCGTGCCGATCTTTCGAGCTCGGCCCGTGTCCTCGACGACGGAAGCCTGTCGATCCTCGGGCGCCTGGTCAGGCTCCACGGAATCTCGATCCCGCCGACCGACCGCCTTTGCAACGCACCTGACATGCCGGGAGCCTGCGGGCCGCGGGCAGTCCTTCAGCTGTCCCGCAAGATCGGCGCAGAGTTCGTGCACTGCCGGGACCTCGGCCGCGACGAGGCAGGCGCAATGCTCGGCCGCTGCTCGGTCCAGGGCGAGGATCTCGGCGGATGGATGGTGCTGAACGGCTGGGCGATGGCCGGGCAGGACGCGCCCTTCGAGTATGTGCAGTGGGAGCGGCTGGCGGAGTCTCGCCGTATCGGCATCTGGGGACAGCCGGTCGACGTGATCGTGCGCCCGCGACCGCGGCCCGTGCGCCCGCCGCACCAGCAACCGCCCAAGCCCGGCACGTGAGCGCAGCCGCGACGCCCGCATCGGCCATCACCAAATGGCTGCTGACCGACGGCGGGCGTTTCGAGTCATCGACCGCATTCGTCGAAAAGGCGGCCGAGCGCCTGATCGAGGGCGGCGTGCCCCTGTTCCGGATGGGCCTGACCATGACCCACCTGCATCCGGTCTACCGGGCGTCGACGTCCGAGTGGGTCAGGGGAACGCCGGCGCGCGACATCGGACGCCGACGAGACCTGATGGGCTCACGCGTCTTCTCCCACAGCCCGATCGCCCAGGTCATGCGGACGCGGGAGCCGCTTCGCCGCCGACTGGTCGGGCCGGAGGCCGAGTTCGACTTCCCGGTCCTCGAGGAACTCCGCGACAAGGGTCTCACCGACTACTACGTGATGCCGCTCGACATGGGGCCGAGGCTCCAGGGCGGCATCGTCACCTACGGCACGGATCATCCGGACGGCTTCCAGCCGCAGCACCTCCAGCTTCTCGATGCGGCCGCGCCAGCCCTGGCGGCGATTGGTCAGATCTACGCGAGCCGGCGGTCGATCGAAGGGCTGATGAACACCTATGTCGGCGCCGAGCCGACGCGGCGGATCTTGAATGGCGAGGTCGTGCAGGGCGTCGGCCACACGGTGCGCGCCGTCGTCTGGTGGTGCGACCTCCGCAACTTCACGTCCTTTTCGGAAAGCCTGGCGCGCGATGAGATGCTGGGCCTCCTCAACACCTACTTCTCCGCCGCGGTCGAGGCGGTGACCGGCGCTGGCGGCGAGGTGCTCAAGTTCATGGGCGACGCCATCCTTGCGATCTTCCGCTGCGAGAACGGCGACAGCGAGGCGGCGACCCGCGCTCTGGCCGCCTCGCGATCGCTGGTGGCCAAGCTCGCCGAGATCAGCGGCGAACGCGCCGGCGCCAATTATCCCGAGATCCGCTGCGGCATCGCGGTCCATCTGGGGCCGGTCATGTACGGCAACATCGGCGCGCCCGAGCGGCTCGACTTCACCGTGATCGGCCCCGCGGTCAACCTGGTGAGCCGGCTCGCCCAGCTCTGCAAGCCGCTCGGCGAGCAGATCGTGCTGTCGGCCGAGGCGGCGAAGGCGGCGGCGACCGAGATGCGGCCGCTCGGCCGCCACAGCTTCAAGGGCATCGCCGGCGAGCGCGAGGCGTTCGCGCCGGCTTAGGCCGCGAGCGTCCGGGCCGGCGGGAAGTGAAGGGTCGCGACCGAGCCGCGACCCGGCGCCGGACCTATGCTCATCCGCCCGCCATGGCGCTCGGCCAAGGCCTTCACCAGCGGCAGCGTCAGCGCCGAGGCACCGCCCGGTCCTTCGGCGCGCGAGAGCGCGACCTCGGCATCGGGATGGCCGAAGCCCTGGCTCGGGCTTTCAACCGAGAGCGCCAGCCCCCCGCTCGGCTCGCGCGCGACCCGGACATGGACCTGGCCGCCGCTCTCGCCGGCCCGGATCGCAAGGTCGAGCAGGCGGCGCATCATCTGGCGGAGCCGGCTCGGATCGGCCGACAGGCGCGGCATGTCGACCGGTAGGCTGTGCATCAGCGCGATCCGGCTGCGATCGGCCTGGCCGCGCATCTGGTCCAGCGTCTGCGCTATGAACGGGCCGAGATCGATCGTGCGCTCGTCGAGCTTGAGCTGGCCGGCGTCGATCAGCGCAAGGTCGTGGACGTCCTCCAGCAGCTGCGCCAGCCGCTGGCCGTCGCCGCGTATCCGCTGGGCGTATTCGCGCTGCTTGTCGTTGAGCGGCCCCGCGGCGCCCAGCGCCAGCACGTCGGAGAGACCGACCACGGTCTTGACCGCCGCCGCCAGCGTCTGTTCGAGCCTGAGCAGGAACTGGGAGAGATCGCGGCGGCTGGCATCCGCGGCGGCCGAGCCGACGGTGAGCCTGGCCGCCTCGTCTTCGAGCGACCTGACATCGTCTCGGGCACGGCGGATCGCCGGGGCGATCGCCAATGCCGACAGCACGAGCACCAGCAGCACGGCGCCGGCAGTGGCATATTGGACCTGCGTCACGACCTCGGCGCGCGCGCGCCCTTCGGCCTCGTTGCGACCTGCCAGCCGATCGAGAAGCGCCGGCAGGCGCTCAGGACCCAGCTCCGCGATCGTGCGGTAGACCGGCCGCTCGGCGACATCGACCGCTTCGGTGTCGACGAGCGCGCGCCCGGCGGTGAGGAAATTGTCGAGGGCACCCTGCACGTCGGCCGGCAAGGGCGCGCGGCGCGCCAGGCGCTGGCGCTGCTGGTGCATCTCATCGAGGACGACCGCGAGCCGAATGCGCGCCTCGCTGCGCACACCGTCGTCGGGAGACACAAGATCGCGGGCGGCGAGGCTCGCCTTCACCGCGAGCGTGCCGAGCCAGCCGGAAAGGCTGACAACCACCGCCGGCTCGCCCAGACTCTCCACGGCCTTGCGCTGGGCGACCGCGCCACCCGCGATGACGGCGACGAGCGCCAGGAAAGCGATGACGCCTCTGACGGCGACGGATCGCACGCCGCGGCGGGTCTTCGGGCTCGCGTCGGGGGCGGTCATTGGCGCCTACAATGCCAAGGCTTTGGCCGAGGCGATACCCGATTCGGGAACGCGCCGATGGGAGAGTATGGTTAACGGCTAGACACGGAAGAGACGTCCGCGACCGGCGAGCGGCTCCGAGATGCGGGCGAGTCTCAGCGCATGCCAGGCCATCGCGTGGTTCGACGACGTCACCGGCTTGCCGAGCTCGGCTTCCAGGTCCTCGACCAAGGCGGCGACCCGAAGGCTGGTGCAGGCGACGAAGATGCCGTCGACGTCGCGATGGCGGCCGATCTCGAGCGCCGCCGCCCTGACCGAGGCGCCGTCGATCCGCGCCACCTCGTTGTCTTCCTCGTGATTGAACGAGCCCATGGCCGGCACGCCGAGGTCACGCGCCTGGATGTAGTCGCGCATCATGCAGTTGATGCGGTCGATATAGGGCGTCAGCAGGGCGATCCTCCGGCACTCCAGCGCCTTCATGCCGGCAATCGCGGCACCGATCGGGTTGGTGACGGCGATGCCGGGACGCGCCTCGCGGATGCGGGCCGCGACCTTGTCCTCGCCGATCACCATCGCACCCGAGGTGCAGCCGTAGGCGATCACGTCCATCGGCTGGCCCGGGCGGATCACCGCCGTCGCCCGGGTCAGGTCGCGCTCCATCGCCGCCAGGGTCTCCGGCGTGATCGCGCTCGAGTTGAAGATCCGGCTCTCGTAGTAGGCGACGCCCGGTATCGCCATGATCTGGCGCCACTCGTGCTCGATCGTGTGGTCGGTCGCGAGCACGATGAGGCCGATGCGGGCACGGGCACCGATGCCTTCGTCGAGCGTGAAGGGCAGGTTCTGGCGATTGAGGACCAGGGCGTCCGCAGCGAGGGTCATACGGGAACCTCCATGCCGGCGAGGTCGAGCTCGGGCTTCCGGCCGGCGACCAGATCGGACAGCGCCTGCGCCGTGCCGCAGGACATGGTCCAGCCCATATGGCCGTGGCCGGTGTTGATCCACAGATTCTCGTAGCGCGAGCGGCCGACGATCGGCGTGCCCTCCGGCGTCATCGGCCGGAGGCAGGCCCAGTACTTCGGACGGTCGAAGTCGGCCCCGTTCGGGAACAGGTCCTTGACGAGCCGGATCATGCCATCGAAGTCGCTAGGCTCGTGCGCGGTGTTGAAGCCGGAGAACTCGGCGGTCGCAGTGAGCCGGAGCTCGTTGCCCATCTTGCAGAAGGCGACCAGATAGCCTTCGTCGACGCCGCAGATTTCCGGCGGCCGGTGCTCTGGCCCGATCGGGAGGGTCAGCGAATAGCCCTTCACCGGATAGACCGGGAGATCGATGCCCATCCGGCGCACCAGCTTGGGCGACTCGCTGGCAAGCGCCAGGACATAGGCGTCCGCAGTCAGGAGGCCGGCCGAAGTCTCGACCCCGACGATGCGGCCCTGCTCGGCGCGGAAGCGGATGACATTCGTGTCGTAGCGGAACTTGTGGCCCTGGCTCTCGAGCCTCCGGGCCAGCTTGCGCGTGAACAGGCAGGAATCGCCGCTCTCGTCGTTGGGCGCGAAGATCGCGCCGGCGATCTTGTCCTTGGCGCCGGCGAGTGCCGGCTCTCTGGCGACGACGCCGGCGGGATCCAGCGTGGTGAGCGCGATGCCGAGGTCCTGGAGGATCTTCATCCGGGCGGCACCGCGTTCGAAAGCTTCAGCCTCGCGATAGAGGAACAAGGCGCCCTTGCGGGTCGCGTTGTAGTCGATGCCGGTCTCCTCGGCGACCTCGCGAAGCTTCCGCTGCGAGTAGACGCAGAGCTTGGCCTTCCGTTCGGTGTTGATGCGGGTCCGCTCTGACGTGCACTCGGCCAGGAACCTGAGCCCCCATCGCCACATCTGCGGGTCCGGCACGAGCTTCAGCCTGAGCGCCTGGTCGCCCTTGAACAGCGAGCGCAGCAGGATCTTCGGGGCGTTCGGATTGCCCCACGGGAAGGCGTGGCCGGGTGTGATCATACCGGCATTGGCGAAGCTGGTCTCGGAGGCCGCCTGCGGCTGGCGGTCGACGACCTCGACCTGATGGCCGTCGCGAGCAAGGAAATGCGCGGCGGTGACGCCGGCAAGTCCTGCGCCCAGGACGAGCACCCTCATCGCAGCACCGTCTTCAGCGCCGCCAGCACCGCATCCGTGTCCTCGGCCGAGCCGATCGTGATGCGGATGTGGTTCTCGTAGGGGGGCCCGCCGACCGGCACGATCATGATGCCTTGCTTGGCGAGCGCTCCGACCACCTCGGCCGCCGGCCTCGGCGTCTTGACCGCGACGAAGTTGGCCGCCGACGGCAGCGGCGAGAGTCCCATCGCCTTGAGGCCGACGGCCAGCCGGTCGCGCTCGGCCGCGGTCTTCCTCTGCGAGGCTTTCGCATAAGGCTCGTCCGAGAGCGCCGCCAGCGCCGCCGCCTGCGCGACGCGATTGACGTTGAAGACACCGCGCACCCGGTTGAAGCCCTCGGTCAGCTCATCATGGCTCGCCAGCGCATATCCGACCCGCAGGCCCGCGAGGTTGTAGGCCTTCGAGAAAGTACGGAGCACCAGCCATGGCGCCTTCCGCGCCTTGAGCGCCTTGAGCACGTCCGGGCCGCCGGCGAGCCGGCCGAACTCGTAATAGGCCTCGTCGATCACCAGCAGCGTCGTCTCGGGGACGCCCGCAATCAGCTTGGCGAGCGCGCTCTCCGAAAGCAGCGCGCCGGTCGGGTTGTTCGGCGTCGCCGCGATCACCATCCGCGGCGCGGGATCGCAGGCGGCGAGCATCGCTTCGACGTCGTTGGCACCCTCCTCGGTGACGGGTACGATCGTGAGATCGGCCCCTGCGATCTTCGCTGCCGACTGATAGGGTTGGAACGACGGGTTCGGCACCACGATCCGCGTGCCGGTCTCCATGAACGCGTTGCCCATCAGCATGATCAGCTCGTGGCTGCCATTGCCGAAGACGATGCGCGAGACCGGGATCTCGGTACGGTCCGAGATCGCGGCGGCGAGCGCGCGGGCCTTGGGATCGGGATAGCGATTGACGCCGGCGACCGCCTGCTGGACCGCGGCAATCACCTTGGGCGACGGCGGATCGGCGGACTCGTTCAGGCTCATGCGCCGGAGCGGCGCGTTGACCCCGGCCATGTCCTCCTCGATCTGCGGGCCGCGATGCGGGGGCATCGCGGCGACGGCGCGGCGGAGAATGCCGGCGGCCGAATTCTGAGTCATTTTTGACAATCCTGGACCAAGTGGGCGGGGAGACTAGCTTACCGCCGGAACACCCGGTAGAGGCTCGCCGCTAGTGCTTGCGGTGCCCGCCGGCATACCCGCGAAGTCGATCGTAGGCGGCGCGTTGCTCGGCCGTGAGCGCCTCCCGCATCGCGAGATGCGCCACGAGGTGAACCGAGCGAAGCTCGCCCCGCAGCCGTGCGACGCGATCGGTCGCCACCGCCACCGTCCCCGCCGATGCGGCCCCTTCGCTGAACAGTCGCCCGAGTTCCGCCTCCGCCGCGATCACCTGCTCGCCCAGCGGAACCGCCTGGCGACGCATCTCGGACATCAAGCGTTCGGCCGTTGCCCGCTGGGCGGCGGTCAACCCCAGCTCGGCGGCAAGATCGAGAACGTGGCGCGGCCCGGGATAGCCGTTGAGCTCGGCCGGCAACGCCAATCCCATCCCCGCGCCGTTTCGAAGGTCGGACACTTCCTGCTCGGAGAGCGCGGCACCGGCGCGATCGCGATGACCCGCGTAAGGCAACGGTGCGTGCTGGTGCGGCGCTGCCATTGCCGATCCGGCGAGGGCGACAAGGACCAGGGATCGAACGATCATCGCATGCTCCGTCTGCTAGAGCGGCTTCACCGTCGGCGGGATCGGCATCGCGATCGCTTCGTCGATCGCCGACTCGTGCGGCATCAGCGCGTTCTGTATGCCCTGCATCGAGCCGATCCTGATCGCGGCCTTGGCGGCATCCGTCCAGGCAACGCGCATCGCGAACATGTCCTCGACCGCCTGCTTGTTCTCGAACACGTAGATGATCAGCAGCAGGCTATCGACGTAGAACTGCTTGCCGTTGACCACCGTCGCCTTGAGCCGGTCGAGATTCCGCAGATGCTGCTGCATGACGGCGATCTGGCGCTTGAGCGCCTGGATCAGCTTGTCGGCCAGCGCCATGTTAGCCGGCAGCGCCTTCACCGCCTCGCTGGCGCGAAGCTCGGCCGCGGGCTCCAGCGCCTCGTTGAAGGCGCGCCAGACCCGGTGCCAGACGTCAATGCGGACGCAGGCCCTGACCGCCTCCTGCTGGATCGTCGTCAGGATCCGGTCAGCGGTCAGCCGGTACTTCGGAATGCCGCAGCCGGCGAGCCGGATCGCGATCGAGCGATATTTCTCGGCGAAGTCCTGGAGCTCGGCAGGCGAGAGCGTCTTGAAGCGCGAGAGCGCGCCCATCACCACGTCGACGCTCGACTTGACCGACTGTTCCTCGCTCTGCGGCGGCTGCAGGAAGATCAGCACGCTCTCGGGGAGCGCCTGGCCCATCTCGATCGCATCGGTGATGCCCATCGAGAGCAGCTTGGTGATCACCGTCAGGACGCAGGCGTTGTAGGGATCGTCGAGGCCGTACTCCTTGAGCAGTCCCGCCGTCTTGCCGTGGCGGATGAACTCGACGCCCTTGATGCCGAGGGGATCGATGACGTTCACCTCGCCGTCGACGATGCTGAAGTTGAGCTTGGCGCCGACCAGGGTCGTCCGGCGCTCGCGCAGGCGGAACGCCTTGCCCTTCTGGAGATCGGTCAGGACCTCCTTCTCGACCTCGCTGTAGTCGACCTTGACCCGGCTGAAGTTCAGGCCCTCGAGCTCGTTCGCGCAGTCGCGCAGGAACCCGGACAGGACTGCTCCTTGGGTCCTCCCGACTTCCGTAGGTGCGCTCAGCGTGCTTTCGACGGCCATGTGGGTCCTGACGGCCTCGGCCAGAGACCCTAAAAATAAGATAAAGAACCGGCCCGGCTCAATGAGGTCTGTCCGAATGCCTATCCGAGGCGGTTGAGCCCGTCGAAAGCCGCGGTCTTGTAGCACTCGGCGAGCGTCGGGTAGTTGAAGACCGTATTGACGAAATAGTCGACGGTACCGCCGAGCGCGAGCACCGCCTGGCCGATGTGGATCAGCTCGCTGGCGCCCTCGCCGATGATGTGGACGCCGAGCAGCTCGCGCGTGTCGTAGTGGAAAAGAAGCTTCAGGAGGCCGCCGGTGTCGCCGATGATCTGGCCGCGCGCGATCTCGTTGTAGCGCGCCTTGCCGACCTCATAGGGAACCCCCGCCTCGGTCAGCTCGGCCTCGGTCTTCCCCACCGTCGAGATCTCGGGGATCGTGTAGATGCCGTAGGGGAAGAGGCCCGGCATCGACTTCGCCTGGACGCCGAAGGAGTGCGAGGCTGCAAGCCGCCCCTGCTCCATCGAGGTCGAGGCGAGCGACGGAAATCCGATCACGTCGCCGACCGCGTAGATGTGCGGGATCGAGGTCTGGTAGTTCTCGTTGACCTGGACGCGGCCGCGGCTGTCCGACTTCACGCCGGCGGCATCAAGGTTCAGCTTCTCGGTGGCGCCGGTGCGGCCGATCGAATAGAGCGCCGAGTCCGTCACCACCTGCTTGCCCGACTCGAGCTTGATCCTCACGTGCTGGCCGCGATCGTCGGAGAATACCTCGACGCCGCTGACGCCCTCGCCGAGCCGGAGGGTCACGCGGTTCTGGTGCATGTGATAGGCGAGCGCCTGAGTGATCTCGGTGTCGATGAACGGCAGCAGCGTCGTCCGCTTGTCGATCAGGGTCACGCGGATGCCGAGGGCGGCGAAGATCGTCGCGTACTCGCAGCCGATCACGCCGGCGCCGATCACCGCCAGCGAACGCGGCAGCCTCTCCAGCGTCAGGATGTCGTCGGAGATGAAGACCCGCTGGCCGTCGAAAGGGATATGCGCGTCCTTGGTCGCATGCGTGCCGCAGGCGATGACGACCGCACCGGCCGAGACGTCGCGATGGCCCTTGCCGTTCAGGTTGGTCATGCGGACGGTGTTGGCATCGACGAAGCCGGCCGAGGCTTCGAACATCTCGATCCGGTTGCGCATCAGCTGGTGACGCGTCACGTCGATCTCGTGGCGGATCACGTGGCTGGTGCGGAACAGCAGGTCCTGCATGCTGATGTTCTGCTTGACCGTATACGAGGCGCCGTAGATGCCGCGCTCCCGGTATCCGGAGAGGTGCAGCACCGCCTCGCGCAGCGTCTTGGACGGGATCGTTCCGGTGTTGATGCAGACGCCGCCGACCACCTGGCGATGCTCGACCAGTGCGACCTTCTTGTCGAGCTTGGCGGCGGCGATCGCCGCCCGCTGGCCCGCCGGGCCGGAACCGATCACCACCAGATCGTAGTCGTGCGCCATGGCGCGCTCCCCCGAGTGTCGCCCAACCGGGGGAGAGACTAGCCGATTTCCGTGGCGAGTTCCCTACGGCTCAAGGGCTTCCGGGTCAGAGCTTCGAATCGGCCGACCATCAGGACGGCGGTGACCGCGAGGCCGAGGGCGAGCCCGATCCAGATGCCGATGCCCCGCCAGCCCGCCCAGAAGCCCAGCAAGGCCGCGGTCGGGAAGCCGACCAGCCAGTAGCCGACTCCGGCCAGGATCATCGGCCAGCGCGTGTCCTTGAGGCCCCGGAGGCTGCCGGCGCCGACCGCCTGGGTGGCGTCGACCAGCTGGAAGATCGCGGCGATGCCGAGATACGTGGCGGCCAGGGTCGCCACCATCGGCGCCGCGGCGCCGTCGATGAAGACTGCGACCAGGGGCTCCGGGGCAAACCAGAAGATCGCCGCCGCGCAAAGCATGAAGCCGCCCGAGAGGACGAGGCCGACATGGCCCGCCCGCCGGGCGCCGACCATGTCGCCGGCGCCGACGTTGTAGCCGACCCGGACGGTCGCCGCCTGGGCCAGGCCCATCGGCACCATGAAGGTCATCGAGGCCCATTGCAGCGCGATCTGGTGTGCGGCCAGCTCGGAGGTGCCGAGGATGCCCATCAGCATGACCGCGGCCGAGAACAACGAGACCTCGAGCAGCAGCGTGGTGCCGATCGGCAGGCCGAGCTTCATCAGCATCGCGATGCGGGCCCAGTCCGGGCGCCACGGGAAGCGGAAGTGCCGGCGAAGCTTCGGCACCGCCAGCGCATAGGCAAGGATCGCTGCGAAGCTGAGCGTGCTGACCAGGCTGGTGGCGAGTCCGACGCCGGTCAGGCCGAGCGACGGGGCACCGAAGCGCCCGAACAGGAAGGCGTAGACCAGAACCGCGTTGAGCGGGATGCCGAGGATCGCCACGGTCAGCACGAACCTGGTGTGGCCATAGGTGGCCAGCAGGTTGCGAAGCGTGATGAACCAGTTGATCAGAAGGAAGCTCGGCGCCATCGCCATCGCATAGGCGCCGGCCGAAGCCGCGTTCTCCGGCGTCTGCCCGAAAAGGATCAGGAGCCGCTCGCTCTGCGTCAGCAGCAGCGCCAGAGGAAGCGCAACGATCGTGGTCACGATCAGGCTCTGCGGCAGGAGATAGCCGATCTCGCCCGGCCGCCGCGCACCCAGCGCCTGCGCCATCGGTCCACCCGCCGCATAGGCGACGCCCATGACGAAGACGAACAGCGTCACGTAGACGTTGAACCCGAGCGCTCCGGCCGCAAGCGTCTCCGGCCCGACCCAGCCCATCATCAGGACGTCGGTCGAGGTCTGCGCGA
>CAZDGR010000124.1:0-10934 GCA_964504845.1 uncultured Rhizobium sp. | reverse complement strand
CACGACGAGTCCGGAGATCGTGAACGCGATCATGGCGACGCATCTGTCGGCTCACGTCCTGATGTTCGCGATGATGACCGCCGGCTGCGTGGTGTTCGCGCGCCTGATGCTGATGCCGCGCGCCTTCCTGTTCCCGATCGTGATCGTATTCTGCGTTCTGGGCGCGTACGCCCCCGATAGCCAGATGTCGGATGTCTGGATCATGCTGGCCTTCGGCGCCGTCGGGCTCGCCATGGAGTATGCGAGCTTTCCCCTGGCACCCTTCGTGGTCGGCTTCGTGCTGGCGCCTCTCGCCGAAGGGAAATTGCGCTCCGGACTGATGATGTCGGCCGGCTCGATCGAGCCGCTCTTCACGCGCCCGATCTCCCTCGGACTGATTTGCGTAGCGGTGGTGTCCTGCCTTTGGGCGATCAGGGGAGAACTGAGGCGTCCCGGCGGCGGATCGTAAGAGGAGACGTGCATGCTGACCCAGGCGAACCTCGCCCACTATGCCGAGAACGGCTATGTCATCCCGGACTTCAAGCTGCCGATATCGACGATCGAGGACATCAGGCGCGACCATGACAAGCTGATCGCCAGGCACCCGCAGTTCGTCGACTACTGCCCGACGGTGCTGGCCTACGACACGACCTTCCTCAACTACGCGCGGATTCCGGCGATCGTCGACATGGTCGAGCAGATCCTGGGTCCGAACTTCGCGCTCTGGAACTCGAGCTTCTTCGCCAAGCCCGCCTTCAAGGGCCGCAAGACACCCTGGCACCAGGACGGCGAGTACTGGCCGATCCGGCCGATCGCCACGTGCACGGTCTGGATCGCCGTCGACGCATCCACCCGCGAGAACGGCTGCCTCCGGATCATCAAGGGCTCACACAAGGCACGGCGCCTGTTCAAGCACAGCCGCAACGATGCGACCAACCTGACGCTGAACCAGGAGCTCCGGCCGGAGGAGTACGACGAGAAGGACGCGGTCGACCTGGTGCTCGACGTCGGGCAGGTCTCGCTGCACGACGTGTTCCTGGTCCACGGCTCGGAGGCGAACACCTCGCCCAACTCGCGCCGCGGCATGACGCTCCGCTACATGCCGACCGACTCGGTGTTCGACCGCGACCTCGCCCGCCGGCAGACCGAGGAGAAGAAGCTCGCCGCCGGCCATGCCGACCGCACGCTCTATCTGATGCGCGGCCAGGACCTGAGCGGCCGCAACGACTTCCGGGTCAGGCTCTAGGCTACTGGCCCGGCGTCCTGGGCGTGACGCGGCCGATCCGGTTGGTGCTGCTCTGGTGGATCAGGAGATCGCCGTTACGCGCCGGCCGCATGTGGCGGACGATGCCGGCATGGACACCGCCCGAAGGGATCGCCCAGCTCTGGAAGCGTTCGCTCTTCGGATCGAAGCGCACCAGCATGTCAGGGCGCATGCCCGACTCGTTGTACCAGACGACGCCATCGACGACGGCGATCGCGTAGGGGTGAGACTCCGGGCCGCTCGGCGAATCCCACTCCTTGATCTCGCCGGTCTTCGGATTGTAGCGGCCGATCTTTCCCTTGCCTGAGTTCACGTACCAGATCATCCCGTCCTCGGCGATGTCGAGGCGGCGCACGGTGGTGCCGGGCGTCGGCAGCTTGATCTCGGTGAGATCCATCGTCGCCGGATCGATCTTGGCAAGGCAGGCGGCCCCGTTGCACGCATACCAGGGGGTGCCGTCCGCATCGATCTTGATGCCGTAGGGCTTGGCGCCCGGCGTCCTGGTCTTGGCGAGCCTGATGTCGCCGGTAGCCGGATCGAGGCGGCCGACCATGTTGCTCTGCTGGAGCGTGAACCAGAGGACGCCCTTCTTGTCGAACTCGCCTGTGTGCGGGTCCTTCGCGGCCGGATCCGGCATCCTGAAGACGGTGACCTTGCCGGTCACCGGATCAAGCCTGCCGATCGTGCCGTTGCCGTTGCCGAGATACCAGGGCGTGCCCGACGCATCGAGCGTCACCGAATGCGGCAGCGCCTCGGGCGGCAGCTGGTACTCCTTCATCGCGCCGGTCTTCGGATCGAGCCGGCCCATGACGTTGCCGAACTGGCCGACCCACCAGATCGATCCGTCCGGCGCCTCGACCGGATCGCGCGACCGCTGACCCAGCGTCGGCACGAACCATTCGGCGAAGGTGACTTGGTGCGGCCCGGGCATCGGCTTCGGCGCGCGGTGCGTGTTGGGTGGGAACTGGGTGGCCAGGTACTGAACGATCCGGTCCCGCGTATCGGCGCTGTGCGACAGATCGATCATCGTGCCGATCAGTTCCTGCCAGCCCTCGCGGGTATAGCCAGAGCTCCGCGTGATCATGTTCGGCTGGTGGCAGCCGGTGCAGGCGCCCTCGACCAGCTCCTTGCCGGGGCCGTCGGGAAACCTGTTTGCATTGCCGCCGGACTGCGCGAGCGCTGCCGGCGCAAAGCCGAGCGCGAGCGCGACCAGGAGGGATGCAGGAGCGATCGTCTTCATGACCAGACCTCGGCGCCGGGCGGTGCCGGATGGTCGAGGCCGACCCGGATCAAGTCAAGGCGGCTCGACGGCCGCAGGCCGGCCCTTGAAACGAAAAGCCCCCGCACGCTTGGAGCGTTGCGGGGGCCTTTATGGTTGCGGGGGCCCGCAGCCACCTTTACCGAACAACTCTCTGCACCCGAGGTGCGGTGCCGGCCACCACGATACAAAAGCATAGATCTGATCCTGAAGCGTAGTCGGGCAGAGTTTCAAGTCCACGCCGGTCAGCCGGCGTCATCACCAGTTCTCCCAAACGACGCACAAGTGACTTTGCATGCGGGGGCTCGCGCGACCCGACCTTTCTCTAGCCTGGGTCAGCTCATTGCGTGGCAGTGGGTGATGTGCGCCTCGCCTTCGAGCGCCGGCAGCGGCTCGAGGCTGCGGCACCGATCCATCAGCCCGGCGTCGAGCGCCGCGACCGGGCACCTGGTATGGAAGCGGCAGCCAGGGGGCGGCGATCGCGGGTCGGGTATCTCTCCCACCAGCTGCCGGCGCTTTTCCGCACCCGCGTCGCGACGTCCGGGCAAAGACTCGACAAGGGCTCGAGTATAGGGATGCCTTGGCGCGTGGAACAGCTCTTCGACCGGAGCCGTCTCGACGATCCGCGAGAGATACATCACGGACACGACGTCGCTCATATAGCGGACGACCGCCAGATCATGAGACACGAAAAGATAGGAGAGATTCCGATCGCGCTGTAGCCGCTTGAGGAGATTCAGGACGTTCGCCTGCACCGAGACGTCCAACGCCGACGTGACCTCGTCGAGAAGCAGCACTCGCGCGCCCGTGGCGAGCGCCCGAGCAATTGCGATCCGCTGACGCTGCCCACCCGAGAACTGGTGCGGGAAGCGCTCGCCGGCGGCTCCCGACAGGCCGACCAGGTCCATCAGGTCGGCGACCTCTCGTCGGCGCGCGCCGGCGTCGGTTCCGGGCCGATGCACCAGGATGGCCTCCTCAATGATCCCGCCGACGGTCATGCGGGGGTTGAGAGAGGCGTAGGGGTTCTGGAAGACCATCTGCACGCCTCGCCTCAAGGCGGCAGGGGGTTGAAGGCCGACGCCACCAACCTCGACTCCATCCAGGAGAACCTTGCCGGAGCTGGGAGCCGCGAGGCCGACGACGCTGCGAACTATGGACGATTTGCCTGATCCTGACTCGCCAACCAGCCCGTGAGTCTCGCCAGGCCCGACGACCAGCGACACGCGGTCGACCGCGGTCAGGGCACGGCGGCCGCGGCCGTAGCGAACCGAAAGGTCGACTATCGAAAGCCCGCTCACGCTGCACCTGACTTCGTCGCCATCCAGCAGGCGACGCGCCAGGCAGGCGAGAGGTTCTCCAGCGAAGGCCTCTCCGCCGAGCAACGATCAATTGCTCGCGGACACCGGGGAGCAAACGAACACCCGGCGCCGACTTTCCCGGGATCCGGCGGACGTCCGGCGATCGATTCCAGCGGAAGGTGCCGATCGGTCGCGAGATCGGGGATGGAGGCCAGGAGCGCCTGGGTGTAGGGGTGAGCGGGGGCGGAGGCTAGGGCCTCCGCCTGGATGTCCTCGACGATCCGGCCGGCGTACATGACCAGGACTCGCGAGCAGAGTTCCGATATGACGCCGATGTTGTGGGAAATGAGGAGGATCGCGGTCCCATGCCGCCGATTGACCCCCCTCAAAACCTCGATGACCTGGGCCTGGATGGTAACGTCCAGGGCGGTGGTCGGCTCGTCGGCGATCATCAGTCGCGGGTTGTTGACGAGGCCCATGGCGATCATCGAGCGCTGCTGCATGCCGCCGGAGAACTCGTGCGGATACTGACGCAGGCGATCCCTCGGGTTCGGGATCTGCACCTCCGCCAGCCGCTCGGATGCCACGGAAAAGGCCTGGTCCCAGTCGAGAGCCGCATGCAGTCGCGCGGGTTCCGCTACCTGCAGGCCGATTCTGAGCGTCGGATTCAGGGACGACATCGGGTCCTGGAAGATCATCGCCATACTCCGGCCGAGGAATCGGTCGTGGTCGCCCGGAGCCAGCAGATCGCGGCCGCCGAAAACAAGCCGACGGGCGTCGACTTCTCCAGGAGGAGCGATCAGGCGGGCGATCGCCAGCGCCGCCTGTGTCTTGCCGCTGCCGGACTCCCCGACAATGCCGACCACTTCCCCTTCCCTCATCGCGAAGCTCACGCCCGCAACGACCGGAACCCGTCCGCCGGCCGCCGGATAGGAGACGCGAAGATCCTCGACCTCGAGCAAGGCCGGCGGCGCCGCCGCGCCGGCAGGGCTCTCACCTCCCGTCGCAGGGGCTAGTTCGACTCGGTCCTCGGCGCCCTGCGTCCAAAGCAGGGGATTGAGCGCGCGCGCCAGCGCCTCGCCGAAGAACCCAAGGGCAAGCCCGGTTCCGGCAATGAGAATCGCCGGCGCGAGCACTGCGAACGGCGTGATGTAGAAGGCGTCGACCCCTTCAACCAGCATTCGCCCCCAGTCGTACTGGGGCGGCTGGACGCCGAGGCCGAGGAAGCTCAGCGAAGAGACGGCGACCAGGGCCGACGCGCTGGTCGAGAAGACGGCGACGATCATGCTGTCGCCGATGTTCGGCAGGATGTGGCGGCGGAAGAGGCGAAGCGGCCCGACGCCCAGGACCCTTGCCGCCGCCACGAACTCCCGGGCCGCCACCGCCGACGCGAGCGTGCTGCCGAGCCTGGCGAAATCCGGGGCATAGGCGATGCCGATCGCGACGACCGCGCCCTCGGCCGTGGTCCCGACGATGGCGGTGACGGCGATCGCGAGCAGAATGCCGGGAAAACTCAACAGTATGTCGATGGCGCGCAGCCCGAGCCGCCTCGCGACCGGCGGCGACAAAGCGACGACGACGCCAAAGGTGATCCCGAGTGTGGCGGCGATCGCCGTCGCGGCCATGGTAAGCGACACCGAGAGGCCGGTCGCCACCAGTGCGCGCGCAAGGATGCTTCGGCCCAGCATGTCGGTGCCGAGAAGAAAGTCGGCGGATGGGCCCTCCCCTGACCGCAGCACGCTCATCGTCGTCGCGACCTTACCCAGATGGGCCGGCGCCAGGATCGTAAGCGCCGCGATTGTGAGGAGGAACACGGTGGCTGCGATGCCGCTCGGCGCGCGGAAGAACGCGCGGATGCCGGGATGGACGATCACTTCGCGATCCGAGGATCGATGACGGCGAGCAGCAGGTCCACCGTCGCATTCACGGCGATGACCACGCCTCCGAGCAGCAGGATGACGCCTTGGACGGTCGGGTAGTCGCGGGCGAGGATCGCCTGCACCAACGCCGTGCCGAGGCCGGGCCAGGCAAACACGTTCTCGATGACCACGGCGCCGCCGATGAGGTGGGCGAAGATCAAGCCGCCGATGGTGAGCCCGGCGGTCAGCACGTTGGGCAGGACATGGCGGGCATAGAGGCGAAGAGGTCGGATCCGCTTCGATCGGGCCGTGCGTATGTAGTCCTGTGCCAGCACGTTCAGGGTCTCGACGCGGACGATACGCGCGAGCTCGGCCATCGGCCTGAGGGCGATCGCGAGCGCCGGCAGGATGACGCTGTTCCAGCGGGTGGCGCCTGCCACCGGCAGGAGGCCGAGCCACACGGCGAAGATGAAGGCGAGGAAGGTCGCAAGAAGGAAGGGCGGCAGGGCTCCCATGAGGCTGGTCGCGACGGTGAAGCCCAGGTCGACCGTTCGGTTCCGCCCGCCCCATGTGAGCCCGGCGGCGACCAGGCCGAGGGGAACCGAGATCAGAAGCATCAGCGCGACCGCGACCGCCGCCAGCTGTAGGGTTCTTGGCAGGCGATCGGCGATGACCCTGGTGACCGGCTCCCGCGTCAGGAAGGAGCGGCCGAGGTTTCCCTCGGAGAGGTTCCGAAGATATGCGCCGAACTGCACCACGAGCGGCCGATCGAGGCCGAGCTCCCGCCGCAGCGCCTCGACCTGCTCTCCCGACGCTTCGATGCCGGCGACCCGGCGCGCCGGGTCGCCCGGGACGAGATGTACGAGAAGGAACGTCGCGACAAGGAGACCGGCCAGGACGCCCGCGACTTCTGCCGCGATGCGTCCCAGCCGCTTCAGCACGTCCACGCTATCGGACCACGCGCAACGTCCACGGCAGGATCACCGAGCCGAGGGCGCGCACCTTCACGCCCTTGCTGAAGTGAGAGATCACGCGCGCGGAGAGCGCCTTGATGTCGCCCGCCTGAAGCAGCAGGCGCTCGGCGGCGGCCCATTTCGCGCAACGCTCCTCCTGGCCGGCGCCAAGCGCCTCCTGGGCAGCCTTGGCATAGGCTTCGTTCTGAACCGCGGCGATGTTGGAGCCGTTGGGTGGCGCGCCGCCGGAGAGCTGGGCGACGAAGATGGACGGACTCGGCATCACCGAGTTCAGCGGGTTGACGAAGACATCCCAGTTGGCTGTCTTGGTCAGCGTATCGAGCCAGGTATTGAACTCGCCCATGGTCAGCTTGGCGTCGATGCCCACCGCACGAAACGCTTCGAGGAGATACTCCGGCCCGGCGTTCTGCGTGTTGCTGCCGACGATCCGGATCGCAAGCGTCTTGCCGTCCTTCTCGAGCACTCCCTGTGCGTTGGGCTTCCATCCCGCCTCGGCCAGCAGGGCCTTGGCCTTGGCCGCGTCGTAGGGCAGGTTGGCCGAGCCGACACTCTTGTCGTAGCACTGCATGGAAGGCGTCGTCAGCGTGTCCAGCGGCATGCCGAGACCGAAGTTCATCGCGCGGTTGAAGGCGACGCCGTCCACCGCGTGACTCAACGCCCGGCGCACGCGGGCGTCGCCCGTCGGCCGATCGGCTCCCTGGTGAAACGACAGGGAGTCGGTCCCGAACAGTGTCGCTTCGAGCTTGATCAGGGATGAGTCGCGCGCCAGACGCTCGGTCTCGCGGCCCGAGATCGACGCGAGGTTGACCTCGCCGCCGATGAGGAGGTTGGCGGCCGTCGTCATGTTGGTGACGACGCGCATCTGGATCTTCTTCGGCAGGTCGGCTAGTGCGGTCGTGACGCCTTCCGGGCCCCACGTGTATTCGGGCCTGGCTTCGAAGGTGTAGCGGTCGCCGCGTACCGCGTCTGCGAGCCTGTAGGGACCGCTTCCGATCGGCGCGCTCTGCAGCGTCTCGGGCTTGTCGAGGCCGGCCGCGCAGACGACCGAGGCCCAGGGCATCGCCAGGCTAAGGAGAAGATCGCTGCTCGGCGCGTTCAGCTTGATTGTCACCGAGTCGGCGTCATTGGTTACCTCGAACCCGGACCGGCCGAACGTCCTGCTGGCATAGGGCGCGGCCGTCTCCGGCGCACCGAGACGCTTGAAGGAGCGCGCGACGACCTCCGGGGTGATCCGCGAGCCGTCGGTGCAGGTGACGCCGCGCCTTATCTTGGCGGTGACGCTGCTCGGCGTGGTCGTCCAGCTTTCGGCGAGCGCGGGAACGATGTCTCCCTTCTCGCCGACCGCGACGAGGCGATCATACAGGGCGAAGATCAGGGGATATGTCGGTGTCGTCCGCGTCTTGTGCGGATCCAGGGTGTCGTAGTCGGCGCTCATGGCCAACGTCACCGTCTGCGCCGCCGCGGCATGGCCCGAAAGGATCCCAGCGACCAGAAGACCGGTCGCCAGGAGCCGTCGGAGCGCGCCGGAGCGGGCAAGCGCGTAAGTGCTGAGTCGTCCCGTCATGGTGGCCTCCCGTTGTGGCTGGTTCACTTATTCGAATAGCGAGCGGCGGGTCGAGGCGAACTCCTCGACAGCCGCCACCAGAGAATCGAAGTCGGCATCGGTCAGCGGCAGCGAGAGCGCCAGCATCCCGCGCTTCGGCATGACGTGGATGCCTTGATCCAGGAGATCGAAGAAGAAGAGCTCGCGCAGCTTCGCGCTCCCCTTGGCGGCATCCTGCGGCGTGCTGATCTCACCTCGCCGCATGTGGACGGCCAGCATCGAGCCGATGCCGAGAAACTGCATGGCGACGCCGGCGCGCTCCGCGACCGCGTTCAGGCGCCGCCCGAGGCCGTCACCGCGCGCGTTGAGCTCGATCGCCGCGTCCTTGGTGTAGACCTTGCCCAGGCCGACGATGCCGGCCGCCAGCGTGAAGACATTGTTATTGTAGGTGCCGGAATGCGGAAGCGCATCCGGCTTCCGCGGATCGAAGCGATCGAGGAGATCGGCGCGACCGCCGAAGGCTCCCGCCGAGAAGCCACCACCGATGTACTTTCCGAGCGAGGTCAGGTCCGGCGTGACGCCGACGACCGACTGAAGGCCGCCCGGCGCGAGCCGCGAGCTCATCACCTCGTCGAAGATCAGGATGATGCCGTGCTGACTCGTCTTCTCGCGCAGCATCTTCAGGAACTCGGCTGAGGCGGGGATGCATCCGCCCCCGCCCAGCATCGGCTCCAGGATGACGGCTGCGATCCGGCCAGCGTGACGGTCGATCATCGCCGCCGTGCCGTCGAGATCATTGTAGGTCCCGACGACCGTTTCAAAAGGCACGTTGAGCGGGTTGGTCGCGGCCGTAAAGGTCAGGAAACCGCCGTGATAGCAGCCGTTGAATCCCATCACAGCCGGCCGTCCGGTGACGATCCGGGCGATCTGGATATTGAACATGTTGGCTTCGGTGCCGGAGTTGACGAAGCGCACACGCTCGATCGACGGAAAGCGGTCGATCAGGATCGAGGCGAGCTCGCCTTCAAGCGCGGTGTGCCCTCCGAGATTCCAGCCTAGCGAAAGGCGATGCTCGACGGCTTTGCGGATCTCCGGATGGCTATGACCGTAGATGCCGGCGGTCGCCTCCGAGATGAAGTCGACATAGGAGTGCCCGTCCGCATCGAAGAGGCGCGCGCCCTCGCCCCGCACCCAGGCGATCGGGAAAGGATCGAAGAAGATGCCGGTCCGCGAATTGCCGCCGGGCAGGCTCCTCAGGGCCGTCTCATGGATGCCCCGACTGGCCGGGTTGTCCTTGGCATAGCGTGCCTTCGCACCGGCCAGGGCTTGGTCGAGGTCCGTATTCTGGGCAACCGCCGCGCTCATCCCGCCGCCCCTGCCTGATGTTTGCGCAAAGATACTTGCTGACGGGCCTTCGCCGCAACGGTAAAGTGGCGCTTCTAAGGATCGAGTATTTCTGGATTGAAGACCGGAGACCGGGAGCAACAGTAATAATGACGGCCGCATCGCGGGCGCCCACCTTCGCACCGGTCGAGCGCGACATCATGCAGGACAAGGTCTACTTCGAGCTCCGACAGGCCTTGATGCGGGGGCACTTCGCCCCTGGCGCCGTGCTTGTCGTTCGCGCCCTGTCCGATCAGTTCGGCACCAGCCACATGCCGGTCCGAGATGCTTTGAGCCGGCTGGTTGCCGAGCAGGCGCTCGAGGTACTGCCAAGCCGCTCGGTCGTCGTTCCGCCGCTGACCCGCGAGCGCTGCCTGGACGTCCAGGAGACCCGTGAGATGCTCGAGGGGCGCGCAGCTGCTCTCGCCACGCCGAAGATCGCCGACGGGGATATGAGCCGGCTACTAGGTCTCGACGCCGCGATGGTGGAAGCGGTCCGAGACCGCGACGTCGAGGCCTATGTCGCGACGAACTGGCGTTTTCACTTCACGCTCTACGCCGCTTCCCGCCGACCGGTGATGCTTCGCATGATCGAGAGCCTGTGGCTCCAGATTGGCCCGACGCTGCGGAGCTGCATCGACGAGATGTTCCGCGCTGACGATGTCGATGCCGAACTCACGGTCGAGCACCACAAGCAGATGCTGCACGCGCTCACCAGGCGCGACGCCGACGGCGTGTGCCGGGCCGTCATCGCCGACCTACGCGGCCTGACCGGCTACATACTCCCGCTTCTCCCCGCAACGGATTCACGCGGATCCTAGTTCTCCAAACGTCTCCGAGGTCCAGATGAGCACCGCCACGCCCGCAGGCCGCAAGGTGATTATCACCTGCGCCGTCACCGGATCGATCCACACGCCGACGATGACGCCCTATCTGCCGATCACGCCCGACCAGATCGCCGCCGACTCGATCGCCGCCGCCGAGGCCGGCGCCGCAATCGTCCACCTGCATGCGCGCAACCCCGACGGCAGCCCGACGCCCGATCCCAACGTGTTCATGCAGTTCCTGCCCAGGATAAAGCAGGCGTCCAACGTCGTAGTGAACATCACCACCGGCGGCAGCCTCGGCATGTCGATCGAGGACCGTCTCGCCGCCCCGTTGCGCGCCAGCCCCGAGATCTGCTCGCTCAACATGGGATCGATGAACTTCGGCCTCTTCCAGATCACCGGCAAGATCAAGAACTGGAAGCACGCATGGGAGAAGCCCTATCTTGAGAAGACGAAGGACTCGATCGTCAGCAACACCTTCGGCCAGATCGAGCGGTTTATGAAGGATTTGGGCGAGGGCCACGGTGTGCGCTTCGAGTGCGAGTGCCA
>CAZDGR010000123.1:0-10971 GCA_964504845.1 uncultured Rhizobium sp. | reverse complement strand
AAGACCGCCGGCCTCGGTCACGCCGATATGCAGCGGGTAGTCGCAGGCTTCCGCGAGGCCCTGATACGCGGCGACCGCGAGGAAGACGTCGGAGGCCTTCACGCTGATCTTCACGTCGCGGAAGTCGTGGTCTTCGAGGATGCGCACGTGGTTGAGCGCGCTCTCGACCATCGCCTCGGGACACGGCTCGCCGTACTTCTCCAGGAGGTCCTTCTCGAGAGAGCCGGCGTTGACGCCGATCCGCATCGAGCAGCCATGGTCCTTCGCCGCTTTCACCACCTCGCGCACGCGGTCGGCGGAGCCGATGTTGCCGGGATTGATGCGAAGGCACGCCGCGCCGGCCTCGGCCGCCTCGATCGCGCGCTTGTAGTGGAAATGGATGTCGGCGACGACCGGGATCTTCGCCGCCTTGACGATCGCCTTGAGCGCAGCGGTCGAGTCCTCGTCAGGACAGCTCACGCGCACGATGTCGCAGCCGACTTCCTCGACGCGGCGGATCTGGTCGATCGTCGCCTTCGCGTCGGAGGTCGGCGTGTTGGTCATGGTCTGCACCGAGATCGGCGCCCCGTCGCCGACCGCAACCGACCCGACCATCACCCGGCGGCTCTTCCGCCGGTGGATATCCCGATAGGGACGAACGCTCATGAGGCCTCCATCGCGGGCCTTATATCAGATGGGACGGAAAGCGGAAAAATCGACGCGAAAGCGCCGATATCAGGGCCGGCCGATCGCGGTTCCGGCCTTCAGCTTGTCGGCGTCGAGCGCCACGTTGCGGCGGACCTGCCCGGGCGCGCCGAGCGAAGGCACCGCCTCGCCGTCGACCAGGATGTCGAGGCCCCCGGCATTGCCGGTCATCAGGGTGAGCCCGTTGCGGTCCGGCACCTTGAGCACGTCGCCCGGCTTAAGCACGCGGGTCATCAGCGGCGCATTGGCGCCGTCGCGGACCTGCACCCAGTTCTCCTCGCGGGCGCGGAGCAGGATGCGACCGGCGCCGGAGTCATTCGTCGCCGAGGGGGTCGTCGGCGCCGCCGCCACGACGATGTTCTGCGCCGGGGCGGACGCGGTCGCCGGCTCGGGCGCAGGACGCGAGCTTTCCTCGTCCTCGGCCATCTCGGCGTTCTCGGACTCTTCGGCGGGACGCTGATCGGGCAACGCCGCAACGGGGATCGGAGAGGCCGGCTGGGCCAGCGGTTGCGGCTGCGGCGCCGCAGCGACCACCGGCGGCACGACTTGCGTCGGCGCGGCCGATGCCGCGCCGACAGGCGGCGCCGCTTCGCTGCGCGGCAGGCGGACCACGACGGACTCGCGGGCCTGGGCGACGGCGTCGACGAGCTGCTGCAGGCGCGCCGGCACTTCGGCGACGATCTCCGGCAGCCGCCGTTCCTCGGCCGACATCACCCACCAGCCTCCATAGAGCACGATGGCCGAGACCAGCGAGACGAAGAGCAAAGCGCCGCCCGGCACGCGGCCTTCTGGCGGCGGCGTCGGCGGCAGGAGATGCGTATGGTCGAGCGAGACCGCTTCCGCCTTGAAGCGTTCGATCGCGACCGCGGAGTCGAGGCCGAGGAAGCTCGAGTAAGTTCTGACGAATCCGATCGCGTAGACGCGTCCCGGCAGCTTCCCGTGGTCTCCCGCTTCGAGCGCTTCGAGATATTCGGGGCGAATCCGGAGCCGCTGGGCGACATCGGGGAGGTCGAGCCCCGTCGCCAGGCGGGCGCGCCTTAAGACCCTGCCGAGTCCGCTGGACTCGCCGGCCTCTTCCGCCCCCCGTAGCTGTTCCGGCATAGACACCATTCCACCCGCGGAATCCGGACCAGTCGACTTGCCGATTCTTTTGCTAAAATCTTGTATATTCGGCGAGTATTACAGTAACCGATTGTCGGTATTCACACAACGGCTTAAATCGCAATCTTGTGATCGGCCGCGAAGGCTCTAAGCTTTTCGCGGACGCTGCGGTCGGGAGCCGTGATCAGGCGGCCGAGATAGCTCGACAGCGCCCCGACATCGAGGCTCCGGATCATGGCCTTGACCGGCGGAAGCGCTCCCGCCGACATCGAGAGCGACGAAAAACCCAATCCGATCAATGTCATGGCTTCGAGCGGCCGGCCCGCCATCTCGCCGCAGACGGTGACCGGGACGCCACCGGTCGTCGCATCGTCGATCAGGCGGCTCATGACCGACAGCACCGGCGGCGACAGCGGGTCGTAGCGGCCGGCAAGCCTTGGGCTGCCGCGGTCGGCCGCGAACAAGAACTGAAGTAGATCGTTGGAGCCGACAGAAAGAAAATCGACGCGCGGAAGCAGTGCCGGAAGCTGATGAAGAAGTGCCGGGACCTCGATCATTGCGCCGACCCGAAGCTTCTCCGGCGCCGGCGTCCCGATCCGCCAGAGCCGCTCGAGCTCGAGCTCCAATACCTGACGGGCTTCGACCAGCTCGGCGACTTCCGCCACCATCGGGAACATCAGGCTGAGCGGGCGGCCGGCAGATGCGGTGAGCAGCGCGCGGAACTGCTGGCGCAGCAGCGACGGGCGGTCGAGCGTCATCCTGATCGCGCGCCAGCCCATCGCCGGATTCTCGTCTTCGTCGTAGGGCAGGTAAGGCAGCCGCTTGTCGCCGCCGGCGTCGAGGGTGCGAAACACCACCGGCCTGTCGCCCGCGATCGACAGCACTTGGCTGTACATCAGCGTCTGCTCGGCGACCGACGGATACCGGGGGCGGACCATGAAGCCGATCTCGGTCCGGTAGAGGCCGACACCGTCGGCGCCGGTCTTCTCGAGCTGCGCCAGGTCGACCAGCAGTCCGGCATTGAGGTTCAGCGAGACCCGGATGCCGTCGAGGCTGATCGCGGGCATCTCGCGCAAGCCCGCGTGGCGGATCTCGGCGGCTCGCGTGGCGGCGACCATCGTCGAGATCGAGTCGATCACGTCGTCGCCGGGGCGCACATAGACGACGCCGTGGCCGCCATCGACGATCAGCCGGTCGCCGGCCGAGACCTGGTCGCGGATCTCGGGCACGCGCGCGACCGCCGGCAGATCGAGGGCGCGGGCGATGATCGCGACATGCGCGGTCGCCGAGCCCTCTTCCAGCACCAGCGCCTTCAGCTTGGCGCGGTCGTAGTCGAGAAGCTCGGCCGGGCCCATCGTGCGCGCGATCAGGATCGCGTCGTCGGGAAGCTCGCGCTTGCCGATGTCGCCGATCAGGTGCTGCAGCAGCCGGTGGTGCAGGTCGTCGAGATCCATCAGGCGTTCGCGGAGATAGGGATCGACCACCTGCGCCAGGCGCGCGCGCGTGTCGTTCTGCACCTTCTGCACCGCGGCCTCGGCGGTGAGACCCGAGCGAATCGCCTCCTTGAGCTTGGCGTTCCAGCCGCGATCCTCGGCGAACATCCGATAGGCCTCGAGCACGCCCTCGTGCTCGCCGCCACGGGCGAGCTCGGATGCCGCGAACAGCTCGTCAAGCTGGCGCTGGAGACCGCCGACGGCGGCTTCGAGGCGGACCAGCTCCGCCGCCGGATCCTCGGCGACGACGCGGCGGATCTCGATATGAGGGCGGTGGAGGACCGCGGTGCCGACGGCGACGCCGTAATGGACCTGAAGGCCTTCGAGCCTCGCCGGCAGCGGCTCGCCCTGCTCGGCAGCGATCGCCTCCTCTTCGGTGACGAGCCCGGCCGAGACCAGTTCCGCCATCACCATGGCGACGGTCTCGAGCGTCTCGACCTCGTCCTCGGCGTAATGGCGCTTGGTGCGGTTCTGGACGACGACGACGCCGAGCACACGGCCTCCGCGGAGGATCGGCGCGCCCATCAGCGAGTGGAAGATCTCTTCGCCGGTCTCCGGCCTATAGGCGAAGTTCGGATGGCTCTGGGCGTCGGCGAGCGCCAGCGGGCGCGCATGCGCGGCGATGTCGCCGACCAGGCCTTCGCCGATCGCGAGGCGCGTCTTGTGCACGGCCTCGGGCTTCAGGCCCTCGGTCGCGAACAGCTCCAGCATTCCGCCTTTCAGCAGGTAGCAGGAGCAGACTTCGGCGACGAGGCCCTGGGCGATGACGCGGACGATACGGTCGAGCCGCTCCTGGCCGGCCGCCTCGCCCGCCATCACGTCGCGCAGCCGTTTCAGAAGCTGCCGCGACCCGCCGCCGAGAGTTCCCGACGGCGGCATCAGGCGTCTCCGATCTGATCTCTCGCGGCGAGGGCACAGATCGCCTGGCCGACCAGCCCCTCCAGGATCTCGGCGACGGGCTGCTCGCACGTCACCATGCCGACCGACTGGCCCGCCATCAGCGAACCGGTCTCGACGTCGCCGTCGACGACCGCGCGCCGGAGCGCACCGGCCCAGAAATGCTCGATCGCGAGCTGGGCCTGGTCCCTGGGCAACTCGCCGCGGTTGAAGCGGTCGATCACGTCACGCTGGGTTTCGAGGAAGCGCTCGGTCGCCTTGTTGACCAGGGCGCGCACCGGGATCACCGGGAAGCGCGGATCGAGCTGCTGCGACGGCATCGCATCACGCGCCGACGCCCGGATGAAGGCTTGCTTGAACTTCGGATGCGCGATCGACTCGGTGGCGCAGACGAAGCGCGTACCGAGCTGGCAGCCTGCCGCGCCCATCTCGAGGTAGCCGGCGATCGCCTCGCCGCGCCCGATGCCGCCGGCGACGAAGACCGGCACGTCGCGCACCTCGGGCAGGATCTCCTGGGCCAGGACCGAGGTCGACACGGCGCCGATATGGCCGCCGGCCTCCGCCCCTTCGGTGATGAAGGCATCGACACCGGAGCGGACCAGCTTCTTCGCGACGATCGCCGCCGGCAGGAAGGTCATGACCTTGGCGCCGCCGTCCTTCAGCCTCTTGACGACGGCGGCCGACGGAAGCCCGCCGGCGAGCACGACGTGGCTGACCCTTTGGGCCAGGCACGCGTCGACGAGCCCGTCCAGCTCCGGATGCATGACGATCAGGTTCACGCCGAACGGCTTCCTCGTCTTCGCCTGGGTCGCGCGGATCTCCTCCGCGAGCCGATCGGGCTTCATCGCACCGCAGGCGAGCACGCCGAAGCCGCCGCCTTCGGAGATCGCCGAGACCAGGTTGCGTTCGGAAACCCAGGTCATCGCGCCGCACATCAGCGCGTAGCGCGTGCCGAGGAATTCGCGGCCGCGCCGCCACAGGCGGTCGAGCCGCTCGGCGCCGCGCCGAGCGGCGCCGTCGGTCAGGCTCTCAGGCGCCGTCCAGGCCATAGGCGGTGTGCAGCGCGCGCACCGCGAGCTCGGTGTACTCCTCGGCGATGAGGACGCTCACCTTGATCTCGGAGGTGGAGATCACCTGGATGTTGATGCCCTTGTCGGCGAGCGACTTGAACATCGTCTGGGCGACGCCGACGTGGCTGCGCATGCCGACGCCGATCACCGACACCTTGGAGACGGCCTTGTCGGAGCCGACGCTGCCGTACTTGAGCTCACCTTCGCGGCCCTTCAGCACGTGCAGCGCGCGCTCCAGATCGGCGCGGCCGACGGTGAAGGTGAGATCGGTGGTCTTGCCGTCGTCGGAGGAGTTCTGGACGATCATGTCGACGTTGATCGCGGCATCGGCCAGCGGGCCGAAGATGCCGGCGGCGATGCCGGGCCGGTCCTGCACCTTGCGGACGGTGATCTTCGCTTCGTCGCGGCTATAGGCGATGCCGCTCACAACTTCCTGTTCCACGATCTCGTCCTCGCCGACAACAAGGGTTCCGGGCTTGTCTTCGAAGCTCGACAGGACCTGGACGCGAACCCGGTGGTTCATGGCCAGCTCCACCGAGCGGGTCTGGAGCACCTTGGCGCCGAGCGACGCCATCTCCAGCATTTCCTCATAGGTGATCTTATCCAGCTTCCGCGCCTTCGCAACGATGCGCGGATCGGTGGTGTAGACGCCGTCGACATCGGTGAAGATATCGCAGCGATCGGCCTTCAGCGCCGCGGCCAGCGCGACGGCCGAGGTGTCGGAACCGCCGCGCCCCAGCGTGGTCACGCGGCCGTCAGGGGCGACACCCTGGAATCCGGCGACGACGCCGACCTGCTTCTCGGCGAAGCCCTTGATCATCTCGGCGCAGTCGATGTCCTGGATCCGGGCCTTGCCGTGGACGTTGTCGGTCTTGACCGGAATCTGCCAGCCCTGCCAGGAGCGCGCGTTGCAGCCGAGCTCCTGCAGCGCCAGCGCGAGGAGGCCGACCGTCACCTGCTCGCCGGTCGCGACGACGGTGTCGTACTCGCGCGCGTCGTGCAGCGGGCTGATCTCGTTGACCCACTTCACCAGCTGGTTGGTCGTCCCCGACATGGCGGAAACGACGACCGCGACCTCGTTGCCGGCATCGACCTCGCGTTTGACGCGCTTGGCCACGTTCTTGATGCGCTCGACATCGGCGACGGACGTGCCGCCAAACTTCATCACGATCCTGGCCATGGCGGGGGGAGGTCTGCTGAAAGTGGTCGTTTTCGGGCCCAGGCCATAGCGGGCCGGGGGTCGCGCGGGTTATAGAGTAGGCATACGAGATTGCAACGGTCTTGGGACGATATTGCGGCAATGACAGCGTTGGGCAGCACCGTCGATCCGGCCGAAATCGAGAAGTTCCGGCGGATGGCCGATGAGTGGTGGGACCCCAGGGGCAAGTTCCGCCCGCTCCACCGCTTCAACCCGGTCCGCCTGCAGTTCCTGAAGGACCGGCTGTGCCGGCATTTCCGCCGCGATCCCAAGGCCGACCGGCCGCTTTCGGGCCTGAGGCTCCTCGACATCGGCTCCGGCGGCGGCCTGGTGGCCGAGCCGCTGACCCGGCTCGGCGCCGAGGTCGTCGGCATCGATGCGACCGCCCGCAACGTCGAGGTGGCGAGGCTCCATGCCGCCGAGGGCGGGCTCGCGATCGACTACCGCCATGCCGCGGCCGAGGAGCTGGCGGAGACCGGCGAAAGCTTCGATGCGGTGCTGGCGCTCGAGATCGTCGAGCACGTCGCCTCGCTGGAGGCCTTCGTCGCCGCCGCGGCGCGGATGACCAGGCCCGGTGGGCTCCTGGTGGTCGCGACCCTGAACCGGACGCTGAAGGCCTTCGGCCTGGCGATCGTGGGCGCGGAGTATGTGCTGGGCTGGCTGCCGAAGGGCACGCACGATTGGCGGAAGTTCGTGCGGCCGTCGGAGCTGGAGGCGGCGATGCGCGCCTCCGCCCTCACCCTCGCCGAGACCGTCGGCGTCTCCTACAACCCGCTGCTCGACCGCTGGTCGCTTGGGTCCGATCTCGACGTGAATTACCTGGCGGTGGCGACGAAAGCGTAAGCGCGGGAGCCTAGTTGTCGGCGAGCGGCACCCAGGGGACGCGGCCGACCTCGATGCCTTCGTCGGCAAGCTCTTTCGAATCCGACTCGCTCGCTTCGCCGTAGATCCCGCGCTTCTCGGTCTCGCCGTAGTGGATCTTGCGGGCTTCCTCGGCGAAGTTCGGGCCGACATAGTCGCAATTGGCCTCGACCTGCTTGCGCATCTCGCGAAGCGCCGTCAGCGCCTCGGCTTCGGTCGGACCCTTTCCGGATTTCGCGACACGCGGGGCCATCGGCGCCTTCCGGACCTTCTTGTCGCCGCAGATCGGACAGATGACGCGGCCGCCGCGGCGCTGGCTGTCATAGGCCTTGCTGTCGCGGAACCAGCCTTCGAAGCCGTGGTCCTTCCCGCAGCGGAGGTCGTAGAGGATCATGAGGCGACTTTAATCCGAAACCGATTTTCCAATCCTTATCATCCTGTCAAATAGTCACGTTCAACTGGATAGGCAAGGAGGGACAAGGACTTGACAGGCCACCCAGGCAGCCCGGCGGCGCCCTCGCCCTGGATCCTTCGCCATCTCGCGCTAATCCCGGCGGGCGGCCGCGTGCTCGACCTCGCCGCCGGCAGCGGCCGCCATGCGTGGCTCGCGGCCGAGCGCGGATATCGGGTGACGGCACTCGACCGCGATGTTTCAGGCCTCAACCGGATCCCCGGGATCGAGGTGGTGGAGCACGATCTGGAGGCCGGCCTGGCCTTGCCCTTCGGCGATACCCGTTTCGACGGCATCATCGTCACCAACTACCTGTGGCGACCGCTTCTGGCCGCGCTGCCCGATCTGGTGGCCGACGGCGGTGCGCTGCTCTACGAGACCTTCGCTCGCGGCAACGAGCGCTTTGGCAGGCCGAGCAATCCGGACTTCCTGCTGAGGCCCGGCGAGCTGCTGGAATGCGTCCGCGGCCGCCTCGAGGTTGTCGCCTACGAGAATGGAGAGACCGGCATCCCTCGTCCGGCGATGGTGCAGCGGATCGCGGCCGTCCGCCGTTAACCATACCAGGAGATTGGCGCGGCTTCGTGCCGTGGGCTAAGCTCTTTCCGAACGGCAAAATGCCGAGGGCGAGGGAGGCGTGTCATGAAATCGCGAATCGCGATGGTACTGGCATTGGCATTGATGCCAGCGGCTGCGGTTGCGCAGAAGGAAGCGCCGCCCAAGCCGGGCTTCCACATCATCAACGACACGCCGGCGCGCGTGTATTACCGCGTCAAGATGTGGCAGGGCGACTTTGCGTTCATCCAGGCCGGCAAGGAACTCAAGATCGAGATCCCCGAGAAGGTCGGGAACCTGAAGTCGGTTCAGGTCGAGGCGCGATCCGGCGAGCAGTGGGACAATTGCTTCGCCACCGTCACCGTCGGCGCCAAGCTGGTCGTGACCCAGGGCCGCGAGCGCATCAATTGCCGGGTCGACTACCGCTGAGCTGACCGGCTCGGCCGATGATCGAGCCTTATCGCTTCACGACGGGCACGACGCCGCTTCTGGTGAGCTGCCCGCATGTCGGCACGCATATCCCGGCGGAGATCGCCGCACGGATGACCGGTGCCGCGCAGGAACTCGCCGACACCGACTGGCATATCGAGCGGCTCTACGATTTCGTCCGCGATCTCGGCGCCTCGATGCTGGTCGCCACGCATTCGCGATACGTGATCGACCTCAACCGGCCGCCGGACGGTTCCGCGCTCTATGCCGGCGCCAACAACACCGAGCTCTGCCCGACCACCCGCTTCGACCTGAAGCCGGTCTACAAGGCAGGACAGGCGCCGGCCGAGGCCGAGATCGCCGATCGGGTGCAGCGCTACTGGCGGCCCTATCACGACCGGCTCGCGGTCGAGCTCAAGTCGCTGAGGGCCCGTTTCGGCTATGCGCTGCTGTGGGATGCCCACTCGATCGCCTCGATGGTGCCGCGCTTCCACCCGACGAAGCTCTGGGACCTGAACTTAGGCTCGGCCGACGGCACCAGTGCTGCGAAGCCGCTGATCGAGGCTGCGTCCGCGATCTGCCGGAGCGCAAATCCCTACACCGCGGCGATCGACGGCCGCTTCAAGGGCGGCCACATCACCCGTGCCTATGGGCGCCCGAAGGACGGCGTGCACGCGATCCAGCTCGAGCTGTCGCAGGCCACATACATGGAAGAAGCGCCGCCCTATCGCTGGCGCGACGATCTCGCCGACGGCGTCAGGCCGACCTTGAAGCGCCTGATCGGGGCGATGCTGGCCTTCCGGCCCTAAGCCATCGCGAAGCGGTAGGCCGCGAGGCTGAGGTTGCCGAGCGCGAATCCGCGATGCAGCGCCTCGGCCCTGGTGCCGGCTCCGGCGGCGCCGAGCGCCACGTAGAGCGGCAGAAGATGCTCGGTCGACGGATGCGCCCGCCGGAACTCCGGCGCCTTCAGGCTCACCGCGATCGCATCCTCGAGCCGTCCGGCCGCCAGCGTCTGGAACAGCCAGTCGTCGAAGCCCTGGGCCCAGGCCTCGGTCGCAGCATCGTCCTTCCAGCCGAGGGCGCGGAGATTGTGGACGGCACCGCCCGAGCCCAGCACCAGCACGCCTTCCTCGGTCAGCGGCTGCAACGCCCGTCCGAGCACGAAGTGATGCGCCGGATCGAGCTTGGCCTGGATCGAGATCGGCACGACCGGGATGTCGGCCGCCGGGAAGATGTGGCGGAGCGGGACCCACATGCCGTGGTCGAGGCCCTGAGCCGGCATCATCGCGACCGAGAATCCGACCTCGCGGATCAGGTCCGTGGTTCGCCTCGCGACGTCCGGCGCGCCGGGAGCCGGGTAGGAGAGCCTGTAGAGATCCTCGGGGAAGCCCGAATAGTCGTGCACCGTCGCCGGCCGCTCGGAGCCGCCGATCCTCGGATCCTCGGTCGACCAGTGGGCGGAGGCGACGACGATCGCCTTCGGCCGCGGCATGGTCCGCCCGATCTCTTGCAGCCGCTGCGCCAGCTGCGGCTCGCCGGGGAGGCGGGGCGCGGCCAGGGTCGGCGCGCCGTGCGAGACGAAGATCGGGTCGATACGGGAAGACATGGGATCTGCCATTCTAGCGCGAAGCCGGGAGCGGGAAACTTGATCCGCGTCACATGCCAGTCTCCCATCGGCAAGCCTCGCACCGGATGCGGATCGATCGTGCCCGATAACAAGTTCTGACTGGCGCTCCGCCTTTCCATTTGGAAAGATAGGGACAATCCTCACGCCTCAAGGATTCTCCCCAGATGACCGTCCTCAAGAAGCTTTCCAACAGCCGGCAAGAAGAGCTGGAATGGCAGTCGCGCGTCGATCTCGCGGCCGCTTTCCAGCTGACGTACCAGTTCGGCTGGAACCGCGGCATCGGCAACCATTACAGCCTGATGGTGCCTAATTCCGACGACACCTTCTTCGTCAACGCCCGCGGCCTCCTGTTCTCGGAGATCACCGCCTCGAACCTGATCCGCTGCGACTTCAAGGGCAACGTCCTCGAAGGCAAGGGCGAGATCCGGGACGTCACCTACAACATCCATGTGCCGATCCATCGCGACCATCCGAGCGCGAAGGCGGTACTGCATGTGCATCCGCCGAACATCACCGCGATCTCGCTGCTCGAGAACGGCCGGATCGCGCTGGCGCACCACAACAACCTGATCTTCAACGACCGCGTCGCCTACGACGACGAGATGACC
>CAZDGR010000122.1:0-10992 GCA_964504845.1 uncultured Rhizobium sp. | reverse complement strand
TCGGCAAGCTCGACGTCCATCGGCGGCGGCCGGCGCTTGGCGATTTCGGACCAGTAGGTGTCGATCCATGCCTGCCATTGCGCGCGCGACGCCTTCGGCGCGCGGAAGCGCGGCAGCACGCGCAGGACCAGCGCTGCGGCCGCCTCGCCCACCAGCTTAGCCGGCCGTTCCTCCTGGAAGGCGGCGAAGGCGTCGTTGCACCACACCAGGCGCTGCTCGGCGTCGAACACGGCGATGCCGAGCGGCAGACGCTCTGCCGCCTCGTGCACGAACGCGCGCGAGATCTCCGGAGTGTGCTTCATCTCAGGGCGACGGCCGGAAGGATGAGCGGGCGAGCGACGGCCGCCGGGCCGAGCTCGAACGCGGCGAGCGTCGCGCGGATGGCGCGGGCGTGGTCGATCGGCAAACCGATGCGGGCGGCAACATCGAGGGCAAGATAGCGCAACGGCAGCCGCTGCCCACCTTCCCGCCTCGCCCACTTGGCGGCACGGCCGGCGGCGCGCCTGAGCGCCAGCCGCCTGAGCTGCCGGGAAAGCTCCGGGGACTGCTCGATAAACCGCGCCAGCGCGAGGTTGTAGTCGTGGAAGGTCTGGTGCTTCCTCCCGACCATCAGGCGCTCGCCGTCGCCGGCGGGACCAAGCGCCGTCACCAGGTCGAGCAGCGCGATCCGTCCACGGCTGGCGACTCGCAGCGCCAGCGAGAAATCCTCGGCGAAGACGCCGGGATCGCAGGCAGCCGCGGCACGGATCGCCTCCAGCCGGTAGAGCGTCTGGCTGGTGCCCGAGATCGTGCGCGCGATGACGGTGCGAAGCGGATCTTCCGGCACTTCGGCTTCGACCGGCGTGTCGACGAAACCGATATCGCGCGCATCGCGGTAGTAGTCCTGGCGGCTGAACACGGCATCGGCGCCGGTCGTCTCCAGGACGTCGATCAGGCGCTGCGTGCAGAACGGCGCCAGCAGATCGTCCGACCCCAAGAGCTTCAGATAGCGATGGCGCGCGAGCGCGATGCCGGCGTTGGTCGCCGAGGTCGGCCCGCCGTTGGGCTGACGGACCAGCGTCGCGTCCTTCCAATCGACGATCGCACGCTCGACCAGCTCGGCCGAGCCGTCATGCGAGCCGTCGTCGATGAAGATGAACTGGCGGGGGCGATCGGGGACCTGACGGGCGAGCGCGTCCAGCACGCCCGGCAGATAGCCGGCCTTGTTGAAGACCGTACAAACGAAGGAGACCCCATCCACAGGCGACAGGTAACGCCCTGATAGGGCGCTAATCAAACGGATTTACGCCTCGAAGTGGCGGCCCGGGAAGAGGCGCTTGAGGACGGAGTCCCGCGGGCCTGTCAGGATCGAGGCGACATAGGCCACGCCGGCCATCAGCACGATGGCGGGGCCGGATGCCAACTCAAAATGGAAAGACATCAGCAGGCCGGCAATACTGGAGATTGCCGAGATCAGGACGGCAGCCAGCGCCATGCCCTCGACGCTGGCCGCCCAGAACCGGGCCGCCGCCGCCGGCAGCATCATCAGGCCGACGGCCATCAGCGTGCCCAGCGCCTGGAAGCCCGCGACCAGGTTCACCACCACCAGCGCCATGAACAGCATGTGGATCGTGCCCCCGGGGCCGCCGACGGCCTTGAGGAAACCGGGATCGAAACACTCCACGACCAGGGGGCGCCAGATCAGAGCGAGCGCCGTCAGCGTCAGGCTGGCGATGGCAGCGACCAGCAGCAGGGAGTCATTGTCGACGGCGAGCACCGAGCCGAACAGCACGTGCATCAGGTCGACCGGGCCGCCGTAAAGCGAGATCAGCAGCACGCCGACCGCGAGCGCAATCAGGTAGAAGCCGGCGAAGCTCGCGTCCTCCTTGAGCTGGGTCGCGCGCGCGACCCAGCCGGAGAGCAGCGCCACCGCGACCGCCGCGCCGAAGCCGCCGATGCTCATTGGCCAGAGGCTCAGGCCGCCGAAGACAAAGCCGACCGCGGCTCCCGGTAGGATCGCGTGGCTGAGCGCGTCGCCGAGCAGGCTCATGCGGCGGAGGATCAGGAAGACACCGATCGGCGCCGATCCCAGCGACAAGGCGAGGCACGCCACCAGCGCCCGGCGCATGAAGGCGTAGTCGAGGAAGGGATCGAGAAGGAGGGTCGAGAGGCTCACGCGCCCGATGCTTCAGGCGGCAGGGCGATGGCAGATCGGCGCGTCGTCCTGCCAGGACTCCGCCATCGCCCGCGCCTTCATCAGGTTTGCCGGACTCAGCGCCTGGTCGGTCGGGCCCCAGGCCACCAGCTCGCGGGCGAGAAGCAGCGTCTCCGGAAAGACCTGCCTCACCTGCTCGTAGTCGTGCAGCACGGTCACGACCGTGCGCTTCTCGTCGTGCCATCGGCGCACCAGATCGAGGAGGTCGGCGGTGGTGCGGGTATCGATCGCGGTGAACGGCTCGTCGAGCAGGATCACCTTGGCGTCCTGCAGCATCATCCGCGCGAACAGCGCGCGCTGGAACTGCCCCGCGGAAAGCGTGCCGACAGGACGCGTCTCGAAACCGCCAAGACCGACCGCATCGAGTGCCTCGCTCGCGGCCGCCATCTGGCGTCGGCCGAGCCCCCCGAAGAGCCCCATCCGTCGCCAATGGCCGAGGGCCACGACCTCGAGCACCGAAAGCGGCACCGAACGGTCGACCTCCGCCTGCTGCGGCAGATAGGCGATCTCGCGCCGGTCCAGATGCGAGAGCGTCACGCGCCCTTCGGCCGGGCGGATCAGGCCGGCGATCGCCTTCAGGAGGGTCGACTTGCCAGCGCCGTTCGGGCCCACGATCGCGGTCAGCGAGCCGGGTTCGAAAGCGCCCGTCAGATGATGGACCGCCGGATGGCGCTCATAGGCCAGGGTCAGCCCGTCGAGGCGGATCGTCGCCATGACTACAGCGCCCAGAAGACCGCGAGCCAGAGCCCACCGATCGCCGCCGCGACGATGCTGAGGCGGCTGGCGGCAGAGGTCAGGAGGGCGGAGGTCGGCACCTCGCCACGCCCAGGCTTCCCGCTTCCGGAACGTCCCGGAGCCGGCGGATGTTGGTGCGAGGCGTGGTCATGGTCGTGCATGGGAATCGTGTCGATACAGTATAACATTCCCGTCCGTCAACGGTTGCTGGCCCTGCCCCGATCCGCGACAGTCGCGCCATGACCGCGAAAGCCCAGGTGAGCGTCAGCGAGGAGGGCGAGACTGCCCGGGTCCGGCTGGCCGGGCCCTGGACCGTCGCGGCGGCCGCTGACCTTCACGGCCAGCTCAAGAAGCTGCGCCTCAAGTCCAAACGGGCGACCCTGGACCTGAGCGGCATCGACGCCATCGACACCGCCGGCGCCTGGCTGATCCGCCAGACAGCCAAGACGCTCGCCGAGGGCGGCGTCAGCGTCGCCTTCGCCGGCGCCGACCGCCAGGCCTCGGCCCTGCTCGAGACCGTCGGCGCCGTCGACCAGGATTCCCATCCGCCGCGGAAGGAGCCTCCGAGCTTCGAGGAGATGCTGGCCAGGCTCGGCTTCCACACCGCCTTCGCCGTCCGCGAGGCACGCAACTTCCTGGGCTTCTTCGGACTGACGATCGAGACTTTCGCCGCCACGGCACTTCGGCCGGCTCGCTTTCGCTTCACTTCCTTCATATTCCACCTGGAGGCGGTCGGCCTGAACGCGCTGCCGATCGTCGGACTGATCTCGTTCCTGATCGGCGTCGTGATGGCCTATCAAGGGGCGAGCCAGCTCCGCTTCTTCGGCGCCGAGATCTTCGTCGTCGATCTCGTCGCGATCTCGGTCCTGCGCGAGATCGGCATCCTGCTCACCGCGATCGTCGTCGCCGGCCGGTCCGGCAGCGCCTTCACCGCGCAGATCGGCACGATGAAGCTGCGCGAGGAAGTCGACGCGATGCGCACCCTCGGCCTCGACCCGGTCGAGGTCCTGGTGCTGCCGCGGATCGCAGCCCTGGTCGTGGCGCTGCCGATCCTCTGCTTCTTCTCCGATATCCTGGGGCTGCTCGGCGGCATGCTGATGGCATGGGTCAACCTCGACATCTCGCCGCAGGCCTTCATCACCCGGGTCCAGGACCGGATTCCGATCCGGCACTTCTGGGTCGGCATGACCAAGGCGCCGGTGTTCGCCGCGATGATCGGCCTCGTCGGCTGCTACCAGGGACTCAGGGTCAAAGGAGATGCCGGATCGGTCGGGCGGCTGACCACGCGCTCGGTCGTGCAGTCGATCTTCCTGGTGATCGTCGCCGATGCGATCTTCTCGATCTTCTTCAGCCTGATCGATCTATGACCGAGACCGTCATCCGCGTCCGCGGGCTTCGCACCAAGCTCGGCGGCAAGGAGATCCACAAGGATCTCGACCTCGACGTGCGCAAGGGCGAGATCCTAGGCATCGTCGGCGGCTCCGGCACCGGCAAGTCGGTGCTGATGCGGACGATCCTGGGTTTGATCAGGCCGCGCGAGGGAACGATCGAGGTCCTGGACCGGAAGGTCGACCCGCTCGACCGCAAGACCATGCTGGAGCTCGAGCGCCGCTGGGGCGTGCTGTTCCAGGACGGTGCCCTCTTCTCCTCCCTCACGGTCTGCGAGAACGTCGAGGTGCCGATGCGCGAGCATCTCGACCTGCCGCCGGCGCTCGCGCGCGACCTGGCGCTCCTCAAGATCAAGCTCGCCGGGCTCAGGGCCGAGGATGCCCGCAAGATCCCCTCCGAGCTCTCCGGCGGCATGCGCAAGCGCGCCGCCCTGGCCCGCGCGCTCGCGCTCGATCCAGACATCGTCTTCCTCGACGAGCCGACCGCCGGCCTCGACCCGGTCGGCGCCGCCCAGTTCGACGAGCTGCTGCAGAACCTGTCGAAGAACCTCGGCTTCACCGTGTTCCTGATCACCCACGACCTCGACACGCTCTACGCGGTGACCGACCGGATCGCCGTGCTCGCCGACAAGAAGGTGCTGGTGACGGCACCGATCGCCGAGCTCGAGCGGCACCCGCATCCGTGGATCCACGAATACTTCCATGGGCCCCGGGGCCGGGCCGCCCACGACTCTGCTATGCTCGCCGCCCGGAGCTGAAATCAGGAATCATGGAGACACGCGCACACAACGTCCTGATCGGCGCCTTCGTCCTGATCTTCGTCGCGGCGATGTTCGTGTTCATCGTCTGGCTGGCGAAGACCCGCGGCGACGGCGACAAGGCGTTCTACGACATCGTCTTCACCGACTCGGTCTCGGGCCTCGCGGTCGGCGGCGACGTGCGCTTCAACGGCATCAAGGTCGGTGCGATCGCCAGGATCGCGATCGACCACGAGAATCCGTCGCGGGTACGCGTCACAGTCGAGATGGGCGACGACGTGCCGGTGCGTCATGACTCGACCGCGACGATGCAGCTCCAAGGGATCACCGGCGTCACCTTCGTGCAGATCAGCGGCGGGACCCAGGGCTCGCCGCGGATCACGCCCGCTCAAGACTACCCCTACCCGGAGATCCGTTCCCGGCCATCGCAGATCGCCGAGCTGGTCGACCAGCTGCCGAAGCTGCTGGAACGCTCGACCCAGCTGGTCGAGCGCGGCACCTCGATCCTCGACGAGGAGAATCGCCGGAATCTGGCCGCGGCGCTGACCGATCTCCGCCAGATCACCCAGTCGATGGCGGGACGCTCCGACGCGCTCGCCAAGGCGATCGACGAGCTTTCCGCCGCCAGCACCGGCGTGACCGAGCTGGTCCGCCGCTCGAACCGGGTCGCCGAAGAGCTGTCGGCGACGATGAGCGTCGCCCGCGGCGCGCTCGCTGGCGCCGACCAGCTGATCGACGGCGAGGTGCGCGAGACCGTCGTCGCGATCGGCAAGGTCGCCAAGGATGCCGCCCGGCTACTCGGCGACAACAGAGAGTCGCTGGATGCCTTCACCGCCGACGGTCTCACCGAGTTCCGCCGCTTCATCGAAGAGGCGCGCCAGCTGGTGCAGAATCTCGGTCGGGTCGCGACCAAGATCGAGGACAACCCGAGCCAGGTCTTCTTCGGCTCGCAGGAATCCGAGTTCACGCCGGAGCGCCCACGGTGAGAGTCCTTTACCTCCTTCCCCTGCTCGTCCTTTCCGCCTGCACTGGCCTGCTCGGCAACAGCGGACCGGCGCCCGACCTCTACACGCTGTCGGCTCTGAGCCAGTCGCCGGCGGGCCTGGTCCGGGCGCCCTGGCACCTGCTGATCGAGGAGCCGACCGCCGTCGGCGGCCTAGAGGCCAACCGGATCGCGGTGCAGCGGACCCCGAACGAGATCCGCTACTTCGCCGACATCCGCTGGGTCGAGCGCGCGACGCGGATGATCCAGGGCCTGATGGTCGAGTCTTTCGAGCACACCGGCGCGGTCGCCTCGGTCGACCGCTATGCCGTCGGTCCGCGCGCCGACTACATCCTCAAGGCGGAACTCCGCGACTTCCAGGCCGAGCTGTTCAACAACACCAGGATCCCGACGGTCCATGTCCGCCTGACTGTCCGGATGGCGCGCGCCGGCCGTCAGCAGACCGTCTGGATGCGCGATTTCTCGGCGCGGGTGACCGCGCGCACCTCGACCGCTCCCGAGGTCGTCGCGGCATTCGACCAGGCGCTGAGCCAGGTGATGGCGGAGATCGTCGCGGTCGCCGTCAGGGAGACGCCGGCGCCGCAGCGCTGAGCCAGGCTCATGGCCTCAGCAGGAAGCCGTCCTTCAGCGGATCGGCGGCTTCGGCCGTGAAGCTGGCCGAGCCGGTGTAGTAGGACTCCCCCGCGACCTCGACGGTGACGGCCGTCCGTCCGCCGAGCGGAACCTCGCGGGCGACGCTTCCTTCGAAGCACGCCCCGGTCAGGCTCTCGAAGACGTGCGGCTCGCCGAGCCTCGCCTCACCGCGCGCATGCGCCAGCGCCAGACGCGCGGTGACGCCGGAACCGGTCGGGCTGCGGTCGACCTCGCGTTCGGCGAAGACGCAGACATTGACCGACGGCCTGCCCTTCCCGTCGCCGCCGTCGGTCAGGATCGTCCCGTAGAGGAAGGCGAGATCGGCGTCGTCCGGATGATCGAGCGGCACCGAGCGTTTGGCGGCCTCTGTCACCGCCGTCGCCGCATCGACCAGCGAGCGCAGCGACGAGGTCGCCATGTCGAGGCCGAGACGCTGTGCCGGCAGGATGGCGTAGAAAGCGCCGCCATAGCCGACATCGACCGTGACCGGCCCGAACCCGCGCACCTCGATCGTCCGGTCGAGCGCCGCGGCAAAGGCCGGCACGCTTTCGAAGCGGACCCGGCCGGCACGGCCGTCCTTCACCTCCACCGTCACGGCAACGGGCCCGCAAGGGCACTGCAGGACGAAGCGGGTCTCCGGCTCGACCGCCTTCACCCGGCCGGTGTCCACCGCCCAGCGGCCGAGCGCGATCGTCGCGTGGCCGCACATGGTCGAATAGCCCTCGTTGTGCAGGAAGAGCACGGCGAAAGCGGCCTCAGGCCGATCGGCCTCCACCGGCAAGGCCCCGTACATGTCGAAATGCCCGCGCGGCTCGTGCATCAGCCGGCGCCGGAGATGGTCGAAGCGGTCGCGGGCGTCCCGCCTCTTCTCCAGCAGCGTCCGGCCCTGGAGCCGAGGATATCCCCTGACGACGATGCGGACCGGCTCGCCGCCGGTATGCATCTCGACCGTCTCGATCGGATCGTTGTGCGAGGTCATGCCGCCATCCTATCGTCCCTGCTCCCCGCCGCCACGCCCGCCTTCGGAGCCTCCTTTTCCGTGACCCAGACCCGCCTCGCCGTCGATATCGGCGGCACTTTCACCGATGTCGTGCTGGAGACCGCCGACGGCCGCCTCCTGACCAAGAAGGTGCTGACCACGCCCCGCGCCCCGGAGGAGGCGGTCATGCAGGGGACGCTCGCTCTGCTCGCCGAGGTCGGGACGGCACTCTCTTCCGTCGACGTGCTGGTCCATGGCACGACCCTGGCCACCAACGCGATCATCGAGCGCAAGGGCGCCAGGACCGCACTGATCGCGACCGACGGCTTCCGCGACGTGCTCGATATCGCCTATGAGAGCCGTTACGACCAGTACGACATCTTCATCGAGAAGCCGGTGTCGCTGGTGCCGCGCGACCGGCGCTTCACCGTGCCGGAGCGCGTCGACGTCGAAGGCCGCGTGCTGCGGGCACTCGACGAGACGGAAGCTGCGGGCCTGCCGGCCCGGCTCAAGGCCGAGGGGATCGAGAGCGTCGCCGTCTCGCTGCTGCACGCCTATGCCAATCCAGCACACGAGCAGCGGCTGCGCGAGATTCTCGCCAAGGCCATGCCGGGCGTGGCGATCACGCTCTCCTCGGAAGTCTGCCCGGAGGTGCGCGAGTACGAGCGTACCTCGACTGCGGTCGCCAACGCCTATGTGCAGCCGCTGATGGCGGGCTATCTCGGAAGGCTCGACAAGGCGCTGAAGGCCGCGGGCTTCAGAGGCTCCGTCTACCTGATGACCTCGGGCGGCGGCCTCACCTCGCTCGAAGCGGCGGCGCGCTTCCCGATCCGCCTGGTCGAGTCCGGCCCCGCCGGCGGCGCGATCCTCGCGACCCATGTCGCCGCGCAGTCGGGCGAGCCCAAGGTCCTCTCCTTCGACATGGGCGGCACCACCGCGAAGATCTGCCTGATCGAGGATCTCAGGCCAGAGAGCAGCCGCTCCTTCGAGGTCGATCGCGCCGCGCGGTTCCTGAAGGGCTCGGGCCTGCCGCTCCGCATTCCGGTGATCGAGATGGTCGAGATCGGCGCCGGCGGCGGCTCCATCGCCAAGGTCGACGGGCTGAAGCGCATCGTCGTGGGGCCGGAGAGCGCCGGATCGGAACCCGGTCCCGCCTGCTACGGCCGCGGCGGCGACAAGCCGTCGGTGACCGATGCCGACGTCGTGCTCGGCCGCATCGATCCTGCCCGCTTCGCCGGCGGCAAGATGCCGCTGGACGCCGGCAAGGCCGCTGCGGCGCTGGGCGCGCATGTCGGCAAGCCGCTGAACCTGGACGACTCCGTCGCGGCATTCGGCGTCGCCGAGATCGTCGACGAGAACATGGCGAACGCCGCCCGCGTGCATGCGGTCGAGCGCGGCAAGGCGATCGGCGAGGCGACCTTGATCGCCTTCGGCGGGGCGGCGCCCCTGCACGCCTCGCGGCTCGCCGAGAAGCTCGGCATCGCCAAGGTGATCGTGCCGCCGAATGCCGGCGTCGGCTCGGCCGTGGGCTTCCTCCGCGCGCCGGTCGCCTACGAGGTCGTCCGCAGCCGCTACATGCGGCTCGATGCCTTCGACGCGAGCGCCGCCAATGCGCTGTTCGATGCGCTGAAGTCAGAGGCGAAGGCGGTCGTCGAGTCCGGCGCAAGCGGCCGGAAGCTCGAGGAGCGCCGCACCGCCTACATGCGCTATGTCGGCCAAGGTCACGAGATCGTCGTGCCGGTCCCCGCTCGAACACTTGCCGTCGCGGACACGAAGGACCTGCGTGCGGCCTTCGAGCGCGAATACGAAGCGCTGTTCCAGCGGATCATCCCGGAAGGCGCGATCGAGGTCCTGAGCTGGACGCTGACGCTGTCGACCGCGAACGAGCTGCCAAAGACGGCCGCGGCGGCTCCGAAGCGCGACGGCGCCAGGCCCATCGGCAGCCGCCAGGTATTCGACGCCGCGACCGAAGCCTTCGCCGAGGTGCCGGTCTATGCCCGGACCGGCCTTGCCGCCGGCCATGTCGTCTCCGGCCCCGCCCTGATCGTCGAGGACGAGACCACCACCTTCCTTTCGGCTAGATTCGACGCACGCATCGACTCGATCGGCTCGATCGTCCTGGAGCGCCGTTCATGACCTCTCAGATCGCCCAGATCCGCCAGCAGATCATGTGGAACCGCCTGATCGCGGTGGTCGAGGAGCAGGCGCAGGCGCTGATCCGCACCGCCTTCTCGCCGATCGTGCGCGAATGCGGCGACCTCTCCGCCGGCATCTTCGACCTCAAGGGCAGGATGCTGGCCCAGGCCGTCACCGGCACGCCCGGCCACGTGAACTCGATGGCGGCCTCGGTCTCGCACTTCATCAGGAAGTTCCCGCTGGAGACGATGCGGGCAGGCGACATCTACATCACCAACGATCCGTGGATGGGCACCGGCCATCTCAACGACTTCGTGCTGACCACGCCCGCCTTCCATCGCGGCAAGCTGGTGGCGCTCTTCTCCTGCACCAGCCACCTGATGGACATCGGCGGCATCGGCTTCGGGCCGGACGGCACCGACGTGTTCATGGAAGGCCTCTACATCCCGCTGCTCAAGCTCGCCGAGGCAGGGAAGATGAACGAGACGCTGCTCGCCTTGATCAAGGCGAACACGCGCCTTCCCGTCGACACCGAGGGCGACGTCTACTCGCTCGCCGCCTGCAACGACGTCGGCGTCAAGCGCCTCTCCGAGATGATGGACGAGTTCGGGCTCGACTCGCTCGACGATCTGGCCGAGCACGTGCTGAGCCACTCGCGCGCCGCGGTCGAGGCCGAGATCGCGAAGCTGCCGAAGGGCACCTACCGCAACACGATGCGGATCGACGGCTATGACGAGCCGATCGACCTGACCGCCGCGATCACCGTCTCCGACAAGTCCATCCATGTCGACTTCACCGGCACGACCGGCGTGCAGAAGCGCGGCATCAACGTGCCGATGGCCTACACCGAGGCCTATACCTGCTTCGGCCTCGGCTGCGCCGTAGCATCGCGCATCCCGAACAACGCAGGATCTCTCGCGCCGCTGACCGTCTCGGCGCCGCCGGGATCGATCCTGAACGCCCCCTACCCGCGCGCCGTCGCCTCCCGCCACGTGATCGGGCAGATGTTGCCCGACGTGGTGTTCGGCTGCCTCCGCCAGGCGGTGCCGGAGCGCGTGCCGGCCGAGGGCACGTCCTGCATCTGGATGATGAGCCTGCGCGGGCCGACGGCGAAGGACGCCGCCGACAAGCGGGGATTCGCCATTACTATCACCTCCAACGGCGGC
>CAZDGR010000121.1:0-11001 GCA_964504845.1 uncultured Rhizobium sp. | reverse complement strand
GATGCCTTGAAGCGCATTCTGCGCCGCGGCGATGTTCATGCGGTCGACGCATTCCGGCGACTGTGCGGCGTTGTGCGGCGAGAGCAGAGCTGTCGGCAGCTTGAGCAGCTCGTTCGATGGCTCCGGCGGCTCGATCTCGGTCACGTCGAGCCCGCAACCGGCGATCACCTTCTCCTTGAGCGCGCGGATCAACGCCGACTCCTCGATGATGGGCCCGCGCGCGGTGTTGATCAGGATCGCCGAGCGCTTCATCAGGCCGAGGCGCTGTCCGTTGACGAGGCCGCGGGTCTCGGCCGAGAGCGGGCAGTGCAAGGTCACGATGTCGGCGATCTTGAGCGCTGCGTCGAGTTCCATCGGCTCGGCCCCGGCGGCGCGGATGCGGGCCGGGTCGATCAGCGGATCAACGACGACGATCCTCATGTCCCAGCCCTGCATGCGGCGGACGACACGCGTGCCGATGCGCCCGAAGCCGACGACGACCAGGGTCTTGCCGGCGTATTCGAGCAGAAGCTCGGTGAAGCGCGTCGTGTAGGCCGTGCCCGCACGCATCTCGCGGTCGAAGAGGGCGAGCTTGCGCCCGACGCCCATCATCAGCGCGATCGCGTGCTCGGCGACCGTGGTGGCATTGGCCTGGCCGACCGTCGCCATCTGCACGCCGCGCTTCGTCAGCGCCGGCACGTCGATCGAGTCGTAGCCGACGCCGACACGGCAGACGACCTTGAGCTTGGGCGCCACGTCCAGCTCGGGATCGGAGAACGCGTAGTTGGCCGGGCGGAAGATGATCGCCTCGGCGTCCTTGAGCGCGGCACGGATGTTCGTAGGGTTCACGTCCTCCACGACCTGGACGGTCACGTCCTTGCGGGCGGCGAGCACCTTCATGCCCGCCTCGACCAGAGGCCGGGCCAGAACGATCTTCGGCATGCGTAAGCCCTCTTAGTAGACCGAGCCGCCCTTGGCCTTCGCCTTTGGCGCGGCGGCGGCCGGGCCCTTCATCTCGTCGACCATCGCCTTTGCCGCCGCGGCCATGATGCGGGAGTCGTTGAGCAGCGTGGTCAGCTGGTAGCCCGCCTCGCGCATGCGCTTGGCATAGGCGGTCGACCCCGTGTGCAGGCCGGCGACGACGCCGTGCTTCTTGCAAGCCTTCAGGATCTTCATGATCAGGTCGAGGCGCTTCTCGTCGGTATGGTCCATGCCCGGGCCCATGCCGTAGGAGATCGAGAGGTCGGAGGGGCCGACATAGACGCCGTCGAGGCCGGGGGTGGAAAGTATCTTGTCGAGGTTCTTCACCGCTTCCTTCGTCTCGATCATCGCGATCGCCAGGATCTCGTCGTCGGCCTTCTGCTGGTAGTCCGGGCCGCCGTAGAGCGTGGCGCGGATGGGGCCGGAGGAGCGGTAGCCGCGCGGCGCGTAGCGGCAGGCGCCGACGAACTTCTCGGCTTCCTCTCTGGTGTTCACCATCGGGCAGATGATGCCGTAGGCGCCGGCGTCCAGCGCCTTCATGACATGCGCCGGGTCGTTCCACGGCACGCGCGCCATCGGCACCACGCTGGTGGTGGAGATGCCCTGGAACATCGAGACCATCGCCTGGTAGTCGACGATGCCGTGCTGCATGTCGACGGTCAGCGAGTCCCAGCCCTGATGCGCCATCACCTCGGCCGCGAAGCCGCTCGGGATCGAGAGCCAGCCGTTGACCACGCAGCCGCCGGACTTCCAGATCGCACGCACATTGTTCGGACGCATAGTTTCCCCCGAGGTTCGATTGGTGACTTAGAGAAGCTGCTCGATCACCCGGTCGGGCGGGCGATGGCCGTCGACCCAGGTCTTGATGTTGATGATGACCCGCTCGCCCATCGCGAGCCGGCCCTCCAGCGTCGCCGAACCCATGTGCGGAAGCAAGACGACGTTGTCGAGCTCCAGCAGCTTCCTGTGGATCGCCGGCTCGTGCTCGTAGACGTCGAGCCCGGCGCCGGCGAGCGTGCCCGAGGCCAGCGCCTGGGCCAGCGCTCCCTCGTCGATCACCTCGCCGCGCGAGGTATTGACCAGCAGCGCACCAGGCTTGATCAGCTTGATCCGGCGGGACGAGAGCAGGTGATACGTCGCCGGCGTATGCGGGCAGGTGACCGCGATCACGTCCATCCGCGCCAGCATCTGGTCGAGGCTTTCCCAGTACGTCGCTTCCAGCGCCGCCTCGACGTCGGGATAGACGCGCTTGCGGTTGTGATAGTGGATCGAGAGGCCGAAGGCGCGGGCGCGGCGGGCGACCGCCTGGCCGATGCGGCCCATGCCGACGATGCCGAGCCGCTTGCCGGTGAGGCGCGCACCCAGCATCGAGGTCGGCGACCAGCCTTTCCATTCGCCCGAGCGGGCGAGCCTCTCGCCGGCATTGATCCGGCGGGCGACGGCCAGGATGAGCGCCATCGTCATGTCGGCGGTGTCGTCGGTCAGCACACCCGGCGTGTTGGTGACGACGATCTCGCGCGCCTGGGCGGCTGCCAGGTCGATGTGGTCGACGCCGGTGCCGAAGGAGGCGATCAGCCTCAGCTGCTTGCCGGATGCTGCGATGACGTCCTTGTCGATGCGGTCGGTCACCGTCGGCACCAGCACCTCGGCCTTGGAGACGGCCGCGATCAGCTCGTCATGGCTCATCGCGCGGTCGTCGAGGCTCAGCTGCGCCTGGAACAGCTCCATCATCCGCGTCTCGATCGCGTCGGGCAGCTTGCGGGTGACGACGATGACCGGCTTGCGCGTGCTCACGAGGCGCGTCCTTGGAAGAGCGTCCCCCGGCAGTAGCAAGGAAGGCCGGGGTTGTCCATTGGCTCAGGCGGCGACCGAGCGCAGCACGGCCGGAAGCCTCGATCCAAGCGTCACCGCGCGGGCCGCCAGGAACACGAAGATCGCGAGCCAGAGCCCGTGGTTGCCGAGCGCCGGCACCGCCAGCACGGCCGCCATGGCGAAGCAGGCGGCCGAGATCAGCATCATGTTGCGCATGTCGCGGCCGCGGGCGGCCCCCCAGAACACGCCGTCGAGCTGGAAGCTCCAGACCCCGACCGCCGGCATCGTCGCTGCCCAGGGGAGGTAGCGAAGTGCCTCGGTGCGGACATCCTGGATGTCGGTCAGCAGCGCGATCAGCAGCGGCCCGCCGAGCCAATAGGCGATCGTGAAGATCACCGCGACGCATGCTGCGAGCACGAAGGTGGCGCGGAGGTTGTCCTCGAGGTCGCCGCGGTCGCGGGCGCCGATCGAGCGGCCGACCAGCGATTCCGCTGCCTGGGCGAAGCCGTCGAGCGCAAAGCCGGTGAAGGAGTTGAAGGTCATCAGCACGGCATTCGCCGCCAAGGTGAGCTCGCCGAAGCGGGCACCGACCGCGGTGAAGCTGGAGAAGCAGAGCAGGACCAGCAGCGTGCGGATGAAGATGTCGCGGTTGAGGGCGAACAGGCGCACCAGCCGGTCGCGGTCGAGCAGGCGGGCGCGGTCGACCTGCCCGTCCATCTCGCGGATCGCACGCCAGGCGAGGGCGAGGCCGAGGAGTGCGCCGGTCGTCTCGGCGATGGCCGTGGCCGCGGCGACGCCGGCGACCGTCATGCCGAGGCCGAAGACAAAGAAGAGATCGAGGACGAGGTTGACGAGGTTGATGAAGACCTGGAGCAGAAGGCCCGTGCGCGCTCGTGCCTGGCCCAGGAACCAGCCCAGCAGCACGAAATTGCAGAGGACGCCGGGCGCGCCCCAGATCCGGATCGCGACATAGGTCCTGGCGCTGTCGATGATCTCGGGCGAGGCATGCAGGATCTCGAAGGCGACCCAGCGGATCGGGAGCTGGAGCACGATCAGCGCCGCGCCGACCGATCCCGCGATCAGCATCGCGCGATAGAGCGTCGCCTTGATCTCGACGGTGTCCTTGGCGCCGACGGCCTGGGCGACCGGGCCCGTGGTGCCGGTGCGAAGGAAGCCGAAGCTCCAATAGAGCAGGCTGAAGACGACGGCGCCGAGCGCGGCGGCGGCGAGATACTGCGGGTCCGGCAGGTGGCCGAGCACGGCGGTATCGACCGCGCCGACCAGCGGCACAGTGACGTTGGCCGCGATCAGCGGCCATGCGAGGTCGAACGCGCGGCGGCGGGCCGCGCGGCTTCCGAGATTCACTTAGCGGTTCGCCAGGTCGGCCAGCACCTCGGCCAGCACGCGCGCCCCGGACGCGAGGTCATAGGGCGTCGCGTTCTCGATCTCGTTGTGACTGATGCCCTTCTCGCAGGGCACGAAGATCATCGCGGTCGGGCAGACCTTGGCGAGGTAGATCGAGTCGTGCCCGGCACCGGAGAGGATCGGCATCGAGGAGAGGCCGAGCCGGTCGGCCGCCGACTGGATCAGCTCCGGCAGCAGCCCCGAGAAGGGCACCGGCTGCGAGCGCATGAACTGCGTCACCTTCACCTCGCACGGGCCCTTCAGCGACTGGACCAGCGGCTCGACGCCGTCGCCGAGCTCGATCAGCACCTTCTCCTCGGGATGGCGGAAGTCGATCGTGAAGGTCACCTTGCCCGGGATCACCGCCATCGCGTTCGGCTCGACCACGAAGCGGCCGACGGTGAAGCGGATGCGGTCGTCGTCGTCCATGAAGTGCTTGCGGAGCGCCTGCACCATGTCGGTCGCGGCGAACATCGCGTCCTTGCGCCTGGCCCGCGTGACGGTGCCGGCATGGCCGTCCTCGCCCGTCACCTCGACGACGAACCGGCGCGAGCCCTGGATCGTGGTGACGACGCCGATCGTCTTGCCGCGCGCCTCCAGCTCCGGGCCCTGCTCGATATGGGCCTCGACGAACGATGCGACCTTCACGCCCAAGGGCCGGTCGATGGCGCCGGGCACGCGCGCCCGCGTCCGCGCCAGCGCCTCGCCCACGGTGACACCGTCGTGGTCCTTCATCTTCAGGACCTCGTCCAGCTTGTTGGTGCCGGCGAAGACCGAGGAACCCATAGTGCCGAGCGGGAAGCGCGCACCGCCCTCCTCGCAGGTCCAGATCGTCGCCTCGATCGCGCGTCTGGTCTGGATGCCGGCGTCGTCGATCGCCTCCAGCGCCTCGAAGGCGGCGAGCACGCCGTAGATGCCGTCGAAGCGACCGCCCGAGGGCTGAGTGTCGGAATGCGAGCCGCTCATCACCGGGGGCAGGCTCGGATCGGTGCCCTCGCGGCGGACGAAGAAGTTGCCGATCGGGTCGATGTAGCTCTTGAAGCCGCGCTTGTTGCCCCAGTCCATCAGCTTGGCGCGCGCGTCGGCGTCGAGGTCGGTCAGCGCCAGCCGTCGGACGCCGCCCTTCGGCGTCTTGCCGAGCTCCGCCATGTCCATATGGCGCTGCCAGAGCCGCTTCTCGTCGACCTTCGCGCCCGCCGTGCTGCTGATGCTCACGCCTCGCCTCCCCGGAAGCTGCCCGCCAGCAGGTAGCCGAGCCACACCGCGACCAAGCAGAGAATGACCGATCCCAGAACGTTCGCCGCCGCCTTCGGCCACTCGCCGTCCTGGACCAGGACCAGCGTCTGCAGGCTGAAGGCGGAGAAGGTGGTGTATCCCCCGAGCACGCCGACCATCAAGAACTGCCGCGACGTCGGCCCGAGGGGCAGCGCCGCGATCATGCCTATGGCGAAGGACCCGGTGATGTTGGTCACCACCGTCGCCCAGGGGAACGTCGAGGCGAACAGCGCGTCGAAGGCCAGCGACAGCCAGAACCGGCTGACGCTGCCGAGCGCACCGCCGAGCGCGATCCAGAGCGTGCTTTCGAGCATGGCCGCCAGCATGCCGTTGCCCGCATCCGAGGTCGAGGACGGACATCGAAGCGCGGTTTGCCAGGGGCAGGGCGACCGGCTACGTTTCGTTCCACGAACCAAGTGCTCCGGCCCCGAGCTAAGGTGCCGTTCGGCTCGCTCGGCCAGACTGGCCGGCTCCGATGACGCGAGACCAGGCAGGCATGACCGACGATGGCCGCCCAGCTGCCGACCCGACGCGGGACGCACGCCGTCCCGCGACCGGTGCCGGACGTCATGCCGTGACCGAGGAGGAGCGCCGGCTCCTCGACTTCGCCGAGGTCTGCTCGGACTGGTTCTACGAGCTCGATCGGAATCTCAAATTCTCGCTGCTCTCGTCCGGCTCCTCGGCCAGGACCGGAGAGGACCCATCGGCGCTGCTCGGCAAGACCCCGATCAAGGACGGCATCCAGGTCGGGGACGAGGCCTGGGCGGCCCATCTCGCCGACCTCGACGCCCGCCGGCCAATCGTCGACTTCCGTTTCGCGCGCATGGATGCGGATGGCAGGCTGCGCCACTTCAGCATCAACGCGAAGCCGCTCTTCGACGGCAACGGCGACTTCGCCGGCTACCGCGGCACCGGCCGCGAGATCACCCAGATCGTCAATGCCGAGAAGTTCCTCCGCGACATCATCGACGCGGTGCCCGCCGTCATCATGGTCAAGGACGCCGAATCCCGCTACGTGATGATGAACGACTACTACGCCCGGACCATCCTCGGCACGACGCCGGCGATCGGCACGGGCATGGTCAGCGGCGCCTTCCTCGGCGAGAAGGCGGCGGCGATCGGGCGTGCCCAGGACCAGGCCGTGCTTGCGTCCGGCGCGACCAGCCAGCCCTTCCAGCGGATGATGCCGATCGCGGACGGCTCGAGCCGCGCCTTCCTGGTGAAGAAGGTGCCGCTCAGCGACGGCAGCGGTCCGCCGTCGCGCGTGCTCACGGTCGGCATGGACATCACGCCGATCAAGGAAGCGGAAAAGGCGCTGATCGACGCGCAAGGCAGGCTTCGCGAGAGCGAGAAGCGTTTCCGCGACTTCGCCGAGTCTTCCTCGCACTGGCTTTGGGAGCTCGATCGCGAGCTTCGCTACACCTTCGTCTCGGACGGCGTGCGCGCGATGACGGGGCTCCCGCCCGAGGAGTATGTCGGCATGCGCCTCTTCGACACGCATGCAGGCCAGGGCATGGACCCGTCGGCGAAGCGGCAGTTCCTCGAGGTGCTCGACAGGCGCGAGCCGTTCCTCGACGTGCCGGTGATCCAGACCGCCGCCGACGGACGCATCCGTCACTTGCGCATCTCGGGCCGGCCGTTCTTCGACGATGCCGGCCACTTCCTCGGCCATCGCGGCTCGACCCGCGACGTGACCCCGCAGCACGACGCCGAGGCGGACTCGGCGAAGTGGCGTCAGGCGCGCGACATCGCTGCCGCAGCCGATCTCGCGAAGACGCGATTCCTCGCCCACATGAGCCACGAGCTGCGCACGCCGCTGAACGCGATCCTGGGCTTCTCCGAGATCATGTCGGAGGAGCTGTTCGGGCCCTTGGGCGCGAAGAACTATCTCGACTACGTCCGCGACATCGGCGCCAGCGGCCGGCACCTGCTCGGCATCATCAACGACCTGCTCGACATGTCGCGGATCGAGCTCGGCCAGTTCCAGCAGTCGCCCGAGAACGTCGAGCTCGTCGAGCTCGTCGGCGAGTCGGTTCGGATGGCGCGGGGATACGCGCAAGGCTTGGGAGCCGAGATCGAGGCGGCCCGGGTCGACGAGGCCTGGGTCATCCATGTCGATCGTCGCTCGATCCGCCAGGTGCTGCTGAACCTTCTCTCGAACGCGGCGAAGTTCACGCCGGCCGGCCATCGCATCTGGGTGCGCGTCGAAGGCGACCGCGAGGGAAATCTGACCATCACCGTCGCCGACACCGGCTCGGGCATTCCGGCCGAGCGGCTGGCGACGATCTTCGAGCCGTTCCGGCAGGGAACCGCCGAACAGGCGCGAGGCCGGCGCGGGGCCGGCCTCGGTCTATGGCTCAGTCGTTCGCTGGTCGAGTTGCACGGCGGTCGGCTGGAGATCGACAGTCGCGAGGGGGAAGGGACGACCGCCATCGTCACTCTTCCCGCCTCGCGGATCGTCGCCAGGCCCTGAGCCGCTGCGGCTCAGTGCACGCTGAGCGGCTCGAGCTCGTGCTGGCGGATCGCGGCGAAGGCGATCTCGCGGTTGGGGGCGAGGCCCATCTGGGTGCCGTCGGCGGCGCAGATCGCAAACCGCATCTCGTCCTCGACGACGATCGGCTTCACATAGGCCACGAAGTTCATGCCGAGCCGCGCCAGATCGGTCGGGGTCATCGGGCTATAGGTTTCGTTCTCGGTCATCTTACGGCTCCTTCCTCCGGGTCCCCTTGAGGGCCCCCGGGTCATCAGGACTTCGTCGTCCTGGTATCGACGCTCCGGCTCGCCTTCGCCGGCTTGATCTCGATGTTCCTCACGCGGCTCTCCTGCTCCGGGCGGACGAGGTCGATGTGGAGAAGCCCGTTGTCGAGCTCGGCTCCCATCACCTCAATGCCCTCGGCCAGGACAAAGCTCCGTTGGAACTGCCGGGCGGCGATTCCCCGGTGCAGATACACGCGCTCGCCTGTCTCTTCCTGCCGCCCGCGGACGGTCAGCTGGCTGTTCTCGGTCTGGATCTGCAGATCGCGTTCGCCGAACCCAGCTACCGCGAGGGTGATGCGGATCCGGTTCTCGCCGATCTGCTCGATGTTGTAGGGCGGGTACCCTTCGCCCGACATCTTGGCGATGCGGTCGACGGCCCGCTCGAAATGATCGAAACCCAGCAGGAACGGGCTGTTGAAGAGCGGCATACGGCTCACGGCCTCCTCCTTGAGCGAGCGCCAGGGCACCTCCTGGTGCCCCTTTTCGGCGGCCCTCGAGATAGGCGCCGCCGGGACTGTATTTAGGAAGCCGGCAGGCCTAGATCAAGGCAAGGGGTTTCAAGGGCTTGGCGGGCGGCCGGCGCCGGATTCCGGGGGCTCGACATGGGCCCGGGGGTAGCTTAACAAGCGCCCCATGGACCACCTCGACGCGCTCGAAAGCCAGAGCGTCTATATCCTCCGCGAAGCCTTCAACAAGCTCGATCCTCTCGGCCTCCTCTGGTCGCTGGGCAAGGATTCCAACGTCATGGTCTGGCTCTGCCGGAAGGCGTTCTTCGGGCGGGTGCCGTTCCCGGCGCTGTTCTGCGACACCGGGAAAAAGTTCCCGGAGATGTACGCGTTCCGTGATCGATATGCGCAGGAGTGGGGTCTTGATCTGATGCAGGAGCCCTGCCCGCCGGTGGAGGAAATGGACCCGACCTTGCCGCCGGCGGCGCGATCCTCGGCCCGCAAGACCTATGCGCTCAAGGCGCTGGTGGGCCGCCTCAAGCTCAAGGCGGTGATCGCCGGCATACGCCGCGACGAAGATGCGACAAGAGCGAAGGAGCGCTACTTCAGCCCCAGAGGCGAGAACGCCGAGTGGGACGTGCGCGAGCAGCCGCCCGAGCTCTGGGACCAGTTCAAGACCGACTTCGCGCCCGGCACGCATATCCGCGTGCACCCGCTGCTCCATTGGACCGAGCTCGACGTCTGGCGCTACATCCGCCGCGAGAGGATCCCGGTCGTCGATCTCTACTTCGCCAAGGGCGGCAAGCGCTATCGCTCGCTCGGCGACCAGGACATCACCCATCCGATGGCGAGCAACGCCGCGACGCTCGATGCGATCATCGCCGAGCTCGAAGCGACGAAGGCGCCCGAGCGCGCCGGCCGCGCGATGGACCACGAGGCCGAGGACTCCTTCGAGCGGCTTCGCGTCGCCGGGTACATGTGATGGCCGACATCACGGCACCTCTTCGCGTCGCGCTCGCGGGCCATGTCGATCACGGCAAGTCGACGCTCGTCGGCCGCCTCGTCCACGACACCGGCTCGCTTCCGGAAGGCAAGCTGGAAGCGATCCGCGCTTCGTCTGCCAAGCGCGGCATGCCGTTCGAATGGGCCTTCCTGCTCGATGCCTTCCAGGCCGAGCGCGACCAGGGCATCACCATCGACACGACGCAGGTCTGGCTGAAGACGGCGAAGCGCAACTACACGCTGGTCGACGCGCCGGGGCACAAGGAGTTCCTGCGCAACATGGTGACCGGTGCCGCCGCAGCCGACGGGGCGCTGCTGGTCGTCGATGCGAAGGAGGGCGTGCGCGAGCAGTCGCGCCGGCATGCCTACCTCTTGAGCCTGCTCGGGCTCACGCAGATCGTCGTCGCCGTCAACAAGATGGACCTCGCGGGATACGCGCAGGCACGCTTCGCCGAGGTCGCGCGCGAAATCGAATCCTATCTGGAGTCCCTCGGCGTCGCACCGAGGGGCGTGATCCCGGTGTCGGGACGCGAGGGCGACAACGTCGCGTCGCGATCGCCGGCGATGCCCTGGTACAGCGGGCCGACGCTGGTCGAGGCCATCGACGGCCTCAAGCCGTCGCCGTCGCCGGTCGATCAGCCGCTCCGCTTCCCGATTCAGGACGTCTACAAGTTCGACGAGCGCCGGATCCTCGCCGGCCGCATCGAAAGCGGGCGCCTCAAGGTCGGCGACACATTGGTCTTCGCGCCCGGCGGCCGCAAGGCGAAGATCGCCTCGATCGAGTCCTGGCCCGAGAACGCGAAGCCCGCGGAAGCCGAGGCCGGACGTTCGATCGGCATCACGCTCGACGACCAGATCTTCGTCGAGCGCGGCCAGATCGGGCACCTGGAGGAGTCGGCCCCGGTCGAGACCAACAGCCTCCGTGCCCGCATCGTCTGGCTCGGCCGCCAGCCGCTGGTGCGCGGCAAGCGCTACAAGCTGAAGCTGGCGACCGCCGAGCACGCGGTCGAGGTGCAGACGATCGAGCGTGTGATCGACACCGCCGATCTCGCCAGCCGCGCCGCCGACGCGGTGGCCGCGGGCGAGATCGCCGAGGTCGTGCTGCGCGCCCGCTCTACGCTCGCGGTCGACGACGCGCGCACCATGGCGCGCACCGGCCGCTTCGTGCTGGTCGACGGCTACGACGTCGCCGGCGGCGGTACCGTCACGCTCGACGGACACGCGCGCGCGCGGCGCGACGTCATCCGCTCGACCAACGTGAAGCGCGAAGTGGGCCGCATCGAGCTCGCCGAGCGCTGGCAGGCGAACGGCCACAGGAGCGGCATCCTCTGGCTCACCGGGCTTT